>NZ_DLIY01000023.1:36963-140730 GCF_002483985.1 Dysgonomonas sp. UBA7630
CAAAGGGAAGCTCAAGAAAGACAAGAACAAGAACGAAGAGAAACAGAGTCTCGCCGTCAACGAGAGGCGCAAGAAAGGCAAGAACAAGAAAGAAGAGAAACAGAGTCTCGCCGTCAACGAGAGGCGCAAGAAAGGCAAGAACAAGAAAGAAGCAGACGTTAAAGCATTATTTATATTTAAAATTATGTTATTATGAAGAATTTATTTTTATTGTTAATCGTAGCTATTACATTTTCTTTATTCTCATCATGTGAAGGACCTTCCGGACCAATGGGTCCTTCCGGACAAAGTGGACTGAATGGGAAAGATGGTATCGATGGAAAGGATGGTTATGGTACAAATTGGTACGTAACATCATTTACGATAAAACCCAATGAGTGGAAATTAGTAGGAGATCCAGGGGAGCTCAATTCTCATTTCTTTGTAAACAAACCCCTAAATGAATTAAGTAACTTCATTTATAAAGAGGGTGCTGTTATTGGATATATTGAAACCGCCAAAGGCGTCAAAAATGGACTTCCTTATGTTCTACATCTAGGGGGAAAAGATGATAAGGGTGAATTGTTATGGACAGAGACTGCTGATTACGACTTTTATCCGGGTGGAGTCGGATTTTATCTGACATATTCAGATTTCAAGACCGAATATCGTCCTGATAAAGATAAAACTTTTTACATTGTATTGATGTGGTAAATATTTAAATATTTGATAATTATGGGCTTAAACACATTAAGTCCATAATTATATAATAGGGTTAACTATTTAACAATTAATTCACTAAATTGAATCTTTTTATTATCTCCCGGGATAATAAAGCATTAAATATAGGATTTAATTACTAAATTTGCATCTTATAAAATGAAAATTATTAAGGATAACTTTCTCTGAAAAAGATAAGTAAAATGAGAGTAAATAAAGTCTACCTCTGTTTTATTATATGTTTGTTTATATTTTCTACATCTGTAAATGCACAGAATACAGGTCTTGTAAGGCAACAGAAAGATAGTATTTTGAAAGATATAACAAATATAGACAGGCAACTCAAGAAGATTTCAACACGAGATACAACCAAAGGATTTTCGGCTCCGTTAAGAATCGACTCTGCTTATGCAAATGGATTAAATGCGAGTAATCTGCAACCTCTAAGAGATGAAAAAGGACTGCTTATTCTAAAAAATGATTGGATGCCATTTGATGATCATGTATCATTTAGAGATACGGTGATTTTTGATCCGGTATTCTTACCTGTTGTTTTTGATGGTAAGATATTACCATCAGATATGGACTTCTTATCAAAAAAATCAGAAAATGATACTACAAGCGAGTTTCATTTGATATCTCCGGATAGTACTTTTGCGCCTAAACTTGCACGGGTTAAGGAGATAGAGGCTGAAAGAAGACAGTACTACATGAATAATCCTCAAAGGGTTAAATTGAATGTATTTCATTTTAAAGACATTCCTCTCTTAAAGGAGACTATAGTCGAGAAAAAGAGTATATTCCAAGATTTACTTACAACTGATGATCCGATAGGCATCAATAAACCGGAAGTAGAGAAAATACGAATAAAACCGGTGTATTGGATCAAAACAGGAGAACATTCATTGCAGATAAATCAGAATGAGCTTTCAGACAATTGGTACAATGGAGGGAATAGCAACTTTAGCATAATAAATTATCACAAGCTGAATGTAAAGTATAAGAAAAACAAGACTAGTTTTGAAAACACTTTCGAATGGCGTTTAAATGTCCAGAGAACACCTGCCGACAAATTCCATAAAATTAGTATCATTGAAGATTATGTAAGAAACAGTAGTCTTTTTGGAATAACTGCATTTAAAAAATGGTCATACAATGTCAACTTAAAGATAGAAACACCAATATTCAGAGGTTATCCTGTAAACAGTGAATCGAGAGTAAGATCTTTATTTTCTCCTTTAGTTGTCAATTCGGGTATTGGTATGCGATACACTACAGAAAACATATCACCTAAAGATAAATACAAGCGATTAAACTTGTCGTTAGAACTATCTCCAGCCTCTATTAACTACACTTTAGTAGCTGATACAATGGTGGACAAGTCGAGATATGGAGTAGATGAAGGGAAGAAAAGTAAACTGGATTTAGGATCTACAGTTAAGGCAGATATATCATATTCATTTAACCGATATAACAAATTCACAAGTCGAATTATGTATTTTACAAACTATGAGAAAATACTATTTGAATGTGAGAATAAATACACAATGAACCTAAATAGATTTTTATCAACGTCTATTTATTTCTACCTGCGCTATGACGATGGTGTACCTCCGACTAAAAAAGGAGATTGGGGATATTTTCAATATAATGAGATGGTAGGTTTTGGACTTACTTATACGTGGTAAAATATTTCCTTTTTTAACACCCTTGTAATCAATAAGTAACTTACAAGTATAGAAAAAATTTATTTATTTACCCGTTTTTATTTGGAATGTTACAATTATTTCTATACTTTTGCACTCACAAGATCGCGGGGTGGAGCAGTGGTAGCTCGCCAGGCTCATAACCTGGAGGTCATCGGTTCGAATCCGGTCTCCGCAACTAAAAAGAAAGCAATCTCAATTGAGGTTGCTTTTTTGTTTTATATATTGATTTTGGAATATTTTACAATGCTTGCAAATGTATAATCAGAGAAACCAAGCATTGAAGAATGCAAGAAACATCCAGTCATCATTCGATAGAAATCGAATACTTTGAAATTTTTGTTTTTCTTCTCAATAAATTATACAACTTCTCTGTTGAAAGTGATATTGTAGTCCAATTGCCAACGGAATTATATTTACATAGTTGAGTTGCACTCCCTGTACTAAATCCAATAAAAATATTACCTACATAGCAGGTCGCGAATTGTTCTGTATAAACAGGATTTGTTACAATATCGTAGATATAATAAAACACTGAATCTTTCTCTTGTTCTGTTATGTCAAAATATTCTTGTCCTCTATTTATAGGCTCATATTCGATGACAGATTCATTGATTCTTATCTCTTTAAGGTCACATGTATCTCGAACTCCATAATTCTCATATTTATCAATAACTATTACCTGATTTTGAGATTCAATTCTAAGAGTCTTCCAACATATAGATTTTTTTCTCTATTCCCTATCATTGATTGATCTTGATTTTTTTTACAAGATATTAGTATAAAAATAAGCATAAAGATAGATGGCAACAATACAGTTCTCATATCATATTATTTATATCATATAGAGTCTCAATCTGGAATAATTCCATAACAATCACCCTCAATTCCCAAACAAATCACTTTTATAGTCTAACAAAGCATTCAATAAAAAACAGAAAGGACTAAGACTTCTCATGATAACTACTATAAAAACAAAAAAGGAAGCTAAAAAGCTTCCTTTATATTTTGTTATCCTGATAATTCTAATTAAGCAGGATGAATTGCTTCAGTTGGACAAGCATCAGCACAAGTACCACAGTCAGTACATGCATCTGGATCAATTTTGTAGATGTCTCCTTCTGATATTGCATTTACAGGACATTCATCGATGCAAGTACCGCAAGCAATACAATCTTCATTAATAACGTAAGCCATGATTTTTGTTTTTTTAATATTATTACTAACTTTGATTTGGCAAATATAATGAGTTTTTTCTGTATCTAAAATAGATAGGATTAGATATTATTAATATTTATATTGTTTATATCTATTTACGAAAGTCTCGATCAATATTATTTACCTGGCAATAAACTCATTATGAATAGTTTTTGTTTTACATCAATAAGATGAAGAAATTACTATTTTTACGCTTTCTAGATTAAAATAAGTACTTTGCAATAACTAACAGCAAATACGTTATTAGAAATAAATACTGAATTTTGAAACAGCAAAAATTAATACTATTATACCTATCTTTTATTGTCCTGTTCGGTATTAATATGCAGGCACAGACTCGTAAACCGCAAAACCTACCTTTTGCAGATCAAAAGATGTATCATTTGGGCTTTATGGTTGGATTCCAAGCACAAGACCTTATTATATCACATTCGGGCTATGTGGGAGATAACGGTGAAGCTTGGTTTACGGAAATCCCCTCCTATTCGGTAGGATTTAGCGTAGGTATGATTGCCGACAGATATTTGAATCAATATTTCAATCTGCGGGCCACTCCTTCTCTACATTTCGGGGAAAGGCGTTTTGTTTTTAAAGAACAAACATCCGGTAAAGAATATGAATCAGCCTTGAGGAGTAATTATTTAACACTACCTCTTTATCTCAAATTTAGCGCAGATCGTACAGGGAATTTCAGACCCTATCTGCTTGCTGGAGCATACGCAGCTTTAAATATCGGACAAAAGAAGAATGATATACTTCGATTCAAGTCGATGGACTATGGTCTGGAGTTTGGCGTTGGATGTAATTTGTATTTACCGCTATTTAAACTGTGTCCTGAATTAAAATTTTCATTCGGACTGACTGATGTTGTAAATAAAGACAGATCAGATTTATCTGATAAAGATTTAATTAAATATACTCAAGCGATTTCATCGGGAAAAACACGAATGATATCACTTGTGTTTAACTTTGAATAATAGAGGGATCATTTTTGATCATAATCATTATACCTGTCTTCTATATAGGAGATTCTTTGCAAATGAATACTACTGAAAAAAAGACCATCGGAAAGATGATTCACTTGTACTGTAAAGATAAACATGGTACAAGCCATGCTTTATGCTCGTCTTGCGCTGAACTGAACAATTACGCACAAAGAAAGTTAACGAAATGCATATTTGGTGAGGATAAACCTACATGCCAAAACTGTAAAGTTCACTGCTATAGTTCGGAAATGAGAGAAAGAATAAAAGAAATTATGAAATACTCCGGTCCACGAATGCTACTTCACAATCCCATTTTAGCAACTAAGCACTTGATCAAAGGGCTGAGATCACCTAAGAAAGCTTATCCAAGAAAACACGATTAGTACAACTCAAAAGATAATAATCTAAAATAGTCATCGCCGCCATAGCCTCAACAATTGGTACTGCACGAGGTAGAACACAAGCGTCGTGACGTCCACGAGCCTTAAGATCTGTACTATCTCCATCTTTATTTACAGTCTCCTGATGCATCAAAATTGTTGCCACAGGTTTGAAAGCTACACGAAAATAAATATCTTGTCCGTTTGATATTCCACCTTGTATACCTCCCGAATGGTTTGTCTTGGTTCCTATCTTACCATTATCGTTATAGAATACATCATTGACCTCCGATCCTCTGTGATTGACATCAAATCCATCGCCGTATTCAAACCCTTTCACCGCATTTATGCCAAGCATAGCATTCCCTAAAGCGGCATGTAACTTATTAAATACAGGCTCTCCTAATCCTACAGGAGCACCCTTTATAACGCACGAAATAACGCCGCCAATAGTATCCCCTTTCGACTTAACCTCTTCTATAAGTTCTATCATTAACTTTGCTTTCTCAGGGTCGGGGCAACGTACAGGCGTAGATTCTATAAGCGACAGATCATAATTCTTGTATAGTTTTTCGAGCTTTATATGTCCTACTTGCGAAGTATAAGCCAATATTTCCACTCCTAATTGTTTCAACGCAAGCTTAGCTAATGCCCCGCCTACACAACGAGCAATAGTTTCGCGGGCCGACGACCTGCCTCCTCCACGGTGATCACGTATACCATACTTCTGAGAATATGTATAGTCTGCATGAGAAGGACGATAAATATCTTTCAGGTTGTCGTAATCTGACGAATGCTGGTTATTATTTCGAATAAGAAATCCTATCGGTACTCCGGTAGTTTTACCATCATATATACCCGATGAGAACTCTACTTCATCTGCTTCTTTGCGAGGAGTAGTTATCTTAGATTGTCCCGGGCGACGGCGATTTAGTTCGTTTTGTATAAACTCCATATCTACGGTTATCCCGGGAGGGCAACCATCAATAACTCCTCCGATACCAGCACCATGAGACTCTCCATAAGAAGTAAGTCTGAATATATTTCCAAAAGTATTCATCGATAATCTTAAATATGATAATAATACAAAATTACATGAAATAATTTAATAATCGAGCAGATATATTAAAAGAGGGCAATTTCCCTTTCTAAAATGAAAGAAGAAACACCCTCTTATTTTCTATATATTGAAGATAGTTTTCTTAGTTTTCTTTATTCTCATCCATCCTCAACACCTTTTTGTCTTCGTTCAGATAACAATTGACAGTGTCATTGATATTATATATCCTATAACTGTTGTCATAAGACCATGTACCCTGAATGTATACCCGAAATAGATAAGCCTCATCAGGTTTCTGACGTTTTTCTTTGGCTATTTTTTCGTACGATATCGGCTTAAAGTATTCCACCTTGGTTATAGTCCCATTATCTGCATCCCTGTACCTCATATGCTGCCTTACAGCATCACCCATTTTCTCCAGATTGTTTTGATAACTCAAATTACAAGAAGTCAATCCGATAGACAATAATAAAAAGAATATGTACTTTTTCATATTTTTCAGATTTTTCAGATTTTGTTATTCAAAATTACAGAAACCGAATATCAGAAACAAATAAAAAGCAAAAGTTATTTACCAAAAAGAAGCAGGAACTGTCTTTTTATCATTTTTTTGTTACTAAATTAGCGATTCAAATGTATTCCAATTTAAGGGTTGCCTGAAATGAGCAAAAAAGGTTCGGAGAAATTTTCGCTAGAAAAGCGTTCTAAATCGGCTTTATATGCACTAAACGGTTTGAGAGTATTATTTTTGGAAGAGCATAATTCCCGTATACATATAGCTATTGTAATAGTTGTAGTTACGGCTGGATTTCTTTTAAAAATATCAAATACAGAATGGCTTGTTATATGTATTCTGATAGCGTTAGTTTTTAGCCTAGAGATAATAAATTCTGCCATCGAGAATATATGTGATTATATATCACCTCAGTGGAATGAAGTTATAAAAAAAGTAAAAGACCTTGCCGCAGCTGCAGTTTTTGTATCGTCTGTAATATCTGTCATCTGCGGAGCTATTATTTTCTTACCCAAATTGTATAATTTATTTGCATAAATTTCAAATACCAATAAATAGTTTCATTCAATTAACGTTCTTAAAATGAAAAAATTAATTTACTTATTACTTTCCTCTTTACTTTTCATATCATCCTGTAATACAAAACCTTTAGAGCTGAATGTAATGACATTCAATATTCGTTTGGATGTTCCCAGCGACAGTCTTAACAGCTGGCAATACAGAAAAGACAATGCCGCTGAAATGGTTCGGATGAATGATGTGGATATACTCGGCATGCAAGAGGTTTTGTTGAACCAGATGAATGACCTGAAAGAACGCCTGCCGCAATACACAGCAATAGGCGTAGGACGTGAAGATGGTGCAGACAAGGGAGAATTCAGCCCCATTTTCTATAAAAAAGATAGATTCTCGGCTATAGAGTCCGGCACATTCTGGGTAAGTGAAACGCCCGAAGTGGCAGGTTCTAAAGGTTGGGATGCATCATATATACGTGTGGCAACCTGGGCTATACTAAAAGAAAAAACTACAGGTAAAGAAATATTTGCTATTAATACACACCTTGATAATGATGGGTCGATTGCCCGCAAAGAAGGTGGAAACTTACTATTAAAGAAAGCTGAAGAGCTGGGAAAAGGTCTGCCGATAGTACTTACAGGAGATTTTAATGATACTCCGCAATCGGAAGCGATTAAAAATATTACAGATGCTTCAAAAGCAAATCACCTGATAGACAGCAAAACGGTTGCCCTAAAAACATCAGGTACAGACTGGACATTCCACAACTTTGGTAGACTAGCTGAAAGCGAACGTCCTCTAATTGATTATATATTTGTGAGTAAACAAATAAAGGTACAAGATTATGCAGTCTTGCCCGACACTTTAAATGGAACTTTCGTCTCCGATCATAAGCCGGTACTTTCTAAACTAATTATAGAATAACACTTTAAACATTAATAATATGAGGAAGTCTTTTATTTTTATCGCTTTACTAGCCATAGCCGGACTTGTCAAAGCACAAACAATGGAAAAACTACCTATCGATCCGCAGGTTAGATATGGGAAGTTAGAAAACGGACTTACATACTATATCCGTCATAACGCCTACCCTGAGAAACGAGCTAACTTTTATATCGCTCAGAAGGTAGGTTCTATGCAGGAAGAAGACAATCAGGCAGGATTAGCCCACTTTCTTGAACACATGGCTTTCAACGGGTCAAAAAACTTTCCGGGGAAAAAGACCATGTTAAATTATCTGGAGTCAATCGGTGTTAAATTTGGTGCAAATGTAAATGCATACACTTCGTTTGACGAAACTGTATACAATCTAGATGACGTTCCCGTAGTACGCGATGCGATTATTGATTCATGCTTGATGGTATTGCACGACTGGTCTGGATTTATCGCTCTGAAAGATGAGCAAATTGATGAAGAAAGACTTGTTATAAAAGAAGAATGGCGTACCCGTAGCGGCGCTCAGTACCGCATATGGGACAAACAACTTCCTGTTATTTTCGAAGGAAGTAAATACGCCGACCGCATGCCCATTGGTAAAATGGAAATCGTAGAAAATTTCCCTTATCAGACATTACGCGATTACTACCATACATGGTATCGTCCCGATTTGCAGGGCATTGTTATTGTTGGAGACATCAATGTAGATGAAGTAGAGGCCAAGATAAAAGCTATGTGGTCTGACATTCCTAAACCGGTAAATCCGGCAGAAAGAGTTTACTTCCCTGTTCCGGATAATGATAAACCAATTGTATCTGTTATTACCGACCCTGAGGCTGTAAGAACTCAAGTAACTCTGTATATTAAGCACGATGTAATACCAGCTGAGACAAAACAAACTCAGGAAGGCCTGATTATTAGCTTCATTAAAAGCCTTGCTTCGAATATGCTATCAGATCGCTTAGAGGAAATATCTCAAAAAGGAGATGCTCCCTTTGCTGCATCCTACGCATACGATGGAGAGTTCTTCGTATCAAAAACAAAAGATGCATGGACCACTATTGCGCTAAGCAAGGAAGGAAAAGTTGATGAGACTTTAGCGAGCCTGATAAGAGAAAATGAACGCATCAAAAGATTCGGATATACTGATGCTGAAGTAGAAAGAGCGAAAGCTACTTTATTGGAACAATATGAAAATATGTATAACAACAGAAATAAAGAGCTTAACAACAGATACGTTCAAGAATATGTAAGAAGCTTTACCGGCGATGAAGGCATACCGGGTATCGAATACGAATATGATTTCGTTAAGAAGTTTGCTCCATTTATTAATGCTCAAGCAATTAACGCTGTTGTAAAACAATTGATTGCGGATAAGAATATTGTGATTACCGTAACAGGCCCTGAAAAAGAAGGACTTGTGTATCCTACAACAGATGAGTTATTGAATGTATTTAAGAAAGTAGAAGCCGAAGATATTACTGCATACCAAGAAGCCGTATCTAACGAACCTCTTGTAAGCCAATTACCAAAACCGGGATCTATCGTAAAGACTGAAGCCGATAACACGCTAGGGACTACAATATGGACACTATCGAACGGCATGAAAGTAGTTATTAAAAAAACGGACTTTAAAGATGACGAGATACTAATGTCTGCTCATGCTTATGGAGGAACTTCTATCGTTCCTGACGCTGATATCTATAATGCAAATATGGCTTCAATGGTTCCATCAGTAGGCGGTATTGGCAATTTCAGCTCTACAGATCTCAAGAAAGTATTGGCTGGCAAATCTGCAAATGTAAACAATAGCATATCGGCTTATACACAAGGTTTCAATGGTTCTTCAAACATGAAGGATTTGGAAACAATGCTTCAGTTGACTTATCTATATTTTACTGCTCCTCGCAAAGACGAAGGGGCATACTCCAACATTATGGATTTGATCAAAAATCAGCTGAAGAACTTAACTTCCGAACCTTCGTTCATCTTGAATATCAACAAAACAAAAGCAATGTATGGAGACAACCCTCGCATGCAAGTTATGTTGTTAGAAGATGCAGAAAAGTTGAACTACGATCGCATTATTGAAATATACAAAGAAATATATGCTAATCCGGGTTCATTTGTTTTCAACTTTGTGGGTACAGTGGACGAAGCTATTCTGAAACCATTGGTAGAACAATACCTTGCTGCACTACCATCAGGAAACAAAGATGCCAAATACAAGAATGTAGATTCGAATATACGTAAAGGACACGTTGAAAATGTTTTTGAACAAGAGATGAAAACGCCAAAAACATCTGCATTCGAAATGTATAGCGGAACTCTGAACTATGAGCAAAAAAATCAAATTGCATTATCTGCGCTTAAGCAAATATTGGATATTGTATACGTGCGTACAGTAAGAGAAGAAGCCGGCGGTACTTATGGCGTTGGGGTACGCTCTTGGATCTCTCGTATTCCGGCAGGTCAAAGTGTATTGCAAATGTCTTTTGATACTGATCCTGAAAGAGTTGCTTCAATAACACCTATTATCAGCCGCGAAATAAATAAGATAGCTGAGAACGGCCCTGAAGACACTGACTTCCTGAAAGTAAAAGAATATATGGTAAAGAAATTCCAGGAGGATGAAAAACAAAACGGCTATTGGGTGGGCATATTAGGTTCCAAATATTTCTATGGGGAAGATAACCATTCAAATTATTTAGCTCTTGTGAACTCTCTATCCAAAGATGATATCAAAGCTTTAACTAAACAATTGGTATCTCAAGGAAATCATATAGAAGTAATTATGAATCCGAAAAAATAAAAGCTGACTTTTAGAATTTCAAAATAAAGAAAGCCGTCTGAAAAATATCAGACGGCTTTCTTGTTTATATCTTCAATATTTAAATTACTGTCAATATCTGTAATTCATCACTGTTCTCTATGAAGATCAGAATTTATTTCAATAGATTTTCAATTTTGTCTACTAAAACAGATTTCTGTGCAGCACCAACTTGTTTATCAACCACTTCACCATTTTTAATAAAAAGTATAGTAGGGATATTACGAATACCATATTTAGAGGTAATCTCGTCATTGTTATCCACATCTACTTTACCAATGGTTACTTTATCGGCATATTCACCGGCCAATTCTTCAACAATTGGGCCGACCATACGACATGGGCCACACCATTCTGCCCAAAAATCAATAACGACAGGCTTGTCCGATTTTAGAACATCCTCAAAACTTGCATCTGTAATTTCTAAAGCCATAACTTTTGTCTATTTGTTTATATATTTTATATATTAAGTCTATTTTGTTTTTTCCTGTGCAAAGGTAAATAATCTATTTTAGATATAAAAATTTCAATTTACCTTAAAGACAAAACTTTCGTTTTCCACCAGATAATCAATAAGTTCCTGTTTCACATTTATTTTATAGCTTCGTGAGAACAAATCTACTTTCATATTTCGCTCTCCGTCTACTACTTCAAAATATAACAATGAATTACCCGGATTGTTTTTAGTTAAAGTAGATAATTCTTCTACCATCTGGGTATTCATGTCATGCAGAGGCAATGTAATAGTTATCTTCTCCACCAAGGTATCTTTTATGTCCGGCAACAAATTAATTGAGTTAATCTTAAGCTCCATCTGATTGGCATCATACTTACGCCCTTGCACACGCCCCCTTACAAATACATATAAACCGGGACGGCCATATTTACTAAAATTGATATAATCATCGCCAAAAAGAGGTATCTCTCCACTACCGGTAAAATCCTCTATACGCAATATCATATAGGGCTTTCCATTTTTGGTGATGCCCTCACGCATTCCACTCACCATCCCCCCAAAGGTAACTTCTTTATTTTTCAACGCATCTTTATCTTCTATTTCAGACATACCTACATTACATACATAATTTAGGATAATCTTGTATTCATCAAGTGGATGGGCTGATAAATAGATCCCGATCAGTTCCCGCTCTTTATTCAAACGTTCCAGATCTGACCATTTCTCAACTTTGGGAATCTCGGGACGTGCAATATCAAACGAAGCATCGTCTCCAAACAGGGAGTTTGCAGCTTGATTTTTATCTATCTGAAACTTATTCCCATAACGAATAAGCATATCTATAAATGTCTCGCCTTTACCGTTCATTCCAAAGAATTGCTCTCGCGTCATTCCCGGAAAGTTATCAAAAGCTCCGGCCAAAGCTAAAGATTCTATATTCTTCTTATTACATGCACTAAGATTCACACGCTCTACAAAATCAAAAATATCTTTGAACGGACCATTATTTCTTCTTTCTTCTATGATATTCATTACAGCCCCCTCCCCTACACCTTTAACGGCTGCTAGACCAAAGCGAATATCTCCTTCTTTGTTTACCGAGAACTTAAGGTATGATTCATTCACATCAGGTCCAAAAACATTCAAGTTCATGGCTTTACACTCATCCATAAACTTAGTAATTTCAGTAATATTAGATAAGTTCCGAGAGAGAACCGCAGCCATATATTCGGATGGATAATTTGCCTTCAACCAAGCCGTTTGATATGCAACCCAAGAATAACATGTCGCATGAGACTTATTAAATGCATACGAAGCAAATTTCTCCCAGTCGGCCCATATCTTTTCCAGTGTCTTCTTTTGATGCCCGTTCTTTGTTCCTCCGGCAATGAACTTCTCCTTTAGGGCATTCATCTTATCTATAAGCTTTTTACCCATAGCTTTACGTAGCTCATCGGATTGTCCACGTGTAAAATCTGCCAATAGACGAGAAAGTAACATGACCTGTTCCTGATATACTGTAATACCATACGTATCATTCAGATAACGCTCCATTATCGGAATATCATAACTGATCTCTTCCTTTCCATGCTTTCGGGCAATAAATGATGGAATGTAATCCATCGGCCCCGGTCGATAAAGAGCATTCATCGCAATCAGGTCTTCAAACTTAGATGGCTGTAACTCTTTCAGGTATTTCTGCATACCGGCAGACTCGAACTGGAATGTACCTGTTGTTTTTCCCTGACTGTAGAGTTCATATGTTACAGGATCTTCCAACGATATACTGTCTATATCGATATCTTTACCTGTTGTATGTTTGATATTTTCAATTGCCTCTTTTATGATCGAAAGGGTTTTCAACCCCAAGAAGTCCATTTTGATAAGTCCGGTTTCTTCAATAACAGTACCTTCATACTGAGTAACCAAGATATTTTCTCCGGTCTCTTTATCTTCCGCCGTACTAACGGGTACAATATCTGAAATATCCTGCTGCCCGATAATGATACCACATGCATGTACACCTGTATTGCGGACATTTCCCTCTAGCATCTGCGCATATTTTATTGTATCGCGCATTATCGGATCGTAGCTGTTTGCTGCTTCTTTCAGCTCGGGAACATATTCTATCGCATCTCGTAGTGTGACTTTTTTCTTATCAGGAATACGATCAGGAACAAACTTTGCCAAACGATTAGATTCTGATAAAGGCAGTTTTTGTACACGAGCAACGTCTTTTATAGCCGACTTTGTCGCCATAGTTCCATATGTGATAATATGTGCCACACGTTCTTGACCATATTTATCTGTTACCCACTTCAATACTTTGCCTCGCCCATCATCATCAAAGTCGATATCTATATCGGGCATCGATATACGGTCGGGATTCAAGAAACGCTCAAACAGGAGGTCATATTTAATAGGGTCTATATCTGTTATACCCAAACAATAAGCTACTGCCGAACCCGCAGCCGAACCACGTCCCGGACCTACAGCAACCCCCATACTGCGTGCGGCAGCAATAAAGTCCTGAACAATGAGGAAGTATCCCGGAAACCCCATGGTCTTCATCGTATTCAACTCAAAATCGAGCCGTTCTACGATCTCCGGACTTCGGTCTTTTCCATATCGTTTATCTGCTCCTATGACTGTAAGGTGTCGCAGATAGTCTGATTCCAGCTTTATCCGAATAACCTTATCATACCCTCCCAAACGGTGATATGCTTTTTCTCCGAATTCGAGAATAAGATCTTCTTCGGAATACATAATTTTATACCCTTCTTCGGTTCCAAATGAGGCATCGATCGTAAAGAAAGGCATCAATGCATCCGAATCTATAGAATAAAATTCTACTTTATTTGCTATCTCAAGCGTATTGGTCAATACTTCGGGATGATCTGCAAAGATTTGATTCATCTCTGCTGTTGTTTTCAACCATTCCTGTTTTGTATATCTCATCCGTTTAGGATCGTCAAAGTCCTTTCCTGTACTCAAGCAAATCAGTCGGTCGTGTGCATCGGCATCCTCCTCATCTACAAAGTGAACGTCATTTGTTGCGATTACCTTAACGCCGTACTTCTCACCAATACGAAGCAGTTCTTTATTTACCTTTTCTTGTAAAGGATATGCTTCTGCATTTGCATCGGGACGGTTTGTCTTATGTCTCTGCAACTCGAGATAATAATCTTCACCAAAGAGATTTTTAAACCATTGAACAGTTTTTTCGGCCTCTTCTATATCATCGGACATAATCTTTTTAGACACTTCACCTCCAAGACATGCTGTAGAGATAATAAGTCCTTCATGATATTTTTCGAGCAATTCTTTGTCGATACGGGGACGCATATAATAACCTTCTGTCCATCCGTACGAAATCATTTTGATAAGGTTTTTATACCCGGTAAGATTTTTGGCCAAAACCACCAAGTGCCAACCACTCATATCCGGCTTGCCTTCCTTCAGATGTCTGCTTCGACGTGCAACATAACATTCGCAACCTATAATGGGCTTAAACTTCTTAGCCTCTTCTTCCTTTATTTTGGTTTTTAAATCTCCTATCTGAATCGAGTTGTCTGATTCTTTATCTGCCTCTAATTTCTTTATCTCAGTTTTTAGTTCCTTAATAGCAGCATCATATTTCGAATTTTTCTTTTTTACGTAATTGAAAAACTCTTTTATCCCAAACATTGCGCCATGATCGGTCAAAGCAATGGCTTTCATTCCATCACCAACCGCCTTATCTACTAGCTTTTGAATACTAGCCTGACCATCAAGCAGTGAATATTGGGAGTGAACATGTAAGTGTACAAAATTATTCATATCTCAATCTTTGCTTTTTCACAATTTGTAAAGTTACTATAAATAGCCTGCCTTTACCACAAAAATACGCATCAGTTTTCAACAAATAATATCCGTTAGGTTTTATGCCCTTGTAGTCACCGAGATAAGAACATGCAAGCCGTTAATTATAAACCCGCAACATTCTCACAACACCTTCAAACATCTATAAACAAACATCTTAACACATACAATATGATCATTAAAAATAGGATTTATAAAACATGTGGTCAGAAATTATAAATACTGACAGTTTATTAAATCTATTCATATATTTTTGTAGCAGATGCTAAATCAGACTAAACAGCTTCCTAGCTTTAACTGAGAACATTCTCATTGAATTAACAAACTTTACAAAACTTGAAAATGGTAAGATCCTCCGGATTTTACCATTTTCTACATCTAACATTATAAATTAGGACTTCTGAGTTCGATTTATAATAACCCAGAAAATCAAATTTAGACAAATGGGGTTTTATAATTATCAATATATTGGTACACAGAAAATATATACCTAAATTTGTGTACACAAAACTGACCGTATGATCAAGAAAAACATATTATTACTTCTCATATTTATAACATCTCTTGCTTATTCACAGCAAATAAAAATCACAGGAAAAGTTACTAATCAACAAGGAAAATTGTTGGAACACGTTTCTATTTCGGAGATCAATAGCCGCAACGAAGTAATAACAAATGAGAGAGGCGAATATGCATTATCTATACAACCTAAAGATTCGATTAAGATCATATTCTCTTTGATAGGCTATCAGCGTCACCAATATATAATACCTAAACCTACAAGTGACTTGGTACTGAATATTACCTTAAAAGAAGATAATAATATCTTAGGAGCCATTACTATAGAAGGACAACAAACCGTTACCACAGTTATTGAACGAGTCGACTACTTAGCAACCAGACGAGCTTCAAATCCTTGGGGAAGTATAGAATCTCTCCTCGCAACGATGGGGGGAGTAAGCTCTACAAACGAACTGAGTTCGCAATACTCTGTACGTGGAGGGAACTTTGATGAAAATATCGTATACGTTAATGGGAATGAGATTTATCGCCCTCTCTTAGTGCGTTCAGCTCAGCAGGAAGGGTTAAGTTTTATAAATCCTGACATGGTGCAAACCGTCGGTTTTTCTGCCGGAGGATATAGTGCAGAGTATGGAGACAAGATGTCATCAGTGCTTGATATTACATATAAAAAACCAAAAGAGTTTGAAGCGTCTGCCTCTGCCGGACTTCTAGGGGGAAGTGTCCATATCGGTAATTCGACAGGAAAATTCTCGCAGATTACGGGAATTCGTTATAAAACAACTCAGTCCTTACTGAGCTCTACCGATACTAAAGCCGAATACGACCCTTCATTTATTGATGCTCAAACATATATAACGTACGACTTGTCGCCCAAATGGGAAGTTAGTATGCTGGGAAACTATTCGCACAATACTTATGAATATACGCCCAAGACACGCAGTACTAGTTTTGGTACACTTACCATGCCTCGAAACTTTACCGTATATTTTGATGGATGGGAAAAGGACAGGTTTATTACTTACCAAGCAGTATTGACGCTGAAAGGCAGAATAAATGAAAATATAAATATAGGTATTACCGGCTCTACATTCTCTTCTGACGAAAGAGAACGTTATGATATAGAAGGCAATTATATATTGGAGGAACAGAACATAGTAGAGGGAAATGAAACCTTTGACGAATCTTCTCTGCTGGGGATAGGACGCTATATTGAACATGCACGCAATGAGGTGAAATCGGAAGTATATACAATCAGTCATTTCGGAGACTTTAAGATAGGAAGTAACCTCTTGAAATGGGGGCTCACTTATCAACAAGAAAATGTAAGAGATAAGATCAAAGAGTGGGAAATGAGAGATTCTGCGGGTTACTCTCTACCAAATACAGGAATAGATGTCAATCTATATTCGAATCTGAAAGCAGATAACAAAATCAAGCCTTCTCGTTTCTCCGGATATATACAAGACACTTATAAACTCAATACAGACAATGGCTTATTTATTATAAATGCCGGAGTCAGAGCGAGCTATTGGACTTTCAATGAAGAACTGATAGTAAGCCCACGTGGAGCTATAGCTTTTGTACCAAGCGGAATCGAAAACTTCTCGATACGACTAGCGGGAGGCATTTATTATCAGGCTCCTTTTTACAAAGAATTCCAAAAAGTAATAAATGTAGATGGGAACAATGTTATCGAGCTGAATAAAGATATTAAATCACAAAAATCGATTCATGTCGTACTAGGAAGTGATTATTATTTTGGAGGCGGGGGCGAACACAACTCTCCACCTCTGAAGTTATCAGGAGAAATATACTATAAGAAATTATCTGATCTGATTCCATATACAGTAAACAATGTAAAAATACGTTATTCAGGAGAAAATAGTTCAAAAGGCTTTGCTCTAGGGATGGACATGAAGCTGTACGGAGAATTTATTCCGGGTGTAGATAGCTGGATTAGTCTGGGAATAATGAAAACGCAACAGGAAATAGACGGGGTAAAAGTTCCTCTGCCTACAGATCAACGTTTCAACTTTGCATTATTCTATCAGGACTATATGCCGGGATATGAACGCCTAAAAATGAGCCTTAGAGGTCTGTGGTCGCAAGGCTTACCCGTATCTGCACCATACAAAGGGTATGAAAACGGATATTTTCGCACACCTGCATATAAGCGTGTTGACATCGGTTTTTCATGGCAAATACTAGGCGAAGATTTTGCTATACGCAACACAAACTCGCTATGTAAAGCCCTAAAAAACATCTGGCTAGGAATAGATATCTTTAATATATTCGACATGCAAAATACAAATACGTATTACTGGATTACAGATATTTACAATCATCAATATGCCGTACCAAATTATCTGACCGGACGCCAAGTAAACGCAAAACTATTAATCGAATTTTAGCTTATTTAATAAATTGAATTCAATCATATAAGGTTAAATAATATAACTTTACTATCAATCAAAAACGAAGAGATTATGGAAAATTTTTCATTAGCAAATCCCGTAAAGATTATATTCGGGGAAGGAATGATCAAAGAGATTACGAACGAAATACCTCAAGGCAGTAAAGTGTTAATGACTTACGGAGGAGGCAGTATAAAGAAAAACGGAGTGTACGATCAGGCTGTAAAAGCTCTAAGCGGTTACGAATGGCATGAATTTGGAGGGATAGAACCAAATCCACACTATGAAACCTGCATGAAGGCTGTCGCTGTAATCAAAGAAAAGGGTATCGATTTTATATTATCCGTAGGTGGCGGATCGGTTCTTGACGCTACAAAGTTTATTTCTGCCGCAGTCTATTTCGAAGAGGGTGATCCGTGGCAGATACTGTCTAAAGGTAGCAAAGTAAAGAAAGCTATGCCTTTTGGAGACATTATTACATTGCCTGCTACAGGATCAGAAATGAATAGCGGAGCTGTAATAACCCGTGCCGAAACTCAAGAAAAACTTACATTTGGTTCTCCCCTCACCTACCCTAAGTTTTCTGTACTTGATCCGACTGTAACATATTCATTACCTCCCCGCCAAACAGGGAATGGAGTTGTAGATGCTTTTGTACATGTAATGGAGCAATACCTGACATATAACGAAGGAGATTCTTTGCTGCAAGATAATATGGCTGAAGCTATTGTAAAAACATTGGTAGAAGAAGGACCTAAAGCACTGAAAGAACCTAGCAACTATGACGTTCGTGCCAATCTGATGTGGGCTTCAACGTGGGCACTGAATGGCTGGATTGCCTGCGGTGTGCCCGAAGACTGGGCTACTCACATGATCGGACATGAACTTACAGCTTTCTATGGACTTGATCATGCTCAAACTCTTGCCATTGTATTGCCGGGAGTAATGACAGTGCTAAAAGATCAGAAAGGCAGAAAGATCACTCGTCTTGGAAAAGAGGTGTTTGGCATCCAAGGAAGCGATGCAATAAATAGAACAATTAAAGCAGTAGAAAACTTCTTCGAATCGATGGGTGTAAAAACTCATCTGTCTGACTACGGATTGGGCGATGAGGCTATAAATAAAGTAGCTGAGCGATTAGGAAACCGTGGATGGAAACTCGGAGAGTGTCATAACATTACTGCTGATGTAATCAAAGATATTTTGACTTTAAGAAAATAAGTCGCAAATATAGAAAGTAAGCCGATAATTATATCGGCTTATTTTATAATCTGATCTTCGGAAACCTCGCTTAAATTATTTATTATTAATTCTTTTAGCTTTTCTTCCGGCAATATTACATTAAAGTTACCCCAAAAATTTCTGTCATACTGATACTTAGTATCTGAGAATATGTTTTGAGTAGGTATTCTTTCCTTTCGGGCAAATGCATTTACATCCGTTGTATCTACCATACAGTTTACCATTTCGAACCACAGATATAATGGAGTGCTAAAAAGCTTTCGCTTTCTTTTCATCTTAAATTCGAGGTCTCCACGAATATGGTTCACATAATAAATACCATCATTGGATAATTTATACGAGACATTGTACCGAGCCTGTTGTAATGTTAGCCGGATATCCTTATTCTTCCTTTGAACATAAAGATCTGTAGCCTGTTGTACAAACTTGGGATTGACCTCGAAATGCGCTTCTATCAAAGCATAATTCTCTGCGTCAATAAACAATTGTCCTTTAAACAAAGGTTCATCGATATATTCTTTCTGACAGAATGAAATAATATTCACCCTTCTGCCATCTACAACTGTAATATCTGTATGCCCATACTCATATTTATTTTGCTCTTCAGGCTTCAAAAAATCAGGTAAGTTCTTCACCAAATCCAATATCAGACAAGAATTAATACCGGATTTCATTTTTGTAAAGATTGTATCACTTTCCTGAATACTCTTAATACGGCGCATCTTTATAAGTTTTACCTGATCAAGATTTGCATTTACATCATAGCCGGTCTTATAGATTTTAAGTACCGCCTCTGTTACATCTATATTATTTTTTTTATGGTCTATACCCTCTCTGTAGAAGGTTGTAAGATAAACAGGCGAGGTTGAGTAGTTATTCTTACGATTCTCCAGCATACGGTTAATCTCTTCTTGAGGCTCAACTACTCTAATTACGACTTCCTGTAATGGTATTATTCTGGGCTCGAGGGCAAAACGAATATGCTGTCCGGCCAATAGTCCTACTTCCACTTCCTGACTTTCGTAACCTACATGAGTAAACTTTACCTTGGAGTGACGAAGAGAATCAGGCAATATCAATTTGAATTCTCCATCCTGATTAGAAATCGTTCCTATTGTTGAGTTGCTGATTCCTACTGCGCTATAAGCCAAAGGCTCATCCGTTATCTGGTCGTATATTGCACCACTAAAAGTAAAGAACTTTTTCTCTACACTATCTACCTTTTCTATGGAGATTACGGCATGTGTCTTTATCCGATCTGTAACTTGTAATAAAATATGATTTCCTACAACAGAAATCTTTAGTTGATTATTCCCGGTGATCGCATATATGGCTTCCCGCAATGTATATTCGCCTTTTGCAATCTTAACCTTCTTATCATTGTCTATTATCTGGCTATCATAGATAAATAAATAACCCGACTTGTCGGATACTTGCCTCAGCAGTTTATATACACTCTCTTTACTTTTTGGTAATTGTATCTTCCGATTTAGCACTGCGCCATCATCTGCCTGTAAGATCACTGCTACCATCATTAGCAATAACGATACAAGAATACGATGAAAGGTATTTTCAGCCGTATATTTCATGGCGGTTATATATTATTTTTGTGATATAAATATCACATTATCTTGCTGTTTAAACTGCAAATTAAGAGCCAGACAAATCAGTTCAGCCATTGTGTATGGAGTATCACCCGAAAAGGTAACTGTCAGTAAACGATCTTGCAGTTCGGGTGACACTGTTAGCTGCTCTGCATCGGAGTTCATATTTATAACCCTCACAATATCCGACAATCGCTGATCTTTAAAATGAACCCTTTTGAGGTACGATTCAAACTGTGAAACATCTGTGGTTTTAACCTTATGTAGATTATCAGATTCCAAAAAGGCTGTTTCTCCTGCCCTTACATTTACTATCTGCCCGTTCAATTTTGAAGTGACTCTTACTTCTCCACGCCGTACTGATAAAGAAAATGAATTTTTATTTTCACTCTTCACATTAAATGAAGTGCCCAATACCTCAATAATCGTTTGCTGAGTTTCAATGACAAATGGTTTACTTGGATTTCGACTGATATCAAAAAAAGCATTTCCCTCTAAAACGACCTCTCGTTTATCATCCGAAAAACGATTCGGATACTGCAAAGATGCTTGATCTGAAAGATATACTATCGATCCATCTTCTAAAGTAGAGATCAGAGTTGGAGCATCCTTTTCGTTATTTATTGTCAACATTTCCTTATGGCTGGTCTTTTGTCCCCATATAACGAATACTGAAATGGCACAAATACATAAAATTGCAGCCACAGCCCCCCATCTTACCAAAGATGTACGTATGCTTGCCTTTTTCGCTACTTTATTCTCCGGCAGCAATCCGTCCCGATCGAGCCGCATATAAAGGCGATCCCAAGCCTGATCTGTAATCTTATTATTTGTTTCTTTCAAATTCATGATGCGTGTGTATATTTTTCTATTTCCTGTCTTAATATCTGATATGCTTTTGTCATTTCTGCCTCTACCGTTTTTATTGACACAGAAAGCAATTGCGCAATTTCTTTATATTTACGACCTTCCATCCGATGCATTCTGAAAATGCGTAGTCGTCGTTCAGGTAACTGTTCCAGTGTACGATTTATAATATTCTGAAGTTCTTTATATTCAATCTGTTCTTGCGCTGTCGTTTCCGATGCTTCAAGCTTCCTGCTTAATACATTTTCGCGGTGACGTTCTTTTACGTACTGATGTTCGAAATATTGAAGCGACTGGTTACGTACTGCCCCATACAAATAGCTCTTCATCGAACGGACAATATTCAATGCCTCTCGGTCGCGCCACAATACATAAAATAATTCCTGAACAATCTCTTCAGCTGCATCTTTACGACCAATTATGCCAAACGAGTACATGTATAAAGGCAGATAGTACTGGCGAAAAACCTGTTCGAAGGTTTCTATATCACCATCCTTTATCTTCTTGAATATAAGTACATCGTTCAGCATAATAAGTACAATCACAAGTAAGACCAAATATAATAAATCATAACGAATTTATCAGTTACTTTGTTGTTTCTTTAATTTATTTACTGCCGATTCAAGCGACTCTGTAGGTTCTATAATGTTATAGCCCTCCCAGAAGTTGGCATCATAGAAGTTACTCACTTTGTCTGATAACGAATATCTGTCGTTAAATGCTTCTCTAGCGGGAATTTTAGCTATATTATTTTCTTGCCTGTCGGTAACAACCATCTCTGATATAATTGTATAGTTGGTAGAGAACAGCCTGCGTTTATAATCACATTTGAAGCGAACTTCGTTACGAACATAATTCAGATAGCTTTTTCCATTCTGCTGCTTATAAGTAACCAAATAGGCTACCTCTTCAGGTTTGAAATGCAATCTGAATGGTTTTTTACGAAGAATGGCCTGTGTAACTTTATTGCGGTCGTCCATACTCAAATTAAACTCTGCCCGTGAAAAAGCTAATGTTTCCTGATCAATGTACAAGTTACCATAAAACAGGGCGTAAGGCATGACAACCTGAGGCTCAAAACTTATCACATAATGAAGACGTTCGTTTATCATTACACTGTTCTCCATCTTGTACTTGTAGTAATGAAGAGAAGCTTTATCTAACATTATATCCCTATTCTTCACAATATCCAGGTAAGTAGACAAGTTGGGACCTCCTACAAATTTAACAAGCAGAGTATCGCCGGGTTTTGGACTGAGCAGTTTCCTGCCCTTCAACACTTGTACCCTATCTCCTGCATCCGATTGAGTGTATGGGGTCTTGTAGATATCTATAACAGCTTCGGAGATATTTATATAGCTTCGTCTTTTCTGTATAGTTTCACGATAAAATCCGGTTAAAAGATTTGTCATCAAACTATTGTTATCACCTATCTTATCGATAGCTTTTTCCACCAATTGCAACGGATCAGTAGATTCGACAACGACCTCTTTCAATTTGTTCTCGTTACGTGTAAGGAAGATCGTAATATTACTCATATCCTGATCCAATAGAGGTACCCGCTGATTGAAGTAGCCTATGTGGGAAACTTCTATTGTTTTAACGTTCAGGGAATCTCTGACCTTAATGGTAAATCCACCATCAGCATTCGATATCGTACCGATACCTGTTCCGGGAACAGATATACTCACATATTCAAGAGTCTTCTTTGACTTTATATCCTTCACTACTCCGGTTATTGTAATATATCCCGGATCTTTGGCCGAATAAGTTGGAAGTGCTACACTCCAAATTATAAGGACTGTAAATACAGTTTGTATCAATTTTAAACATTTAGTTCTCATGGCTATATTGTTTTTAATGATGATTAATAAAACCGGTTGTACTATTATGATCGTTCAAAAAATGAAAACCCTATCCTTTATCAGATATTTAACATTTAAAGAATGATAATTTAGTTCTAAAAAAATATGAGTATTAATAAAAAGCGATATAAATCACACAATAAACAACTAACAACCTGCCACTTATAAATACAAAGGCTTGTGATTTTACTATCACAAGCCTTTGTTTTCCTTATACTCTTATATTTTTATTTTGCCACTTTCAGCTCGTTGATAAGACGAGGGCAGTTCATTACCTTATCTATTATATAAAGTACGTAACGTATGTCTACACTGATTGTACGTTGCAACTCTGGTTCAAACAAGATGTCACCGCTCAACGATTCCCAGTTGCCATCAAAAGCAAGTCCGATTAGTTCTGCGTTTCCATTAAATACAGGGCTACCTGAGTTACCTCCTGTAATATCGTTGTTCGACAAGAAGTTTACATACATTTTTCCATCAGCTTTGTTTGCATATTGTCCAAAATCTTTACTTGCCAAATCGTCCAATATATATTGTTGCACACCGAACTCTGGATCGTTAGGAACTTGTTTATTCAGTACACCTTGAGATGTTGAATAATAGTCGTAAGTAACCGCATCGGCAGGCTTATATCCGCCCACAGAGCCATAGCTCAAACGTTGAGTGAAGTTAGCATCCGGGTAGAAAGCTTTATTCGGCTCCATTTCCATTAATCCCGCCATAAACAAACGGCTGCCTTTATCTATCTGAGGATAATAAGGTGCAGATGCCTGACGTAATAGGTTTAAACATGGTTCTAAAGATTGAGCGAATGAAATTGCAGGGTCATTATTGATTGCCTCCTGATCTTCACTGCTTATTAGAGCTGTAGCAGCTTCCAGATTGGTAAATTTAGTATTGTTGTAGAACCACTCGGCAAATTTATCATAGTCTCCACCAAATTCATTTGCAATCTTTGTATATACCGAAGGCAAGTATTCAGCAGGAACTCTTTCGGCATATATTTTTAGTAATGCAGGCATTACTTTACGATCGAGAGCCGGCTCATAATCTTTATAAAGCGGAGCTAAACGCTTTGTGAATTCTTCACCTTTATTTTTGTCAGGATCCATTCTATTTACAAGGAGTGCCGTATTTGCATAGCGGATAATTTCAATCCCATTGAAGAATGTTTCGTACAGATATGTCTGAATTCTAGATGTTTCCATTGTTTCAGTATAGCCTTCTTTCACTAGCGTAAGAGCATCCCCGTATTTTGCTTGCAATGCAGGTTTTGAAGCAGCCCATTGCGCAAATCTAGCCTCAAGTTGTTCTTTATCTTTTATAACGCCAAGTTTAGCAATAGCTTCGTTCATCCCCATAGCATTTTTCCAGTAATTGGAGCTTCCTGCATATTTAGAGGCGTATTTGATACGAATAGCATCGCTTGCGTTCATATCTTTTCTCCAGATATCCTGTTTTGCTCCGCGAACTTCAATCCGAGGTTTATGTTCCGATTCTACCATTTGGTTGATACCCCACGATGTCATATAGCGTTCGGTACTTCCCGGATATCCAATCGTCATGGCATAGTCGTTCTCTTTGTAGCCCTTTAGAGAAACAGGAACTGAATATTTAGGTTTGTAAGGTACATTATCTGCACTATATTCTGCTGCACCATTGTCTTTGTTAGCATAAACGCGGAATACAGAGAAGTCGCCGGTATGGCGAGGCCACATCCAGTTGTCTGTTTCACCACCAAATTTTCCTACAGAAGATGGAGGAGTAAATACAAGTCTTACGTCTCTGAATACTTCGTATACAACAACATAGTATTTGTTGTGTGTATAAAAAGGTATTACTTGCGCTCTAAGAAACTTATTGTCTTTATACTTTTCAAGATATACTTGCGACAAAGAGTCTATTTTTTCTTCACGTACATTCTCGCTGTCAGTAGATAATAGTGTGGAGGTTACAAAATCTGTAATGTCTTCGGTCTTTTGTAAGAAAGCAACAGTCAAACCTTCTGCTGGTAATTCTTCCTGAAATGACTGGCTTACAAAACCGTCTTTCAAATAATCATGATCTACAGAACTAAGCTTTTGTATTGCATCGTATCCGCAGTGATGGTTGGTGAATATCAACCCTTGACGAGATACCGATACTCCGGTACAGCCTCTACCAAAAATAACTACAGCATCTTTCAGCGAAGGGTTAGTCTCACTGTATATGCTATCAATAGGGAACTTAAATCCCAACTCTTTCATGCGGGCAGCACTCTGCCTGTTGAGTTCTTTTAATAGCCACATTCCCTCGTCAGCCTTTACTCCGGCAACAGTAAGGAAAATTGCTAATATTAAAAATAGTTTTCTCATCGTTTTAGTTATTATTAATTAATGATATGTTTGGTAATTAAATAGCTCTTCAGTCATACCTATATAATTTACTGGCTGGCTGAAAGATACAGCTAAAAGGTGACAAAAGTAACAGCTTTTACCCACTTTTTTAAAGTGTAACCTTTTATTCTTCACACAGCATACATCCCATTTATATACAGATAATTATATTTAACTTTCACAACACGATGAAATAAGAAAGTGTCACTTATTTCTTTTATTGTTGCTAATATATTTACTGATGACAGGAATCTCTTTTAATGGCAAATCTTTCTTTATTATAACCGCCGTAAATATAACAAGGAATACCGTACGATATGCCAGTCGTAAGATTTCGTTATCTATCTGTGGATACATGGCCGCAATGTAAAATACGACAGCCAAAGCAAAGTATAAGAAAATGCGCTTTAGGTCGTATCTTATCGGATAATATTTTTGTCCTATAAAATAAGATATACTCATAATAATCAGATTACAAATCAGCGTAGCCCATGCACTGGCAATATAGCCATAAACAGGGACAAAGATGATATTGATCGCAACCTGAAGGATACATCCGAATACAGAAAAATAGGCTCCGTATTTTGTCTTATCGGTTAGCTTATACCATACCGAAAGATTGAAGTACATCCCAAAAAATATTTCACCCATCATGGCAATAGGAACAATGACTGTACCTACTGTATAGTTTTTGCTGACTATATACTTCAATATATCAAGATAAAACATCACAGCCAGAAAAACGAGTAAAGCAAATATTACAAAATACTTCATAGCATCGGCATACGGTTTTGTACTGCTGTTCTCCCTATCCTTGCTAAAGAAGAAGGGCTCGTAAGCATACCGGAATGCCTGTGTAAACATTGTTATAATAACCGTTATCTTAAGGCAAGCATTGTATATACCTAATTGGCTGAAAGCTTCATCGGGATTATCGAACAGAAAAGGATAAGTTAATTGCGCTACAGTCTGATTTATAACTCCTGCCAGCCCCAATATTAAGAGAGGGAATGAGTATATCAGCATACGTCTGATCAGAGCATTATCAAATTGGAGCTTCACATTCTTCATTGTTGTCGGTATCAATAGTATCAATACCACCAAGCTAGACAGCAAGTTTGCCAAAAAGATGTATCCGATACCGATCTCGGGATGAAAGAACTTATTAATAGCCAGGTCCGGATAGTTTTTGTATAGCCAAGGACATACGACCAAAAACAGAAGATTGAAGAATATATTAAACCCTATAAACGTAAGCTTCAATGTAGCAAACCGAATCGGTCTTTTCTGATAACGCAAATAAGCAAAAGGGATTGTCATAAAAGCGTCCAGTGCCACTACAATAGCCATCATCCAGATATGTTCCTTGTGATCGGTATATTCCATCCATGACGAAATAGGATTGATGAAGGAAAAACAGAATAAAATAAACAGCAGAGATGTTGTAGCTAATGAGATTAAAGATGTAGCATATACTTTATCAGGATTCTCTTCTTTCTTGTTCATAAAGCGGAAAAATCCCGTTTCCATGCCGTAAGTCAGCAAAACCATGAATAACGCCGTGTAGCCGTATATATAGCTTACCTTGCCATACTCGATAGTATCAGTAAAAATATATGTGTGTAAAGGAACAAGTAACCAATTAAATATGCGGCCAACAATACTACTCAATCCATAGATTGCAGTATCTTTTGCTAAGCTCTTCATTCCACTCCCTGCCATATAGATATATTTAGTTGGCTACAAAAGTAGTAAAAATAAATCATGAGTTGTATTTTATACCCTGCTAGTTAATTCCATATTTTTACTCGTCAAGACACATTACCTAATCCCCTGATAGTAGCTACAATAGATGCCTAAGCAACTATAAAAAGTGAAATTAAATAATCATTTTTTAATATTATAAATTACCTTTGTGATAATAATAAATAAAAAAGGAAGTCCAAATGAATTATTATCATCTGTCTATATTGGTACATCGTCAGGCTATCAGGTATGGTAAGAGAACAGCTCTGAAATATAGAAACCCGTATGAAAAAAAATGGAAGAATATTTCATGGAATAAGTTTTCGGACAATGTAATGAAAACAGCCTGGGCAATGGCTGAAATGGGTGTAGAAGAAGGCTCTAGGATCGCTGTGTATTCTCAGAACATGCCACAATATCTTTTTGCGGATTTCGGTACTTTTGCCAATCGTTGCATTTCGGTACCTATCTATGCAACATCATCACCGTCGCAAGTAGAATATATCGTAAAGGATGCCAGTATACAGTTACTGTTCGCCGGAGAGCAGTTCCAATATAATAATGCATTTAAAGTGCAACAAAATTCGCCTGCTTTAAAGAAAATTGTTGTATTCGATAATAATGTGAAATTTCATCCCGATGATAAGACTTCTGTCTATTTTGATGATTTTATCGCTACCGGTGAAAATTCGCACACAGAAGTTATCGTGCGAGTACGCCTTAAATCGAGAAGAGAAGATGATATAGCTTGTATTATATATACTTCAGGTACAACCGGCGAACCGAAAGGAGTAGTATTACCACATTCGTGTTTCTCTCAGGTTTTCCGTATTCACGACATGCGTCTGCCTATGACTTCGAATAAAGACCTGTCTATGAATTTCCTTCCTTTGGCGCATATATTTGAACGGGCGTGGACATATTACGCTATCCATAAGGGTATGACCATTGCTATCAATCAAGATGCAAAGGAAATACAAAAATCAATAAAGCAAGTTCATCCGACTATCATGTGTAGTGTTCCCCGATTCTGGGAAAAAGTATATGCAGGCGTTCACGAAAAAATATCCAGTTCCAAAGGTCTGATGAAATGGCTATATACCGATGCCATCAAGACAGGGAAAAGATATAATTTGGACTTTAAAAATAAAAATCTACGAGCCCCGCTTGGTACTCGTATTAAATTTGCTCTATATAACAATACTATATTTTTCGTTCTTAAGCTGGTTATCGGTATCGAGAAGGGAAACATATTCCCTTGTGCAGGAGCTCCATTATCTGATTCAATCATTGAGTTTTTACAGTCGGTAAATATTCCAATAATTGTGGGTTATGGTCTTACTGAAACAACTGCAACTGTAAGCTTCTATCCTAACAAAGAATTTGTTATTGGGTCTATTGGCAGCGTAATGCCGGAAGTTGAGGTTAGGATTGATGAGACAAACAACGAGATTCTTGTGAAAGGAAAAACCGTGATGCGAGAATACTACAACAAACCAGAAGAAACAACTAAAGTTTTCACCGAAGACGGCTTCTTCCGGACGGGAGATGCAGGAAAATTGGAAAACGGAGTATTGTACATTACCGAACGTATCAAAGACCTGTTTAAGACAGCTAACGGAAAATATATCGCACCTCAGGCTATAGAGACACGCGTAGCCGAAGACAAGTTTATCGATATGATTGCAGTTATAGCCGACGAGCGTAAATTTGTGAGTGCTCTTATTGTTCCCGATTATAAAGCACTGGAAGAGTATGCAAATGAGCACCAAATAAAATATGACAAAGTAGAGGACTTGTTTTCTAATGTAGACATTCTCCGTATGCTCGACGGACGCATAGAACTCTTGCAAGCTCATTTTGCGCCATACGAAAAGATAAAAAAATACAGGTTGCTGGCCGAGCCATTTACGATGGAAGGTGGTGAATTAACCAATACACTCAAAATAAAGCGTAAATTTGTAGCAGAAAAATACAAAGATATTATCGACAAAATGTATAAAGAATAGAATGTTTAGCAACAACTAACTAATTCTTTCTAATAGCTTAAAATTACGCAATGGCCGGAATTTATATTCATGTTCCTTTTTGTAAGACAAGGTGCATATATTGTGACTTCTACACACGCACAGATATGTCTCCGAAGTATGACTATGTTTCGGCTCTTTGTGAAGAGATAAAGCTACGTAAAAACTACATTGGAGAGGAAGATGTAAAGACAGTATATTTTGGAGGAGGTACTCCATCTCAGTTATCTGAGAGTGACTTCCTCCGTATATTTGAAACTTTACACCATGAATTTCGGATAGCACCCGATGCTGAGATAACAATGGAAGCTAATCCCGATGATCTCTCACCTCAGTATTTAGCAACCCTTAAAGAAAAATTACCATTCAATCGCCTGAGCATTGGAATTCAAAGTTTTGACGATGAAGAGCTCAAATTCCTGAAGCGCAGGCATTCTGCCGATAAAGCAAAAGAAGCTGTCAGAATGTGCCAATCGTTAGGCTATGATAATATCAGTATAGACCTCATGTATGGTTTGCCGAACCAGACAATGCAGATTTGGGAAAGAAACCTCGAAGAAGCAATTGCTCTCGATGTACAGCATATTTCATCTTATCATTTGATCTATGAACAGGGCACAAGGCTCTATCGCTTATTCAAAATGGGAGACGTAAATCCTGTTGATGAAGACCTGAGTGTAGACATGTTTTCACGAATGATAGAGCAACTTACCGCTGCAGGATTTGATCATTATGAGATCTCTAATTTTGCTCGTCGCGGATTATACTCAAAACATAACAGCTCGTATTGGCTTGGAAAAAAGTACCTGGGACTAGGTCCTGCTGCCCACTCTTACGATGGACAAAACCGCTCGTGGAACGTTGCCTCTATATCAAAGTATATAGAAGGGATAAGGGCTGAAAATCCAAATCTTGAAATTGAGGCATTAGATGAAAACACAAGATACAACGATTTTATTTTAACAGGTATGCGTACCAAATGGGGAGTAAATCTGTCTGAACTGGAATCCCTTTTTGGCACTAAAATGAAAGCATTCTGCTTGAAAAACGCACGAAAATATCTCGATCAAGGGTTCTTAACCGAAAAGGATAATATCTTAAAATTAACCCGACAAGGAATCTTTATATCCGATGGTATAATGAGCGACCTGATGTGGGTATAATTTAGAGTTTCTAGAAAGGTTTTATCTGGCACTAATATTGAAGAAGATTAAATTAATCCTCTTGATTTGAATTCAAGATATTTATTTATAGAATCGATAGTAAGGTTTTCAGGCTTTGAGAGAATCGTATGAATTCCATATCTATTGAGTTCTTTTACGATCAGGTATTTATCATTCCATAGCTTTTCGGCCATCCCTTTTCTGAATATATCTTCCAATCCTGCAGGAGAAGACTCCAGCACCTCGTTAAATTCTGAATTCAAGAAAAATGCAACCAACACCAAATGATCTTTGGCCATGTGAGTGAGATATTTCAACTGGCGGCGCATTCCATTTATAGTCTCAAAGTTTGTAAACAAAACAATCAGACTGCGTTGCGACAATTTACGACGAACAGTAGCATACAATCGTTCATAATCAGACTCCTTAAAATCTGTTTTCTGCGCATATAACGTTTCCAAAATCTTTACTCGCTGACGGCGTTGCCTATCTGCCGGTAGTATTTCATCCACATTCTTAGAGAAGGTTATGAGTCCGGCTTTATCACCTTTATTCAGAGCTGTGGTACTTACCATCAATGTAGTATTGATTGCATAATCCAACAGTGTCAACCCGTTGAATGGCATTTTCATAGTACGCCCTTTGTCGATCAAGCAATATACAGGTTGTGATTTCTCTTCCTGATAGGTATTTACCATCAGCTGGCTCATACGTGCCGTTGCCTTGTAGTTGATTGTACGAGGATCGTCACCCAATACATAATGTTTAATATGATCAAATTCAGTAGCATGCCCGATGCGTCGTATTTTCTTAATACCATAGTCTGTAAGACGATGCGATGCCGCCAATAATTCATACTTGTGCATTTCGAGGAAAGACGGATATACGGCAACATCCTTATTCTCGTCGAATATATAACGTCGTGTAACAAGCCCCAAGAGTCCCGCCACATAAACGTTTATTGCTCCAAATTGATACACTCCTCTTTCGGTGGGACGAAGATCGTAGTACAAAACTTCCGATTTGCGTACACCTATCGAAGTACTAAAGGTCAGATCTCTTTTTTGAAACTGAAAAGGCACCTCTTCAATGATTTTGATCGCAACCCTGAATGGATATTTATTGGATACCGAAAGTGATATTGTGTTTACATCACCGTTCGATAACCGTTCGGGACAATTACGAAAAGCTTGTATACCTCTTGTCTGCCGATAAAGAGTAAAGGTATCCAACAATAAGAATACAGCCAACACGCTCATCACCACAGTCATGATAAAAAGTGAGACCTCGAAAATATAAGATACGAAGTATCCCAACACACATAAAGCCAGCGTGAAGAAAAAACGGTTTGAGAGATAGAAACTCTTAAAGAACCATTTTATCGGGGAACTTCCACTTTGTCTATCAGTTGACATATAATTGTATCGGTAGATGTACCGTCCATTTCTTTTTCGGGTGTTAATAAAATTCTGTGTCTAAGTACAGGCACAGCAACTTCCTTGATATCGTCAGGCGTTATAAAATCACGTCCTCGTATGGCTGCCATTGCTTTAGAGGCATTCAGTATTGCAAGCGATGCACGAGGCGAAGCCCCAAGGGTTATCCATGGGCTCTGACGTGTAGCAGATACAATCTGAGCGATATATTCTAATAGCTGATGTTCAACCAGCACTTTATCTACCGCTGAGCGCAAAGAGTTTAATTTCTCAGCCGTCAGAACCGGACGAATACCTATCTCAGGAGATAATTCACCTCGGTTTTGCCTGTCCAAGATATTTATCTCATCTACAATATTCGGATAATCGACTACGATTTTGAATAAGAAACGATCTAATTGAGCCTCGGGCAAACGATATGTCCCCTCCTGCTCTATCGGGTTTTGAGTAGCCATTACAAGAAATGGATAGCTCATTTTATATGTTGTTCCATCATTTGTAACCTGACGTTCTTCCATCACCTCAAAAAGCGCAGCCTGAGTCTTTGCAGGAGATCGGTTTATTTCATCAATCAGCACAATATTCGAAAAAATAGGCCCTTTCTTAAATTCAAATTTGGCAGACCCCGGAAGAAAAATACTTGTACCCAAGACGTCCGAAGGCATAAGATCGGGCGTAAACTGTATACGACTGAAAGCAACATCGATAGTCTTTGCCAGAAGTTTTGCTGATAAAGTTTTAGCAACACCGGGAACCCCTTCTACCAATACATGACCATTTGCCAAGATAGCAATTATCATCTGCTCTATCAGTTGATGCTGTCCAACAACAACACGCCCAATTTCATTTTTTATCTCCTGAACACTTTGGCTCAATTCGGAAAAATCTATCCTTGACTGAAATTCTAAATCCGACATATATTTTTATTTTATTTGTTTTTTACCTTTCTATAAAATTCTTCCAACAGACTATTATATTGCAAGAATATATCGTTTGACACATGAGGCAATATAATTATATCGTTATATAAATTAAATAGATTACTCAATTTATCTCTTTCAACTCCTGATTTGGCACTCAGTACATCCAAAAAGTCGTCATTAATTTTCTCTGTCGACATATAGTAATTCTTCCTTATATAGTCAAGGAAGTACGCATGTCGCTTTTCGGCAATGGTTTTAAAATCTTTTTTGCGATAATATAAATTACTGATTGTACCTAGAAACTCTAATGAAGAGTTTATATGTGGTTTGATGACAGGAATAATCCGTTGAGTACGTTTCGCCCTGAAGATCACAAAGAGCAACAAACCGCCGAGTATAAGATATAATGCAATACGTAACAGAGGATTGGACAACATCGCCTTGAATATACTACTATTCGCATCAGTACCACCTTGCTTTTGATATTCGTCCCAAATAATTTTACTATTCTGTGGCAAAAAAGATAAGCATCTGAAAGCAAAATCATATTTGTTTAGTTGCAGTAGATTAACATTGGCAAAAGCTGATGGGATTGTATGCAAATAGAAATGCCCTTTTCCATATTGTACTTCTAAGAACACTGTATCTTTTTTGTTATTAAAGGCCAATGGACGTGACATCAATTTGCAACTATCTGTGTTAAGCCTTGTTTCACCGGTTATACCTGCAAAATTATATTTCTGATGCGGAGAATCTATTAAATAATAAGCTGTATCTGCTTCAAAATATCTATGCTTTGTCTTTATACCTAAAGTATCCATCAGGCTCGAAGAAAAGCTTTCTGCCGAGATGAACACATTATTCCCCAACCCAACAAAATCGACTAAATATTGCATATCTACTTTATCCAGCGTAAACTTGGTATTGATAAATATATATGCTGTAGTATCTATTTCCGCATCAATACTTTTNNTCCTCAAGCCCTTGCTCAAGTACTGTATCTACTACAAGGTCGGTATTTACTTGAGTTGTATCAGACTCTTCAGTATAGTCATATTCATCATCAGAATCTTCATAATAACCTGAACCATACGAATCATAAGATTTGTCATAGGAAAAGTATTCTTCCATACTCTCTTTCAGGTTATTATATATTGGTGTGCGTGTAGATCGTATATTCTTTTTGTGAAAGATATCTCCAAGTAGCTCGTATGCAATATATGTTCCATATGGAGATGTCTTGGTATTTATAAATGTAGGTCTCCAATCTACCGGCTTAGGAGCTTTGGTTCGGGCATACGACAAACCAANNTTGAAACCAATCAATAAAAGGATAATCACCCCAATCAGAATTATTAGTTTCTTATCTTTCATGGTTTATCATTTTATTTAGGTCGCCCATACGGGAATCTACTTCAGTGAATTTACTCTCATCCAACTCGAATTCACCATACCACACATAATCAAAGATTAGTGTAGTTTCAAGAAATTTAGAGCGCAACAAGGGATTCTGCATCTCGTACTGATAGCTGTAGTTGGTCTTATGACTACTCCATTCTATAATGTCCTTATCAGACATTTGTTTCAGATTTTTCAGATATAAAAAACGGACAGCCAGACGATAATCTTTGTTTCTTAATGCATTAGATATTAATGCATCAAAATTCATTTCATGTACATTTTCTGTATAGATATCGATATCCGACTTATCTAGTTCTTTCTTACCCAATAAAGTTCTGTAATCTACTCCAATAAGTTTTAAGACAATCAAACATATTACAACTACTATGATGAGTAGCACTACAATGCTCAGTATTCCTGATTTAGCGACCGCACCAAATAAATTATTGATAAAGTTATTGATTGCCAGTAAAAATCTATCCCACCACGATAGCCCTCTTTCTTCTTTTTTATACTGAAATCGCGCATCTTTTCTATATTCCTCTATTTTGCTTTTATCGGGTATACGTATGCTTACTTTTTCTTGAATGTGTAAGGGCTTTGTTGTTGCAATAGAATCTGACTGACCAAAAAGATCTATGCACATACAAACCAAGAGCATTAATAAAATGCTCTTGAATATGTATATATTTTTATTTGTATTTACCACCCTAAGGGATATGTTGAAATATTAGTATTAATATTGAATCGGTTGGTCTTCTTCTTTATTTACACCGATCATATCTATTTCGTCTGTAACTCCAATACCATCCAATTGGCTTCTATAACTGAAGTACATAACACCCAATACTATTATTAGTATAGGGCTCAACAACATGCGAGCTGTGTAACTCAAAGAGTATGTAAGGTATATATATATTTCGCTGGTAAGAAAATCTATTCCTAATAGATTACCGATCATCGTGCCATATACCGGAAGTGTAAACACAAAACCAATAACACTGGCTATAATAGAAAAAATGGTTATTAATGCCGAAGATATCCACCAATGATGGCGGACAAGATCAATACTCCGCTGAAAAGTTTCTACCAGACCCTTTTTCTCTACTATATATGTATAGAAATATAGTGAAAGGTATACCGAAATAATCAGCCCAGGAATCAAACACAATATCCAACCTGCAGAAATCAGAATCCCATAGATGATAGAATAACCGAACAAAGGAAGTGCTACTTGCTTTACTTTTGTCCACACATCCTTACTATCTACCGTGCCATCTTTCGATTCGGCATATAATGCCATATAGCACACAGGATAAAGTGACATTAAATATCCTGCTACCATCATAATAAATATACCAAGAAAAAATCGCCAATCAAATAGTGATCGAAAAATTGCAAATGGATCGTCTTCATATTCGCCAATAGATGTCATACCCATATTGGAAAAAGACAGTAAATTCATAAGAAAATATGTAGCAATAAGTGTAATAGGTATAAATACCAATATACCCTTTAAGATTGCTCCATAATTTTGCTTAATGAATGCAATTGAAGTATCAAAAATACCGCTAAAGTCACGGCTTTGATATAACTTGATCTTTTGTTGTTGTTTCATTTGTTTTTTTATTGATGTAATAAGGATAATAGATAAAATACCATATAATAAATAAGGCCGACAAGCCTATTATTGTCAGATTAAAGTAAACCGGCATTTCGGTCAAACGAGTCAGATAGCTCTCGATAAAAGCCGCTACAATAAAAACGGGAATCAGTGCAACAACTATTTTCACAGCATCTTTTGCTCCTCTCTGTAATGACACTATGCGTTTGTATGTACCGGGAAATAAAATACTATTGCCCAATATAAGCCCTGCACCTCCGGCTATTACGATTGCTGATATTTCTAATGTCCCATGCCACCAAATGGATATAGCCGAAGTAAACAACAAACCTTTCTTAAAGAAAAAGTATTGAAAAACACCCAGCATTACACCATTGGAGAATAAGATATAAACTGTACCCATAGAAAATAAAATGCCACCGACGAATGCATAAAATGCAACTCCAATATTATTTGTTGCGATGCCGAAAAACATAGGCGCCTCATCCGAGCTTTTATATATAGCCATCGGATCACCGCTCTCTATATTCTCGAGAGTTTGATTTACATATCCGGGACTTAATATCTGACTAGCGAAGGCTGATTCTTGTTCTAAAGAAAATATCCCAAGCAAAACACCTGCAAACATCGTCAAAAAAGAATAAAGCATGTGTCTGCGATATTTGTACATGATAAGAGGAATTTCTTCTTTCCAGAAACGAAAAAAGCGTCCTTTCTCTTTTTTCTTATACTGGTATATATTGATAAAATAGCGCCCTGTAAGTTGATTTAGATATTTTACTGTTTGCGACCGCGGGTAAAACGTACGCGCATAAGATAAATCATCCGTGAGTTCAATGAAATTATCCGCTAATATTTCAGCCGGAATATCTTTTTCCTTGGTCTGGATATCTATTTCTTGCCACTTATCTCTATTTTGCTTGACAAATGCGGCCTCTCTCATCAAAAACTACAAGTTTGCATTTATAATATATTGTTTCAGCACAAATATAGCTCTTTGGTTAAAAAGAATGAAAAATTTGTACTATATAATCATACAAAAAACATAAATTTGTTCTTTATTTTTAGTGTTTATGATAATAGAAGTACAAACAACCCAAAACGTAACAATAGACTACGAAACAGCCGGTGTCGGATACAGACTTTTAGCTTATATTCTCGACTGGGTTGTAATTTTAATTTGGTATTTAGGTTGGATTGGAATTATATCTCTTTTCTCCCAAGCCGGATTATGGAGTGCGTTTGATGGTAATACTGCCATGATATTTATAATTATAATAATGGCTTCCCCTGTACTTTTCTATGACCTCTTATTCGAAACATTAAATAAAGGACAAAGCATTGGCAAAATGATCGTAAAAATACGAGTTGTGAATGTCGATGGTACTGTTCCATCCGGAAGTTCTTATCTCTTAAGATGGTTATTCCGCTTAGTTGATTTTACGTTTACAGAGGGTTTTCTGGCTATCATAATGATTGCAGTTACAAAAAAGTCGCAGCGGTTGGGTGATTATTTGGCAGGAACAACAGTCATAGACCTCAGATTGAACGCACGAAACAAAGAGTTAAAGCTTTCTGATCTTGATTTTCATGAAGACTATAAAGTTACCTATAAAGATGTGCTTGACAAGTTATCCGACAGAGACATTCAAACGATTACTTCTATCATAGATGACCAACGCATGCAATACAACGAATACTTTAACCAACGTTTGGCTGACAGAATAAAATCGATTACAGGCTATGAATATGATGGTCCTGACAGAATTTTTCTTCGAAAAGTAGTCACCGACTACAATTATTTAGCGGTACAAGAAGTATAAATAATTATCAGGTAATATTAAGTTCAAGAGTCTCTCCTTCTTTTATACGCTTTAGGTGACAAAACAACAATTCACCGTTTTCATCTCGTAAGTGCATACCGTTTCCTTCGCAATAACGAAAGTATTTGCAGTCTTTACATTCACCTTGCTTCATCCATCTACGATCTCGAAAGGGCTGATAGCGATTCGACCATATTTCCCAAAAGCTATCTTTATATATATTTCCCTGCGTAAAATTTGATCGCAGATTAGGACACGCCGAGATAGAACCATCAACAAGTACCGATGCAATATTGATACCGGCATGACAAAAATAGAAATGATCTCGGATCTCTGTTTCATAATTGCCAACAAAACCTTCGCAACCATAACTGAGGTTTATAAGACCTTCCTTACGAGTGTGTTTTATAAATTCAAATAATTGCTTAAACTGAATCGGGGATAATTGTAGCTCCTTATGATCGGCAGCTCTTCCGATAGGGAACACAGTAAAAATACGCCATGATTTAACACCGGTATCGATGAGTAGCTTTTTCAAATCATTGAGTTGAGAGAATGTATCTGCCGTAACACAAGTAACAACATCGAATACAATATCTTTAGTCTGCGCCAGCATCGAAATAGCATTAAATGCCATACGAAAGCTATTCTTATTTCCACGCATTATATTATGTCTCTCCTCAAGTCCATCGAGGCTTATTGTCACCGATCGCAAACCGGCATCAAGAAGGCTTTTCAATCTTTGTTCCGATAAAAACAACCCGTTTGACACCATCCCCCACGGATATTCCCTTTTGTACAACTCCCGTCCGCAAGCCTCAAGGTCGTTACGCATCAATGGCTCGCCACCTGTTATAACAATCATTGTATCATGAGGATTAACATGAGGGGTAACTTCATCTACCACTCGCAGAAAATCTTCCAAGGGCATATCCTTTTGCCTCATATCTTTGTGACAATCGCTGCCACAATGCTTGCATGCCAAATTGCATCTCAAGGTACATTCCCAAATGAGATAGTTTAATTTATGTAGAGATGTCTGATTCTTTTTATGCTGACGAAACAGCTCTAAACCTAAACGCTTTCGGAAGGGAATGTCGTCTACACTCATTATTTTTCAGGATTAGATGAGTTAAGCTTTACAGTACCCAAATCCTTTGTCGTTTCACCGACATACCAACCACCACTACCATTGGTAAAGCTCGGATTATCAAACCTCACAGTATCTATCACTGTTTCCAATAATCCGTTTTTCTCCCCATCGATATCTTCGTATTTTATAACAAACTTCTGACTAGTTGGAAAGTCTTGAATCGATACATTAAATAATCCTTTCACATCGGTTTTTACACTATCTACATAGCGTACTTTACCTGTATCATAACCATTTTTAATTACCCCTAGTGCAACTTTAAGCCCCGAAACTTCTTTATCACCATTTTCCACCTTGCCTTTCACAATAAATTTAGCAGATGGAGTTCCATACTCAACTTTAGGATCAACGGTTGAGCATGAATGATAACCTAGAAAAATGAGAACAAAAGATAAAACCTTTGAATACGCAGAAAGAAGCCTAATTTTCATAATATATCTGTTTTATAAGTATAGATTTAGTTGTCTATATATTACGATGCATATAATGCACAGAAAGTTGCATGAATAATTATTTCTTTGCAGATGGCTTAGCTTTTCCCCGAGCACTTACCTTCGGCTTTGCTACAGGTTTCGGACTCTCAAGTTTAGTTTCAGTTGCTACACTTTTAGGCTTCTCTGTTGCCTTGGGCTTTGCCATTGTAGGTTTTGTTTTAGGCTTTAACAGAATTTCGAGCTTTTCAATTTTGTCTTCCAGCTCTTCTATTTCATTTGCCTGATTGTGAATGGTAGTGAGCAATGCATTAAGCTCCTCATTATCAATAGAGCTAGGAAATTCGGCTTCTACCCTTTCCTTGAAGTCGCTCAATACATTCATATAAGTATTAAATGCTTCGTATGGAGATGAATATGGGCTAAATGGCAACGCATTTTTTGTTCCCATATAATAAAAATGATCACTCGATTGCAAATATATCCAGTCTTGTAATATCCGTCTCGATTGACTCAGGCGAACACGTTCCGCTATTTCATACAACTTATTGAATGCTTCTTCTTGCAATGTATTACCCAACCATGCCGAAACATCTTTTTCTTCACCTACCCATGATATAGGATGCATAGACGAAATAGAATCTACAGGCTTCATCGTCTTAAATATTTCTGATGGGGTAGCAAATCCGATGTTATTCTCAGCAGCAAAACGAGGCAATACTCTCATAAATTCGAATATACCGGAGCTTTTCTTTTGGAAATTACCTAATGCTTCATAATTCATAAACAGATTGATAACCTGTTCCTCTTTTGGCGTATTAGCCACCCAGGAAATAAATTTATCGGCAGTAAGCGGATACTCATTCCAGCTATAGTTCGAAAAACGAGTTGCAATATCGTCACTGAATTTTGAATTACGTAGCAGCAACTTCAATTTTGGCTCTTCTGCTGCTTGATAAAGATAATTAGGACTTTTCCATCCGAGTGTTCGCTTAGCACCCTCGGTTAATATTCCTGTATAGCCCATTTCATAGACTAAGTGTCCAATTTCGTCAGAGTATATCAATTCTGTGTTGCGAAATACCTTTGGACGTTGCCCAAACAGGCTTTCTATCTTATTGCTATGCTCATTTACTTGCTTCTTGAACTCTTCAGGATCTACCAAAGAAGCCAAAGAATGTCCTTGTGTTTCAGTCAAAAACTCAACACAGCCTGTATCTGCCAACTCTTTGAACCCGTCAATAACCTCAGGAGCATATATTTCCATCTGATCTAAAGCCACGCCCGAAATAGAGAATGCAACCTTAAATTTGCCTTCGTATTCTTTTATCATCTCAAGCATCAACCTGTTGGCAGGTATAAAAGAAACCTCAGCCACCTGTTGCATAAAATCCTCATTGGCAAAGTCATCATAATAGTAATGATCGCCGCCAATGTTGAAAAATCTATAGCGTTTTAGCCTGTGAGGCTGATGTATTTGGAAATAGAAACATATATTTTTCATAATGTATTTTGTTTTTTATTATCGACATAGACTGTTATAAATATCCCTTACCTTTTGTCCGGCATATTCCCATTTTATATTATCCACCTCTTCTTTCCCTTCTCTGCTAAGGAATTCAGACATGGCATCGTATGTACAAATAGAATATATAGCATCAGCCATAGCCTCAACATCCCAATAGTCAATCTTCACTGCTTTATCTAAGATTTCGGCACAGCCGGATTGTTTAGATATGATAGTGGGAATACTACACTGCATAGCTTCTAGTGGAGAAATACCAAAAGGCTCCGAAACCGAAGGCATTACATATACATCGCTCCGTTTGAGCATTTCATATACCTGTTTTCCTTTTAGGAATCCTGTAAAATGAAATTTATCCGATATCCCTCTTTCGGCTGCAAGATAGATCATACGTTCCATCATATCGCCGCTACCGGCCATCACGAATCGTATATGCTTTGCCTTTTCAAGTACACGAGCCGCAGCTTCCACAAAGTACTCCGGCCCTTTTTGCATCGTGATACGCCCCAAGAAAGTTACAACTTTATCCTTACCTTTTTGAGGCTCTATCGCGACAATCTCGGCACTTAATGGTTCTACTGCATTGTGCACAGTAGTTACCTTTGCAGGGTCTTGATGATATTTTTCAATTACTGTTCGCCGGGTCAGTTCACTCACACAGATAATATGATCTGCGTAGTCCATCCCGTTTTTTTCCATTTGATAAACTTGCGGGTTTACCTTGCCTCGGCTACGGTCAAAATCTGTTGCATGCACATGTATAACCAAAGGTTTTCCCAAAACATTTTTGGCATGTATTCCTGCGGGATAAGTCAACCAATCATGTGAGTGTATTATATCATAATTATGAGTGCGTGCAATCACTCCGGCAACAATAGAATAATTATTTATCTCCTCCAGCAAATTGTCGGGATAACGTCCCGAGAACTCGATACAACCCAAATCATTTGTATGCAAATAATTAAAATCGCCATAAATATGATCACGTAGATTATAATACTCCTGAGGGTCCATATATTTGGACAGACGCTCGCTTACGTAGTCCCAGTATACCTCACGCCAGGCTACAGGGGTATTGCATGCTCCTATTATTTTCAGAAAACTCTGGTCTTCATCGCCCCAGGGTTTAGGTATAACAAATGTAATCTCCATATCAGGCTGCAAAGACATACCTTTTGTCAATCCATAACTGGCTGTTCCAAGCCCGCCTAATATGTGGGGAGGAAACTCCCATCCAAACATTAATGCTTTCATATATTTTAGTTCGAAACTATTCTGTTAATTTAACAATCTAAATCATATTGCATATAGAGGTATTCTTTATCATTCAATATTCATCTCCAAACATTTTCTGAACATTGAGAGCAGTTATTATTCCGGCAACATTTATGGCATAAGAAATCTGCCCATGTCCGAAATAAGGGATACTGCCATCATATACAGAAGATAAAGAACCTATGCCATCGTTAGACATTTCATCCTCAACACCAATCAAAAGACGGTCGAGAAAAGACAATCCACTCTGCTGAAATATTTTAAGGTAAGCTTCCTGATATGCCCGCAGCAGCCACGGCCATGCCGCACCATTAAAAGCACTGTAGAGGCGATCATATATTGAGCCTTCACATCTCGGACGAAAGCCAATGCTCTTCGGACTAAGGGAACGAATGCCTTTAGGTGTAAGTAATTCTTTAGTTACTATATCAATTATACTTTTACTTTGTCGCTTACCCAGCAGTGGGTAATCGACAGCTATAGCCAATAACATATTTGGTCTGACACTCCAATCGACGAAATTACCCACAACATAATCGTACAGATAGCCACCATCGTTAAGAAAGACTTCCAAAAATGATGTTTTGGTTATCTCAGCCAATAGAGCCATCTTTCTTTCCAGCTTCGGATTATCTTGATTGCGTGCTATTTCTTCATTAAACTTAAGTGCATTATACCAAAAAGCATTAACCTCAACCAAACACCCTGTACGAGGAGCCAAATAAAGTCCGTCCGAAATCTTATTATGCATCCAACTCGGATAACCAACTTTATTGTCTACAGTAAGTAACCCATTCGTTAATGGTTTCAAGTTAGGGTGATTGCCTTCTTGTATAAAGCTTACTATCTGGCTAACCAGACTAGCATATTTCAAATAAAAACGCTCAGAATCGCACATCTGAAACTTTTTAAGGGCACGTATCACCCATAAAAGTACATCTGCATCGCCTATATCCTTCAAAAATCCGGTAATAGGTTTCCCCTCCATAAATTGCAGAATTGTAGGAATAGCAGTATCAACAATCTCTTCAAAAGCATCTTTCTTGCCAACTCCTAGTGTAAGTCCTTCCAAAGCCATAAATTGCTCTCGGGTCTTAACCTCACCCCAAGGATAACCATTCAGTAAATATAGTTCATCTTTAGTAGGACGATAATAAAACTGATGTGCTGAATTTTTCAGACAGTTGTAGAATGAAGAACGAGGGGTACGCTCTTTTATACCCTTTTCAAACGAGAAAACCAGCTTATTCGTATCTACGTGAATATCACTTGCCGAGAATATAACTGACTCACCTTTCTGTATGGGTAATTCGAAGTATCCGGGCACATACAAATCTTCTTTGTATGGTAATCCGTGATTCATATCCTGCATATATTCTACACCTTTATACCAGTTGGGCTCAAAGACGAAATTTACAGGCTTATTAAACTGCATAAACAAATCGGGATAACCGGTATACATACACATACTGATGCCATTTTCAACTTCCTTATATCCAAGTTCTGCTATCGGATTCTCTTCCGTTAATTCGTTCACATCTCTAAATGCCAAGAAAGGCTTGAAGCGCATCGTTGTAGGCGAATGAGCATCTATCAGCGTATATCTGATAAAAATAGAATTATCCTCTAAAGAAAACATCTTCTCTTTAGATAAAATCACCCCCCCTACTCTATATATCGTTCGCGGCAACGAGTCGCAATCAAATTCTCGTATATATTTATGCCCCATCGGGCTATAATTATTTCCATCATATTTATGTATCCCCAGATTGAAATCCGCACCATGCTGTATTACAGTTTCATCTAAGGATGATAGCAATACATGATTTGTATCACCCAAACGGGGTACAGGAAGAACGAGTAGCGCGTGTTGCTTTCGTGTGTTACACTCTACTAATGTTGTACAGTGATATGCTCCCCTCCGGTTTGTTCTCAAAATCTCACGATAAAGCGAGTATTCGAGGTTAACCATCCGCGATTTATCAAATTTGAGGTAAGCATTGGTCTTTTTATAATTGTAATCCATAATGTTACTGATAGATTTTCGGTATTTAATATGTCAACAAACAAGCTATATAAATTCAAACTCGTTTATACAACAAGCTTTTTTGTTCTTAAAGATATGAAAAATGTAAACAAAAAGCGAAGCTTTAGGATATTTTATTAACATTCCCTTATATACACTAATATTCAAATGAATAGACGTCTCTCTATTTAGAATAATTATATATAATAAACGCTTCCTTCTAAAACACACAAATAATTATCAATAAATACTTTATACGCAAATATTAACAAAGAGTACTTTAACTTATCTCAATAAAGTATATCTATTGATAAGTATTTTATATATTTGTACTCCGAAAAAAGGTAAAGTAAAAATTTTGAAATAAAAACAAGTATATGCTTTCATTTATTACCTGGGATGTAAACCCTGATGCTTTTGCTATATTGGGACGAGAAATACGATGGTATGGAATACTTTGGGCTACCGGAGTACTGCTAACAACTATTGTTGTTCAAAAAATGTACAAAGCGGAGAAGCTGCCTGAGAAATGGTTCGATTCGTTATTCATCTATGTTCTCACGGGCCTCATTATCGGAGCACGACTGGGGCATTGTTTATTTTACGACCCGGTATACTACCTAAGCAATCCGTTAAAGATGCTGATGGTATGGGAAGGCGGTTTATCGAGCCACGGAGGAGCAATAGGCATGACTGTAGGTATATGGCTATTTTCGGTCAGAGTTACCAAAAAGAGTATGATATGGGCTCTTGACCGATTGATAGTAGGTGTTGCCATTGGTGCAACATGCATCCGTTTGGGTAATCTAATGAATTCTGAAATATACGGAGGAACGACAACTCTTCCTTGGGGTTTTAACTTTGTGCGCGATCCGCATTGGCATTTCCCAATAGCAGAAGGTGGTGCAAACGAATTACCATGTCATCCTACACAAATATATGAAGCCCTCATTTACTTCGCGATTTTTTGTATAGGACTATATCTATTCTATAAAACAAATGCAAAAAACAAACAAGGCCTGATACTAGGGGTCTCTCTTATAGGGATCTTCCTTTCCAGATTTTTTATCGAATATATAAAAAATGTACAGGAGCCATTTGAGGTTAATATGATAGCTACTTTCGGTATTAATATGGGACAATTGCTAAGTATCCCATTCGTACTATGGGGTATATGGCTAGTGTGGAATGCAACAAGAAAAAAAGCAACAATAGAAAGCAAAACAATAAAGAAGTAGAAGTAATTTCGTATGTTAAAACCAATTCCAATAGAAGATGACCTTTACTATATCGGAGTAAATGATCGCACTAAGAATCTTTTTGAAAACTTATGGCCACTCCCTAAAGGCGTATCTTATAATTCATACCTTCTTGTAGATGAGAAGACAGCTCTTTTTGATACAGTAGACGTATGTTATTCTGATATTTTTTTCCATAAGCTGGAAATAGCCTTAAATGGAAAGTCTCTTGACTATGTAATCATCAATCACATGGAGCCCGATCATTCAGGTTCTCTGGGATTGCTTAGAAACAGATTCCCGAATGTACAGATCGTAGGTAACAAACGTACGGCTGAAATGGTACAAGGATTTTATGGAATCTCAGATGGAGTGAAAGTTATAGAAGACGGAGAAGAACTGTCTTTAGGTAACAAACATAAGCTTATTTTCAATCTGACACCAATGGTACATTGGCCTGAAACGATGATGACATATGACACTTATCATAAGATCATATTCTCGGGCGATGCTTTTGGTACATTCGGAACTCTTGATGGTGGTATTACCGATGCACAACTACATCCTGAGCGCTACTACGATGAGATGGTGCGTTATTATTCTAACGTTGTAGGCAAGTTTGGCTCTCCGGTACAGAAAGCACTTGAAAAACTTAATACTCTCGAAATAAAATATATCTGTTCTACACATGGTCCGATATGGACTCTTGACGAACAGATAAAAAAAGTAATAAGCATATATGACAAGCTAAGCCGTTATGAAGGCGATGAAGGCGTTGTGATTGCTTATGGCAGTATGTATGGCAACACTGAGCAAATGGCTGAAACAGTAGCTTACGAACTGGCTCAACAAGGGATAAAAGAGGTTATATTACATAATGTATCGAAGCGTTCACATTCATACATTATACGTGATATATTCAAATACAAAGGATTGATCATCGGATCTCCTACATATAACAACAAACTCTTTCCTGAGGTAGAATATCTAATCTCGAAAATTGAAGGTCGTGATATGAAGCACCGTTATTTCGGATATTTCGGATCATTTACCTGGGCGGGAGCAGCAGTTAAGCGTTTGGCTCAATTTGCAAGCGACAGTAAATTTGAAGTCATAGGCTCGCCGGTAGAAATGAAGCAAGCTATGAACCTAAATACTTATGAAGACTGTGTTTCTCTGGGAAAGGCTATGGCCGACAGACTTAAACAAGACAGATAAGCTATTCGCGCATTAAGTAGATATAATATAAAACAAAAGCCGTCCTTTAAAGAACGGCTTTTGTCTTATTATAGAATAAGTCTAAATTATTAGAACACAAGGTTTACACCAATTTCTGTTTGGCTAAGATCGAAATCGAATCCGAAATTATCACCTTTGATTCCAGCATATTTTGCATGTTGATAACCTAAGAATCCGAATTTACCTGTTAAAGTAATTTTATCTGTAACATTAACTGCTACACCCGGACGGAAACCAACTTCCCAAGCATTTAGTTTATACTTTTCAGCGGCAGTCTGACCTGTAGCTACCATATAATCTGTTTTTCCATAAGTATATGCTACGCCACCATCAACAAACAGGCTACCCATAGTTCCTTTTAGGAATGACATACGTAGGAAAGGATTTACTGTAAACGCGTCTTTGAAAATAATATCGGAATTTACAGAACCGTTTAATGCTGGTTTATTGTGTGCATAACCCAATCTGATACCTACTCCCATATTATTAGTAAATGCATAACCTACTTCAGGAAGAATACGGTATGATGATACTCTGTCGCCACCATCAATTTTAGTACTGTTGAAACCAACGCTACCTCCAACCCATATCTGACCAACATCTTGTGCTGAAACTGTTGCTGTTAGACCTAACATAATTGCAAGTGTAAAAAATAACTTTTTCATAACTTTTAATTTTTGTTTTTAATTTACCTTTATTTAATTAACTCAATCTTTTAAGATATTCTCTTATTGATGAAGACAAAGGTCTAACAAAATAGAGAACGACAAAAGGTCTATTTTGGCTTAAAGATGTTCTAAAATTCTTTTTAGGCATAACTTTGAAAAATTGTTGACAACAGAAATAGTCTAAAATTCTTATAATATGTTCAAAAGTTCTTTTTGGCTTTTTCTATATTTCAATGAAAATAGACTATGTTTGCATTCATCTTAATCGACTTTTTACACAAAAAGAATTCAAAATATGAAATTGGCAAAAATCCAACTAGAGGATATTTCAGAACATATAGATCCTTTCGCAATCAAAAATTTTATTATATCCGATAAAGCAGTATTATTTCCTCCTCTGTCCTCCAATTTTCCGTTTATACTAGATGGCGTAGCTTTTGCCATTTGTATTAAAGGGAATGCTCGTATAAAAATAAATTTCAAAGAATATGATATAGAGAAAAACATGATTATTACAATCATGCCTCAGTTTGTCACAGAATTTATCACACGTAGTGAAGATCTGATGCTTGAGTTTTTAATTTTCTCTATAGATTTTCTAACAGAAATGCCCAATATATCGAACTTCGACATATCGAGAAGTATTATGCAAAACTCTTGTATAAAAATATCAGAAACGGAAGCCAACAAATATCTGGAGTTCCACTCTTTTATTGTTAAACAATACAAGCGCAGAGATCATCCATTTAGGAATGAAATGGCTAAAAGCCTCTTATATGCAATGCTAACCGAGATAGGTAATATATATTACAATCGGATCAAAGATGTAAGTGCGCACGAATGTGATAGCATGAATACATCTTCGCATCAGGATGAATTAATCTCACGCTTTTTTAATTTATTATTGCAATATCACAAAAAAGAACGATCGTTACAGTTCTATGCGAGTGAAATGTGTCTCACTCCAAAATACTTATCAACTATTGTAAAAAGCAGAACAGGCAGAACAGCCTTTATGTGGATAAATGAAGCCTTGATTGCATCAGCAAAACATCTGCTAAAAACAACAACAAACACAATTTTACAGATATCAGACGAGCTGAATTTCCCCAATCCTTCTTTCTTCGGGCGATTTTTCAAGAAACATACAGGACTAACTCCCGTACAATACAGAGAGACTTAATGCATTAGGGGGAAGAGAAAAATAAAACATAAAAACGGGAAAGGGTTTCGCGATAAAATCGAAATATCATGATATAAACTTCCTAAGTAAGGGGTTCTTTTTCATATCATCATATTTGCGAACTACTACCCCCAGCCTCTCGAATAGTTGACGGATAAGCGGATCAATATCCATTACATACACCTCTTTGATTCGATTGGTTAATAACCAAAGAGCCAAATAATTGACGTCCTTTTTCACTATAATGTCTTTTTCGATCTCTACGACTGTATTACTGTCGGTATGCAAAACGATTATAGGTATTGTGTCTATATCGGATTCGTCAATCTTATCGTTTTTAAGAAATAATGCTATTTTCATAAGATTAACTTTTAGGTAAAGTTGATAAATATATATGATCGTCAAAAGTCCTATAAAGCGGTATAAGTGTCCTAAATATCCTAAGTTACTATTATTTGAACAAAGTATGTCTTCGTTATGTTTAAAATGAAGAGTATACTACACATTAATATTAAATAAAAATAGAAACATTATGAAGAAACTATTAATCGGAGCAGCTGCCGGTATAGGTCTTGCGCTCGTTATTTATAAGTTGGCAGAAAGTGGTAAGCTAGATTGTGTATGTGATGACTTAAATAAGTTATCAGGTCAGGCTAAGAAAAAAATAAAAGATGGTATCGATGTTGGAAAAAACCAACTGGAATATCTAAAGGAACGTGCAGCCTACAAGTCTGAACAATTAAGCGAATTGGCTGATGAAGTGGAAAAGAAAGTTTTGGACAAATTAAATAAAGCCAAGAGCTAACTCCAGAATTATTGGTTGATAAAGAAACAAAAAGGAATGCTAACGTTAGCATTCCTTTTGTATATAAATGAAAGGTCTTATTTACATATTTGTTTTTAGGAACTTAATAACCTTTTCGTATAAATAAGTTCTGTTGGCAGCACCTCGTATCGAGTGATCTTTATCCGTGAACACAAACATATCGAATTGCTTGTTGGCTTTGACTAATGCCGCAGCATAATCCATCGTATTTTGAAAATGCACATTATCATCGGCAGAACCGTGAATTAATAATAAATTTCCCTCTAATTTGTTAGCTAGCAAAATCGGAGAGCCTGATTGATATCCGGCTGCATTTTGCTGTGGAGTACGCATAAAACGCTCTGCATATACAGAGTCATAAAACTTCCAATCGGTAACAGGAGCAATGGCAACTCCGGCTTTGAATACGCCATTCCCCCGGCTCATACTCATTAGGACATTGTATCCACCATAACTCCATCCCCAAATAGCGATTTTGCTTCCATCTATATAAGGTAAAGAAGCAAAATGTCTTGCCGCAGCTGCTTGATCGTCCGACTCGTAAATACCGAGATTCATATATGTACACTTGCGAAAGTCTTCCCCTCTGGCAGCAGTTCCACGTCCGTCAACACAAGCAACAATAAATCCTTGGGTAGTCAGGTAATCTGTCCAGTCAACACCGTACTTATCGGCTACCTGTTGCGAATTCGGACCACTATACTGCACCATTACCAACGGGTACTTGCGTGATGGATTGAAGTCCACCGGTTTCATTATATACGCATTCAGGTCTTGTCCGTCAGCCGCTTTTACAGTAATAAACTCCTTTTTAGGTAGATTGAGTCCGGCTAATGTATTTTTCAATTTAGCATTATCTTCCAATACTCGAAGTTCCTTTCCTGTAGCGTCGTGCACGGTAACAATCCGAGGTATTGAGATATTTGTATAACTATTGATGTAATATTTCCCATTTTTACTGAATGTCGCACCATTAGTTCCTTGCTTTGTAGATAATTTGGTTTTTATTCCTTTCACCATATCCACCTTGTAGATTGCTCTTTGGAGAGGGCTGTCTTCTGCAGCTTCATAAAAAACAGTTTTAGAAACCGGGTCAACAGCCAATAGACTTGTTACATCATAGTTTCCGGAAGTCAATTTCTTTTGCTGAGCACCATTCTTATCATAAAGATATATATGAGAATATCCATCCTTTTCGCTAACATACACAAACTGATTGCCAAAGAAGTATATATAGTTTAACAATTCAGAGTCTATATATCTGCTGTTTTCTTCATGAAGGATAGAGCGGCATACCGATGAGCGTGCATTTGCAAGAAACAGATCAAATTTATTCTGTTCTCTGTTCAATGTCATTATTGCTAAATCGTCTCCGGTAGGTAAAAACTGTATACGAGGGATATACTCAACATTATCAGGTATATTCATTTTCCGTATTGTCTTCGAGTCAATATCGAATACGTTGCATGTTACTTTCGAATTTTGTTCTCCGGCCTTCGGATACTTGAACGAAAATGAAGTCGGGTAAAGATTGTTTTCATACATCTGCATCGAATACTCAGGCACATTTGTTTCGTCGAATCTTACAAATGCCAACAAACGCCCGTCTTCAGAAAAATCCATAATACTGGTCGTTGCAAACTCTTCTTCATATACCCAATCTGTTCCCCCATTGATTATTTTACCCAATGCTCCATCTTTTGTTATTTGAGATTCTGTATCATAATCAAACTTAACTAGCCAGATATTGTTGTCGATAACATAAGCCAACATTCTTCCATCTTTAGAAAAAGTCGGGATTGATTGCTTTTCTTTATTTTCAGTCAGTTTTCGGACTAAATTTCGTCTAATATCGTAATAATAGTAATTTGCTTTGAATGAATGACGATAGATCGGTTCGTAATCGTTATACACAACCAGACGTTTCTCATCGGGGCTGATTATAAATCCTTGAAATGAGCTGAACGTACATTCACGTGCCTTATTAACATTAAACAGAGTATCGGTAGGCAAACCTGTTTTGTACGAATACTTAATGATCATTGTATTTTTATTATCTGCCTGAAAATAAGATTCCCCATCGGCAGAAGAAACAACAGGCTGAACACCGCGAGCAGAATATTTACCCGCATTAATATCCATAAGGTCTAAACGTTGCGCACTTGCTGTTGTTAAGACAAAACAAGCAAGCAGCAATCCTAAAACATTTTTCATATCAATAGCATTTATTTTTGACAAATATATCAATTTTCGATGGGAGTTGTAAATGATATATCGCATTAAATAGAAATAACCTTTGACCAAGGCCAAAGGTTATTGTAAAAACACCTAAAGTAATACGTAGTTTTTAAAGTCCTATTTGTATTTTTATTTGCTTATATACAACCGATATTCTCCCGGTTGAAGTGTAATATCTATAGAATTATCGGATACATTTAGTTGGTTACCCGTAAAATAATCCTGCCAGTTACCTGTTTTTCCGAAATTAACCTTTTGAGTTAATTCTGTGACATCGAAGTTAGCTATGGCACAGATAGACTCTGTTGATGATTTCAATAATACTTGTTTATACTGATTTGCTAAATCAATAGTATAGTCACTCGTATAAAAGGTAGTATTCGTATTACGAAGTTTGTTCATTTTAGCAAACACATCGTAGAGGTTTTTTCTTGCAGGTACATCATAGTATTCCCAATGAGGAGGCTTTTCTCCTAAGCGGTCATTATTTAATTCCTCATCGTAGCCCAGCTCTCCGAACTGCCAGATCATTTTAGGTCCAGGTAATGACATCAAAATAACTGCTGCCGCTTCTGTTCGTTTTAATCCTGTTGCTAAATTTTTCACATTGTAATCACCATAGCTTTTTCCGTATGAGTTATTTTTGAACATAATTCTTTCTTCATCATGACTTTCCATATAAGCTACCAAATTTGGTTTCGTCCATTCTCTTTTCTTATATGAAGCCCATGAAACATCACCTTTTAGTCCATTGTCTCCGGCTTCAGCCCCCCAACCCATCGTTGCCTCATTGAAGTTATAATTCATATTACCCCATAGTTTAACTCCATAGTCTGCCAGTATTTTTTCTTCATCATTGGCTGTTAGATGCTCAAAAATGACAATTGCATCAGATTTCCGTTTCCAAATTTCGGAAGCCATTCTTTTAAGTATCGCTATACGACTGTCGTCTTTACTCCACCCATCACTTTTTGTATTGGTAAAACCTTTTGTAAAGTCGAAACGAAATCCATCTACTTTGTATTCTTTCATCCAATATGCACAAACACTGTCTACAAATGCCTGGGTATATTTACTCTCGTGATTGAAATCATATCCCCAAGAATAACTGGAGTTAGGGGATATTTTATTGTACCAAGGATTATCGGCTGTAGGATTTTTATCGCTACCCTGATACATTCTCACCATCGGGCTTTGTCCATAGCTATGATTTAGTACCATATCCATTATCACAGCAATTCCATTAGAGTGGCATGCGTCAATAAATGCTTTATAGTCGTTAGGTGTACCGTATGCTTTGTCTGTAGCAAAATAGAACGACGGGTTATACCCCCAACTATTATTACCCTCAAATTCATTGAATGGCATTAGCTCTATAGCATTTACTCCAAGATTTTTAAGGTAGCTTATTTTTTCTTGCACAGCCTTAATCGTTCCCTGCTCTGTAAAATCACGAATAAGTATCTCGTAGATAACCATGTTATCCGGCTTATCAACTCTAAAAGTATTTACTTTCCAAGAATAAGAAGCCGGAGCTGTATTTACTACCATAGCTATCTCGGAAGTCTTTCCCGTAGGGTATTGTATCAAATTAGGATATACATTATTAGAGATATAACGATCATTATCCGGATCAGAAACTTTAGATGTATAGGGGTCTGCTATCCTTATCGAATTATCTATGAAGTATTGACATATATACTCCTTCCCTTTTTGGAGATTGCCTATTTTTATCCAGAAACGATCCCCGTCTTTTTTCATCTTATAGCTCTCCGAAACCGTCCAATTATTGAAGTCTCCGATAAGGTGAACCGTTTGTTTTTTAGGAGCAAAAAGAACAAAAGCCAATGAGTCGTCACTGATAACAGTAATACCATCTCTAAGACTGCCTATTGTTGGCGTTACAGGGACTTCGGGTATATCAGGATTGTTGGGACCATTATCACTGCATGATAAAAACATGCATAGTACTAGAGGGAAAAAGAATCTTAATAATTTCATGATACGAATAAGTGTATTAGGTTATTTTGGCACAATAGCCTTCCGTATCACAAATCTATGGTTTTTGATCCGACAGTTATTATCCTGAATAAACTACTTGCATAAAAAAGAATGCAAACGTTTGCATTCTAAACAATTAGTATTCCCAACTATATAAGCATGTTGTTGCGTTCTATTAAATAAGATTATAAGGAGAGTAAATATAGAAAAGGCGCCGGATCAGTTAAGATTCCAACGCCTTTTGCTTACCTATATATAAATAATCATTCACTAATCCGTTTATAGTATTTCGGCTTATAGTCAGGGAAGAGATCCGGATGAAATACATAGGCCATATCTTTTAAGATATAGTCGGGATGTATAGGCAGATCTTCGTAATAACTGCTATAAGCGGTGTTGCATCCATATATGTTTTTACTTTTGAATGCTTTAAAGTAGGAATATGGCTTATATTCTTTCTCAAGACTTGCATAAGTCATATCCGATGGGGTATTGTACTTGATAATCCAGATGTCAGCCTCTCCTGCCTTGTCAAAAACTATTTCGAAGTTAAGAGGCATATATGATGTTGATTTGTCCTCATTCCATGGATATATTGCCCCTGCATCAAACAACATATTGGACATAAAGCTTCTGCCACCCGGCATATTCCATTTTCCTTGATAAGGTATATCCGGGAGTACCGACTNNTCTCTTAGTTACATTGGCTACTATCTCTTTCACTTCTTTATAGTTTTTCTCTGTAATAGCAAACAGAGAGTCGGCATAGTGTTCTTTTCCTGTGAATAAAGAATAAAAACGAATCCATTCAGCGCGTCCCAGTGGATGAGATTCTGTATAGTCTACAGTTTCGAGCATGGGGATATTTGTTTTCTCTACATTGCCGTATGTCCAGCCTTGTATTGGGGTTGCAAAAATAGCATCGGGATTCAACATGATTATTTTCTCTACATCGGGCTTACTAGCCATTCCCAAATTTTCTATTTCGCCATTTTTTACACGCTGTTGAATTACATCCAATTTTATATACTGAGGTTCACAAACTCCTTTTATAATATCTATTTGCCCCAATTCATTCAAAGATGAACAATGGATAGTAGAATAGGTAGCTACATTCTGAAGTGGAATTTTTACAACGACACCCTTCGGCAAATTTGCTGGCAATTCTTTTGTTCGGTCTACAAGCACATAGGTATGTAACAACCGAGTAGTGTCCCACGGGTCACGTACAGTAACAAGGGTATAATCATTATACTTTTTCACTTGAAACCCTTTGGCATAATGCACTGTATAAACAGAGTCCGCCTGTTTATGAAGAGCACTCTCATCTTGTCCGACAGGCTTTTGTTTGTTACAGCCCGTCAAGACAAGAATGATAGTGAAAAGTAGCGTGATATTGAATGATTTCATTTGTTGTTTTATTATTTATAAGGCTTTTACTATAAAGCCATAATACGATACTTCCTTAGAAGTGTTTCTATACTGATATTAGTTGGAGGTAAACGGTTAACTAATGCTCGTATTCCATATTCGTCTAATATCTTATCATCATGTATAGAAAACGCAAATCTACCACAGAATTCGCAGTCCTCGTCATTCCGATCTGTTTGAGGATCATAATCAGATACTATATATATAACACCATTATACGTAAATTTCTTTAATAAATCTTCTTTAAATATAGTTGTTCCACCATATCCTATTATTTCTNNGACTTGTTGAGGTATTAGTATTTTTTATCATTTTCAAACCAAACATAGCACTATATCTTTTTGCTTCTTGTGTTGCATATTGGTCGAATTCACCAGGGTATATTGTATTTATCTTTAAACAGATTATATCTCCAAACCGAGTATATAGATTAACAAGTGCATCTCGAGCAATCGGACTATATATATATCCAAGCTCAATTTTTATATAAGGTTCTTGTAATCTTTCTATTTTATTAACTCCCCTAGCGATATACCCTTTCATTATTTTTCTAAGGTTGAACTCCGGAATAAACTCTGTAATAGGAATTAATCCGCCATCTCCCAATTCAATAATACTATGAGTGCTTTTATCATTCAAAGAGCTGACCCATCTAGAGAGGTCTAAATTAGTATTTTTAACCTCTTTGGCTATAGAAAAAGAAGCAAAATCAGGAGAACCTCCGATTGTTTTAATAGACATTTTAATAGAACTGAATTCATTAGTAACGGATGTACTACTGTTATTATTTCTTCCAAAGTTCAATTCTGCAGAACTATTTTCCTTGGCCCCCTTAAATTTATATGAAGCATCCATTTCGAGGTTCATATTTTTTTCTTTTGTCTCACTGGTTTCTGTTTTTTTATATAAACCCACATATTGAGCAGATGCTTTCCCTCCAGTAACAAAGCTGGCCAAAACAAACCCTCCATAATTGGAAAAAAATTCACTTGGGTGTGTCCTATATAATTCTTCTTTGAAATCCTTAGACAAATAATTCTCTTTAATCTTTTCTAATATGTTTGAACTGGTTTGCAATTCAAAACAAGAATCTCTTACAACGATATTAACTTCACCAAAAACTGCATCTGTATTTTCCACAAGTGATTTCGTAAATACTTCTTTTTTATTACTTTTACTTCCAATAGAGAAAATTCCAACATCAAGCTTAAACCCTCCACCTATATTTTTAGTTATTGTTGAATTAGAGGTATATCTATCAAAGTTAGCATATGAAAAATATGAACCATCACTTGTATTATTTTTCCAGAAATTACAGTACGAACGATAGTCTTTGTAAAATTTATCAAAATCGATAACTGAATAACCAAGATTTCTTGAATCTTCAATAGGATAATAATTATTCCNNAAGTATTTCACTTGAGGAATACCTATAACTCCGGTTTTTGTGGTGTTAGTTACGGAAGAAAATTTTGACTGATACTCAGAACGAACCCATGGAATATTATGGTCTCTTTCTTTTAAAACTACTTCGTTATTTGCCATTGAATAACCTGCTTCTTTATTCTTTTCATAGTGATCTTCACAGGAAAAAATAAGAAACGATAGACTAAGGATTAACAATAAATACTTTTTCATAATTTAAATTTTTTAGTAAATACAATATTTTATTTTAATAAGAATATAATTCCGTTCAAATTGAGTGATCTTCTGATTTACTAAATTTTTAATTTGATTTGTAGTTATTAATCATACAAACTCATAGAAATATAACTATGAGTTTGTATGAACTTCGCTTATTTGACTGTAGGATATGCTGCAATCGGATTTAAACCTTTTGTGTCAAATGTTTTAATTAATTTACCATCTGTATTGAAAACATACATATCTCCATCGGTCTTATAGTCTGATGTACCTATAAAGATATATTTCTTCACAGGATCAGATGATATACTATATGGTTTGTTCAATACAGTACCATCAGTAATAAAATTGTTAGTCAATACCTTTTCTGCTTTAGCATCGTATACGCTATATGTTATAATCTGATTCCAATTGGCATCGTATTGAGAATATATAATGTATATATTATCGTTACATATTGTCATCCATGTAGCATTTCCTACCTGAGTTACTTCTTGTGTATCTGCATCTATTCGTTGCAATGTATTTGGTACATCATTATAATTTCCATTTGATATTACATAGATATCCCCTTGACTATCTACAACCATTTTATCAGGATTTATAACAACATCCAGCTTCTTAAGCTCTGTAAAAGTCGCTACATCTACAACCGAAACTGTTTTATCATAACCAATAGCTGTATTATAGTCTAACCCTCCTGAATTTGCAACATATAATTTTCCTTTGGATGCTCGTACATATTCAGGGTTACGGCCAACTTTTACCTCAGCTTCAATTTTTAAAGTATTCGGATTTATTTTAGCCAAATACCCATCAAAATATGTGACATATACTTTACCATCATAAGCTGTAAGATTTCTCGGCTGTTGCTTTTTTCCTTCTTTAGTAGATTCTATAGTACTTAATATTTTACCCGTTTTGTCCAAAACATAAATAACAGCAGATCCTGATACTGCTATATAAGTTCTATCTCCGTAAGTTATTATATCTTGTCCAGTATCTCCCAGTCCTTTACTATTTATTGATTCGAAGACATTGTAAGTAACCTTTCCTGTTTCATAGTCGTAATAAGCAATATTTGCGTTATTACTTCCGCTTTTTCCACTATTTAATATATATGATCCTGTTCCTACCAAAGGTGGTTCAACAACAGGTGGCTCAACAATAGGTGGTTCAACAACAGGATAGCCTTCGTCATCACTACATGATGCGAATCCTAAAACTAATGCTACAAAGAGAAATGCGTAAAAAATTTTATTTATTTTCATATGAATAAATATTTAAAAATTATAATTAGCTGATATTGTAAAAGATCGTCCCGGCATAGGATAATATTGTACAATTTGATAATTCTTGTTTGTCAGATTAATTAAATTGAGTTGGAGGCGTAAGCTATTATTATTTAATATAAAAGACTTATTTAGTGAAATACTATGATCTGTATATGATTCTATCTCATTTTTTGGTATATTCTGATCAAGAGCGTAACGTTTGCCTGATATAATTACAGTATAGGCAAAATTTAACCAAGGGTTTTCTAAACTTACCGATGCCGAACCATAATGACGCGGTGTGTAAGGGATTTGATCTTTATAGTTTTTACTATTTTTATCTGTTACATCTATAACTCTCTGATAACTATAATTACCTGTGATATTTAATGATATTTGAGATGTTAACAATGCATGGAGACGCGTATTCAGATCCACCCCAGTCATATCTACCTTTCCATAATTGCGCATCTTAAAAATATTCATTGTAGGAAAAGGCACAATTTTATCATCTACTTTATTTCTGTAACCATCTAAAGATACACTCATAAAGTCAATGGTCTCAGATATTTTTTTTGTCCAAGTCAATCCTATATTGTATTGTGTAGCATATTCCGGTTTTAGATTTATATTGCCCATGCGTATGTAATACATATCATCAAAAGTTGGCACTCTGAATATCTTTTTATAAGATGCACGAAGTCTTAAATTGGCTTCTTCGAAAGGTAAGTATGATACACTTATAGATGGCGTTATCTTTTTCTTATCTTCAGGTGACTCTCCCGTTTGAAGACTTTCATCAACATAAGTAGCCAAAAGGCTTCCGGTTACGGTTAGATATTTATTAGTAAATTGAGCAGCCAAAGCTGTGAGTGATGAAATTCTCTTCGGCTTGTCTACATCTTCAAAATTACTGTTCAATCTATTCTGAAATATATCTTCAAATAAACTTATAGATAGATATTTAAGAGGTTTGCATATCATACCTGCTGATGCATAGTATTCATACTGAGTGATGCGGTCTTCTTGTTTGTTTTCTGCTGTATTATTGGTTATTGACAGATATTTATAATGGTTGCGGCTAAATTTTAATTGTCCTTTTATACTTATTTTATCATTAACTTTATTTTTGTAATATAGCTGGGAGAACAAATCCTTGTTCCAGACTCTTTCTTCATTGTCGTCTCTGTAGAAAATTACAGAACCCGGCAAACCTCTCTCCGAATCATAATAATTTACCTTAAATTTCAGCTCGCCAGCTTTACCCATACTCCCATAAAGGTTTAATTCTGTACGCCAGATATTGACATCCGAATTTCTACGCTTACGTTCTTCTGTCTGGTCGGCATTCTTAAATGTAAATTTATATCTTCCGTCTGCTCTTTCCCATCCTGTATTTAACGAAAGAGAGAATTTCTTATTCAGTCGGTGTGCATAATAGACAGTAGGATTGAAAAGCCCATAAGAACCAGCTTTAACTTGTATATTTCCATTATATGATTTATTCTTAAAGGCAGGGTTTGATGTTATTACCTCTAATAAGCCGGCTGATGCATATGATCGTGCAGATTGGAATATATCGTCAGATTGACCAATGGAGAGACTTATCATGGAAACATTTTCCAACGAAAAACGGCTGATATCAATCTGTCCGGATTGAACATTACTCATCGTAACACCATCATAACTAACTGCAGTATGTTGTGCCCCCATCCCCCTTATTGAGACAGTCTTCATACCTCCAATACCTCCATAATCTTTTACTGTAACTCCCGAAAAACGACGTACAGCATCAGACACGGACAGTATTCCTATTCGTTCAATCTCTGTATTATCAATCACTTGAAGTGGAGTTGTAGATCGTGAGACAGAAGGTTTGATCTGTGCAGAAATTTCTATCTCTGACAGTTTCTTTGCATTGAGACTATCATTAATCTGAGCCTGTACATGCATACAGCCTACTACAAATAAAAATATAAGGGAGAATAAAAAAGTCCTCATCTTCACAAATTATTCAATAAAATGCTTTCGATAAGAACAAAGAAAAGACTATATAATCTTAACACTGTTTCTTAAGCTCTATTCCTCGAAAGCTGTCCGAACTATTACTTTGCAGGTCTTCTGACTTACTCCAACTTGTACAGCCTTCCCATTTTGAATAACAGTGGCTATGTTGCACAAGCTTTACAGAGCTTACAGCAGCGGGTCTGTTCAGGATTTTCACCTGATTCCCTTTTAATTCGTTAACAAACGAAACAAAGTGCTGCAAAGGTAAGGATAAATTATATTGAAAGACAAAATATAAATGTTAATTCCACTAGCATGCTTCATGCGAAAGATATTATCCTGTGTTTTATGCCTCTATGCATTAAAATTCTCCAACCTTAAGCAGCCATGATTTAAATTAATATTTGTAAATCGACATCTAATGTTGTGTTTATCTTAAAAGAAAAACGCTTACCTTTGTTTCATATTCATATATAAATGAAATGAGGAATACAACCAGAGATAAAGTATTGCAGGAAATAAAAGTTGATCAACCGGCTCAATTGCTAGATTTCCTTGTCCAAAAAGAAGTACGTAAAAGCCGCAACGCAGTGAAATCGCTTCTTGCACATAAACAAATCAAAGTAAACGGAAAGCTTATCACCCAATTCGATTTCGAACTGAAGGCAAAAGATAAGGTCTCTGTTATGAAATACGATCAGTCTCGAAAAGAAAAGAGATTGAAGGGATTAAAGATTGTATTTGAAGACGACGACTTACTCGTCATCGAAAAAGAAGCAGGATTTCTATCTGTAGCTACAGATAAGGAAAAGTCACGCACTGTATATAACTCTCTGAATGAATACGTAAAGAAAAAAGATAAAAAAGCACGTGTTTATGTTCTGCATCGCCTCGACAGAGAAGTTTCGGGACTTATGATCTTTGCGAAAGACATGGAGCTCCAGGATATTTTCCAGAAAAACTGGGACAACCTTGTACCTAAGTATTCATACATGGCAATTGTAGAAGGACGTCCGAACCCTAAAAATGGAACTGTAACATCGTGGCTTACCGAGAACAAGAACTTTGTAATGATGTCATCTCTTATCGATAACGGAGGACTGAAATCTGTTACTCATTACAAGACACAAAAATCGAAAGGTGGCTATTCATTATTGGATTTTGACCTTGAAACACGACGCAAAAATCAAGTAAGAGTACACATGCAACAGATCGGACATCCGATTGTTGGCGATAAGAAATATGGTGCTTCAAATAATCCGATCAAAAGAATTGCCCTTCATGCCGGGGGACTAATTTTGAAACATCCAAGAACAGGGGAATTGCTTGAATTTAAAGCCGGCATCCCTAAAGCAATGCAAATACTAATATCCGAAACACAAAAAGAAAGAAAGGATAAGCCCGAAAAAGAGGAATCAATTTAATACATTTTAGGTATGAATGAAGATATTAAGCAGATAGGTCAGCGTCTGAAAGGCCTCCGTGAGGCTTTGGATATGACGACCGAAGAGTTCGCTTCATCATGTGGTATCGATCCTGTGGTATACCTCGAATATGAAGAAGGGAGAAAAGATTTGACTATCAGTACACTGAAAAACATTGCTTCGAAACATAATATAGATGTTTCTGTACTGATGTTTGCCGACGAACCTCGCATGAGCAGCTATTTTTTGACGCGCAAGGGAAAAGGTTTAGCTGTGAAGCGTGTTTCAGATTACAGCTATCAGACGCTAGCCGGTGGATTTAACAATCGAAAGGCTGATGTGTTTGAAGTCACAGTAGAACCCAAGCAAGATAGTGTAAGGATACATCATAGCACACATACCGGGCAAGAGTTTAACCTTATCCTTGAAGGACGGATGCTTTTACAAATAAATGGGAAAGATTTGATATTGGAAGAAGGTGATAGTATCTACTTCGATTCAAGCCTACCCCATGGAATGAAAGCTTTGGACGGAAAGCGAGTGAAGTTTATTGCTGTTGTGCTGTAAGCTGGTATTTTCATTTACTAAAAGATTAATCACCATTATATAATGTTGGAAAAATTTGTAAAACAAATTCATTTTACTTCAACTGAAGATTTTGCAAAGCATTATCACGTTGAGATTCCTGATAATTTTAATTTTGGATATGATGTAGTTGATGAATGGGCACGAATAAACCCTACCAAAAGAGCTATTTGTTGGGGAAATGACCAGGGAGAACACATCGATTTCACATTTGCAGACATCAAAGAACAGAGCGACCGTACAGCTGCTTATTTTCAGTCGTTAGGCATAGGACATGGAGATATGGTAATGCTTATCATGAAACGACGCTACGAATTTTGGTTTGCTGTTATAGCTCTGCACAAGATAGGCGCTGTTGCGATTCCGGCGACTCATCTATTAACAAAAAAAGACATCGTTTATCGCAATAATGCGGCAAGTATAAAAGCAATCCTGAGTGTAAATGACGAAACTGTCATAAGTCACATAAATGAAGCAATGGCGGAGTCGCCAACAGTGAAGTGCCTTATTGCATGCGGGGAAAATATACCTTCGGGATGGAACGATTTCCATAAAGGAATAAAAGAAGCGAAGCCTTTTGTACGTCCCGATCATGTAAATACCAATGATGATATTTCTCTGCTGTATTTTACTTCAGGTACAACAGGAGAACCGAAAATGGTAATTCACAATTTTGCTTACCCTTTAGGGCATATTGTAACAGCTAAATATTGGCACAACCTGCACGAAAACAGCCTGCATCTTACAGTTGCCGATACGGGATGGGCAAAAGCCGTCTGGGGAAAACTATACGGACAGTGGATAGCCGGTGCGGCTGTAATGGTATTTGATCATGAAAAATTTACACCTCAATTGGTATTACACCTTATAGAGAAACATAAAATCACTTCTTTTTGCGCACCTCCGACAGTATTCCGCTTTATGATTCGCGAAGACCTGTCTCACTACGACTTATCTTCGTTGGAGTACGCCACTACAGCAGGTGAAGCTCTCAATCCATCTGTTTTCGAGGCATTCTATAAAGGTACAGGAATAAAGATGATGGAGGCTTTCGGGCAAACTGAAACCACGCCGACTATTGTTACTTTCCCATGGATGGAACCAAAACCCGGAGCAATGGGTGTACCCAATCCGGCGTATGATATGGACTTAATAGCAGCAGACGGTCGCTCGGTAGAAGATGGCGAAGTAGGTGAAGTTGTTATTAAGACCGACAAATGGAAACCACTAGGTCTATTTATGGGTTATTATCGTGACGAGGCACTAACAAAACAGGTGTATCATGATAATGTATACCATACGGGAGACATGGCTTGGCGCGACGAAGATGGCTATTATTGGTTTGTAGGACGCATAGACGATGTTATTAAAAGTTCGGGATACCGTATCGGACCTTTTGAAGTAGAAAGTGCTTTGATGACACATCCTGCTGTTGTAGAGTGTGCTATCACCGGAGTACCGGACGAAATACGCGGACAGGTAGTAAAAGCGACCATTGTATTAGCTATGGACTATAAGAACAAAGCCAATGACCACCTGAAGCGTGAGATACAAGACCACGTAAAAAAGGTTACAGCTCCGTACAAATATCCTCGTATTATCGAGTTTGTTGAAGAACTACCTAAAACGATTAGTGGAAAGATCAAACGAGCGGAAATAAGAAAACAGGAAGAAAATTAGTAATACATCAATGCAAGAGTATGTTTATCGGCATAGAGTATAAAACTATTATCTACCGATTTGCATATTTGCTTAATCTCTAATTTCTTTATATTTATTATGATTTGTAAAGAATAAAAGATTATATTTGCACGCCTAAAAGTGTGCATATATCTCCATTAGGCCTCATTTTATTGAAAAGAGGTGTCCGGGATATATGTGTATTTTATTAATTTTGAAGAAAATAGAAATAATATAATTAAATAACAAAAAGTAAAATCCAAAATGCAAAACAAAGGCTTTGTAATTACTTTTGCAATACTNNTTAACATTAGTTTGTTTGTTTTACTTGTCTTTTACGTTTGTAACAAGAAGTTACGATAAGAAAGCGGAAGAATACGCAGCTGCATACGCTACGGAGCATGCAAAAGGCGATCAACTACTCTATGATGAGTTGTATAATAAGCAATATACTTTCTACATAGACTCAATGTCTACAGAGAAAGTTTGGCCTAAAGGTATCCTTGGCATTGGAGATAGCATCGGCTATACTCTGAAAGAATGCCGTGAGAAAGAAATTGGCCTCGGGCTAGACCTTAAAGGTGGTATGAGTGTTATTGTGGAAGTAGACGCTGCCGCAGTACTTCGTTCACTTGGAGATCCCGACAATGAGGCGTTTCAAACAGCTTTAGGACAGGCTTCGGACGAAAACAGAAAAGGAAGTAACCGAGACTATATCTCTATTTTTGTTGATAAATTCAAAGCTAGTAACGGCAATAACAAATTAGCATCGATATTCAGTACAAAACTGAGAGATCAGGTATCTCCTACCGATGATGATAATAAAGTAGTAGCTGTTTTAAGAACAGAATTGCAAAGCGTTGCTGATAACTCATTCAATGTGTTGCGTACGCGTATCGACCGATTTGGGGTAGTTGCTCCTAACATTCAGAAACTAGACCGTGCAGAACGTATACTAATCGAATTGCCGGGAGTTAAAGAACCTGAACGTGTGAAGAAACTATTGCAAGGTAGCGCAAATCTTGAGTTCTGGAAAACATACAACCTACAGGAAATCCAAAACTATATTGAGTTGATGGATCAGCGTTCGAAAGAAGTGTTAGCTGCAAATGGTACTACTGCACCTGTAGCTACAGATTCTCTAGCTGCTGCGACCACAGACTCTGTAAAAGTAGAAAGCACCGATAATCTAGGATTTACAAAACCTCTTCGCTCCTACTTTACAACCTTTGCAGGTGGAGCTATCGTCGGTTTTGTAAATAAAACAGATACAGCTGCCGTAAATAGAATTTTACACAGATATCAAGATTTGTACCCTGGCGACTTAACATTTGCTTGGGGCTTCAAAGCTGAAGATGCAAAAGAAACACAATTCGCACTATATTCTCTTCGTGGTGATGGTATTAAAAAAGGTCCGGCTCTTGACGGAGATGTTGTGATCTCGGCTAAAGCTGACCAATCTCAACACGGTTCTGCATGGGAAGTAGATATGCAGATGAATACTACAGGAGCACAACGTTGGGCTACTATTACAGGAGCTGAGCAAGGAAGAAGCATCGCTATCGTTCTTGATGGATCTGTATATTCTGCACCAAACGTTCAAAATAAAATTGAAGGTGGCCGTTCTCAGATCACAGGTCGTTTTACTGTAGATGATGCAAAAGACTTAGAGAACGTTCTTAAGTCTGGTAAGATGAAAGCAGGTGTACATATCGTACAAGAAGATATTGTAGGGCCATCTCTCGGACAGGAAGCTATTACTGCCGGTATATTCTCATTCTTATTAGCCTTGGTATTATTGATGATCTATATCTGCGTTATTTACGGATTGATACCGGGGTTAATCGCAAACTCGGCGCTAATTGTCAACTTGTTCTTCACCATAGGTATTCTAGCTGCTTTTGGAGCGGTAATGACACTACCGGGTATAACAGGGCTTGTATTGGCACTTGCGCTTGCTGTGGATGCTAACGTATTGATTTATGAGCGTACAAGGGAAGAATTAAGAGCGGGTAAAAACGTGAAAGTTGCCGTAGTAGACGGTTACAAACATGCATTTTCTGCTATCTTCGACGGTCACGTGTCTCAGGTAATTACAGCCATCATTCTTGCATACTTCGGAACAGGTCCGATACAAGGATTTGCTACAACGTTGATAATTGGTATCATTGCTTCGTTCCTTACTTCTGTATTCCTGACACGTATATTCTATGAATATATGCTCGAAAAAGGTAAATTCAGAAATCTTACATTCTCTACATCTCTTTCTAAGAAACTGTTTTTGAATACAAATATCAATTTCTTGGGAATGACCAAAAAGGTTGTTATCTTCTCTGCCATCATTTTGGTGTCAGGATTGGCTTCATTATTTATCAATGGATTGAACGGAGGTATTGACTTTACAGGTGGACGAAACTATTTGATCCGTTTCGATAAGAATGTAAATGCTGATGATATAGAAAAACTACTAGTTCCAGAATTCCAAGGTTCTACGGTTCTTGTATTGACTAGTGGATCAGCAACGCAATCTTCTACAACAAGTCAGGTGCGTGTTACTACAAACTACAAAGTAGAAGAAGCAACAGATGCTGTAGAAACAGAGATCAGAGCTAAAATGACTAGTGCATTGAAAGAATATTTGGCACCAAATACAACAATCGACAACTATATACAAAGTTCTCAACGTGTAGGGCCAAGTGTTGCCGACGACTTGAAGACCGCTGCTACAATCGCAGTTGTGATTGCCGTAATATGTATGGCTGTCTATATCCTTATACGTTTCCGCAACATAGCGTTCTCGGCAGGTACATTCTTCGCAGTAGCACACGATGCTGTATTGGTTATTTTCTTATACTCTTTACTATATAAGATAATGCCATTCTCGATGGAAATAGACCAGTCGTTTATTGCTGCGGTGTTGACAGTAGTAGGTTACTCTATCAATGACAAGGTTGTAATCTTCGACCGTATCCGCGAGATCAGAAACATGTATCCAAAACGCAATATAACCGAAACTATTAATGAGGCATTGAACTCAACATTAGGACGTACGATGAATACATCATTGAGTTCTATGTTGGTTGTATTCTGTATCTTCTTATTAGGTGGTGATACTATCAGAAGCTTCACATTTGCGATCTTCATCGGTATTATTATCGGTACATATTCTTCTGTATTCGTTGCTACCCCAATAGCTTGGGCTATCTTCAAGAAAGAAGAAAAGAATAAGGATAATGCAATTGAAGCGAAATAAAACTAAATAAATTGTCTTTTCGATATAGAGGCTGATTAAACAATGTAATCAGCCTCTATTTTTTTGTAGAAACTAAAGAATATATATTTAAGCTTTCAAGAAAGATTATCAATAAAAAAATCCTTTCATTACAAAGATGAAAGGATTCTTATTATATAACTAAGATGTGTATTCTGTTCGGGCTAGAAAGGAACAAAGTCATTACCACCTCCTTGCATAGGGTGTGGTGGTTGTTCTGCCACAGGGTGATTGTTGATCTTAGATGAGAACTGCTGACCTGCTCCAAAATTATAATCGTCATCAATATTTTGAAAACGGGCAAATTCGCTCTTGAAGCGTAACAATACATCGCCTGTAGCACCATTACGATGCTTTGCTATAATAATTTCGGCAAGACCTATCAAGGAGTTACCTTTATCATCTTCTAATATTTTATAATATTCAGGGCGGTGGATAAAACATACCATATCGGCATCCTGCTCGATAGCTCCCGATTCACGGAGGTCAGACAATTGCGGACGCTTTCCTTCTGCTCCTGTACGCCCCTCAACCCCACGGTTAAGCTGCGAAAGGGCAATGATTGGGATGTTTAATTCTTTTGCTAATCCTTTCAATGAGCGAGATATCATACTCACCTCTTGTTCGCGGCTACCATAATTCATACCGCTGGCATTCATTAGCTGGAGGTAGTCAATTATGATAATCCTAACGCCATGCTCACGGACCAGACGGCGTGCTTTTGTCCTCAGTTCGAAAACTGACAAACTCGGGGTATCATCTATAAATAACGGTGCGTCGTAAAGCTCTTTTATTTTGAAATCGAGCTGTTCCCACTCATAAGGGAGTAACTGCCCATTCTTTATCTTTTCGCCCGGTATTTCGCATGTATTGACGATCAGACGGTTTACGAGCTGTACGTTCGACATCTCGAGAGAGAATAATGCTACCGGATATTTATAAGACACAGCCATATTTTTGGCCATTGACAACACGAATGCGGTTTTACCCATCGCCGGACGAGCTGCAATAATTACCAAGTCGGAGTTTTGCCAACCCGAAGTTATCTTGTCCAGCGGAGTAAACCCTGTTTCCAGACCGCTTAGCCCTTCAGGACGGTTTGCCGCTATTTCAAGTAAATGTAAGGCTTCTTTGATGACCGGATTGATCTGCGTCACATCCTTCTTCACATTGCCCTGCGATATCTCGAACAGTTTGCTCTCAGCTTCCTGCATGAGGTCGTCGACATCTACTGTTTCATCAAATGCTTTACTTGTAACATTTGAGGAAAAAGAGATAAGTTCGCGCGCAAGATATTTTTGAGCTATAATACGGGCATGAAATTCGATATGGGCAGCAGATGCCACTTTTTCGGTCAACTGAGCTATATATACAGGCCCTCCCACTGTCTCCAATTCTCCATCTTTGCGTAATTGTTCGACAACAGTAAGCATATCGATCGGTGCCTGACGTACAGCCAGATCTACTATTGCTCTGTATATAATCTGATGAATGGAATCGTAAAAACTTTCTGGTTTAAGACTATCACTAACAACCGAATAAGCATCTTTCTCTAGCATTAGAGCTCCGAGTATGGCCTCTTCCAACTCTCTGGCCTGTGGTTGTATTTTTCCTATATCCGGAACTAAAGTTGTTTCCTTTGGTTTGCGTTTTCCCTGATTCCTAAAATTTGACTCTGCCATTTATCTGAACTCCCCTTTCCATAAATTTTATTCAAAGATAAAATAAATAATATTGAATGGAGACTTAAGTTTTGAACAAGATGTTAATAACTTTTTACGGGTTATATTTGGCGCCTTTCAAAATTGTTTGCGCATCCATAGATAATATATCTTCCAGCAAGAATCCCTTCTTATTGGCATACTGATTTACGATCTGCCAGCCTATCCATGCACCTACACGCCCCGGAGACTGCGGTGATACTACGGTTGTAGAAGCGGCATCATTGGTGAGACGAGTGATAAGCATGTGATCGGTAGAATAAAGATAGTTTTCTTTTACTATTTTCTGCCAAATATCTTTCTCGTTATTCTTGCACCAAGCTGATTGTTGGGATGTATATCCTATCAGATTGTCGGTATCCTCACCGGGAAGCAGAATGGATAGTGCATACAAAATTTTACCTTCATCTATCATAGCAGACAGAAGAGTTTCGTGATCGGCAGGTTTTATAATATCACTTATCAGCCAAGCTTTGATATAATCCTTTACAATATCCTCAGACTGCATTTGAAGGCGTTCGTATGGTTGAAAGAAACTTTGATAAGCCGGATAGTCACTACCCAAATACTTGTCTATCGAGAGAGATATAAGATTGTTTACGATAATTACATTTGCTCTGAAACCTGAGACATGCATCGCTAACCGAGGTAGTTTTTTACCGGGAAAATTTTCTTCTACCAAAGCGTTTACCGCAGTCAACTTATCTTCATATACAGATACGTCTGCATATTTTGTAGATACATCCTGATATATTTTGAGTAAGTCTTCATTCGCAAAGTAATCTCTAAGTTGAGGAAAAAACGTCGCTTGATCGCTGGTCTTCATGGCGATTTGCCCAAAAGCAGGAAGCAACAAGGGATATTTTTCGGTCAGAGATTTTTCTGTTGCGGCATCAGGGTGTTGTATATAATTGTATATATCTTTATCGAAGCGTATAATGGATACTCTCTCTTGTGCTGAATGCCTGTTGTCGCTCTTCACCGTGCCCGAACAGCCGATGAAAGATATTATAATAAAACCTAATAAGTAAGTTATATTTTTCATTTATTCCCTTTTAAGATTTCTTCTTTGCGAAGATAATTTATATTTTTTAATTTTGTTCCGCTTTATAAACAAACATATATGCATAATGTTATAACTAAGAATGTAACAATATATTATATATTTTGGCGCAAGTAATAAGCATAGTCTATTATAGAAAAAAAAATAAATCCAACGAATGATAACTATATTAGGAATAGAATCTTCCTGTGACGATACTGCAGCAGCCGTTATACAAGACGGGGTGCTTTTGTCAAATGTAATATCCAGCCAGAAGGTTCATGAAAGTTACGGGGGTGTTGTTCCCGAATTGGCTTCACGAGCACACCAGCAAAACATTATACCGGTGGTAGATCAGGCTTTAAAAAAGGCCGGAGTCAACAAAGAAGATCTGTCCGCAATTGCCTTTACCCGAGGTCCGGGACTTATGGGTTCGTTGCTTGTGGGTACATCTTTTGCTAAAGGGCTATCGTCGGCACTAAATATACCGATGGTTGATGTTAACCACCTGCACGGACATGTTTTGGCTCACTTTATCAAAGAGAATAAAGACGATGATAACCAACCACAATATCCATTTTTGTGCCTACTGGTTTCGGGTGGAAATTCACAAATAATTCTTGTGAAGTCATACAACGAAATGGAGATAGTAGGACAAACAATCGACGATGCCGCCGGCGAAGCTTTTGACAAGTGTGCGAAAGTGATGGGACTGGGTTATCCCGGAGGACCTGTTGTTGACCGATTGGCAAAAGAAGGCGATCCTACCAAGTTTAAATTGAATAAGCCGCATATACCGGGTTATAATTACAGCTTTAGCGGATTGAAAACTTCTTTTCTATACCTCTTGAGGGATGAACTGAAAAAAGACCCTGACTTTATTGATAAGAATAAAGAAGATCTTTGTGCGTCATTACAAAAGACAATCATAGATGTACTGATGGAACAACTCAGACGAGTAGCCAAAGATTACAATATAAATGAGGTTGCCGTAGCCGGAGGAGTATCTGCAAACTCGGGGCTTCGTACAGCTTTCGAAGATCATGCAAAACGTTATGGCTGGAAAATACATATCCCTCCTTTTGGATATACAACAGATAATGCGGCAATGATAGCCATTACCGGTTATTTTAAGTATTTAGACAAAGATTTTTGCTCTATGGATGCTGCTCCATACTCGAGGGTAGTAATGTAAAAAGAGACAGTAGAAAAAGAAAAGGATTGCCTACCGAGACAATCCTTTTTCTATTTATATATTTTTCTTATATGCTCTTCTTTTCTTATGATTCTCAGCATTGAATCCGTCCCAAAGAGAAGCAACCTTGTTGTTCATCTCCAACTCGGGATTTGATTCTGCAAACTTGAAGCCACACTTATGTGCTGATGGTATAAAATCGTTAAAGATGATAGCGTTTACACCTTTTCCTTGATATTCGGGCGAGATACCAATCAGCAGAAGGTCTACGACTGGATTTTTCTTGCTTTTGAGATCCCTCAAAAGATTTATCCAACCAAATGGAAGGAATCGTCCGCGAGATTTAATAAGTCCGCGAGAAAGGCTCGGCATAGCTATACCAAATCCAACTACCTCATCGGTATCTTCTTTAATTATTATCGATACCAAATCCCAGCGAAGCAATGGCACATACATTTTCACATAGTAGTCTATCTGACGTTGTGTCAATGGAGCAAAGCCATATAAAGGCTTATAAGCAACATTCAACAGTTCAAATATCTTACTTACGTATGGCGTTATTTGTTTTAGGCTTTTAAATTTAAGTACCTTCAAACCATATCGCTGCATCACCATATTAGCGATACGCTGATGCCTTTCAGGAACAGAATCAGGAACAGGTATCCGATATTCATTCCAGTCGGCGTCCTTCTCAAATCCGAGGCGTTCTATCTGCTCTCTGTAATACGGATAACTATATGTTGTAGACATTGTCGACTCTCGGTCGTAACCTTCAATCAGCAAGCCTTCGTGATCTAAATCGGTAAAGCCCATAGGTCCTACTATAACATTCATACCTTTGGCTTTCGCCCACTTCCCTGCCGCATCGAACAAGGCATCTACAACCTCGTTGTCGTCGATAAAATCAACAAATCCGAAGCGTGCATTTTTTTGATTCCAGATTTCATTCGCTGTGTGATTTATAATACCGGCAATACGGCCAACGATCTCGCCATCTCTATATGCCAAAAACAATTGTTTTTCACAAAAATCGAATGCGGGATTCTCTTTTTCATTCAACGTACCCAGTTCATCCAGAACGAGAGAAGGTACATAATATGGAGAATTTTTATAAAGAACATCGGTAGGAAATTTAATAAATGCTTTTTTCAAAGCTTTATCATCTTCTTTAACCTCCTTAATGATTATAGACATAGATTAAATAATATGGAGAATAAACTTATTTTCAGAACGCAAATATATGGATTTTTTATTTATTTAATATATCCCCTTAAACTCATAATTAAATGAAATAATATTTCTTTATTTCCAAATAAATTCATTTTCAGAGACAATATAATCCATCTTTATATCATTCGTATCAACAGGGATAGTATCCAGAAGTTGGAATTCGAAACATATACCCATTTTAGGAGCCGAAACGAGAGACAAGAAGCGATCGTAATACCCCCTACCTCTGCCCAGACGCCCCATCTTTCGATCGAAGGCTACACCGGGGACAATAATTAAATCCACCTTTTTATAATCGGTAAAATTATCACCCAATGGTTCCATTATACCATACGAAGATTGCTTCAATGTGGTATCCTGAACATATTTTCTGAAAACAATATCATCCTTAACCACAACTGGCAAGTAGAAATTCTTTTCAGCACTCCAACGGTTTATAAAATCGAGGGTCTGTACCTCATCCCCCATACTATTATAAATAAATATAGTTTTTGCCTGCTGAAATGCTCCTGTTATTTCCAAAACCGATAATACTTCTTCCGAACGATTGTGTAGGTCGTCAGCCGAATATTGTTTCTTTAACAAGGATATTTCTTTTCTCAGTTTTTCTTTTTGCTGTGCTATATTCATTCTTTATTTTCTTTGTTCCGTTGGAGATATTTTGTTTGTATAATTAATTCCTTCAACAAAAATACATTTCTTTTTCTAATTTCTACTTAAATAGAACGAATACAAGAAAAAAGGATAAAAGTAGAGTTCTACTTTTATCCTTCTATTTTATATTATATCATAACCAATCCTCATTATTTATATGCTCCTTTCTTTATGGCATCAGGCGTAGCCTTATTAGCCTTGAGCAATCTTACCGCTTCTTTTATCATCTGCTCATCTCTTTGGAACATTTCATAGAAATTGTCTTCGCTGAAGAAATTGCGTATAATAAATGCTTCGAGCTGTGTTTGAAGAAGCTTGCGCGATTCATCTATCAAATATGGCTGTTTACGGATTCCCTTTGTATAGGCATAGTCTGCAAAATTATCGACAATAGGCTGTGTAGATAAATATTTTGCAGCATCAGTCCATGTTTTAAAGCTCTTCAGTTTATCTCTGTTCTTTTCGGTATACACATAGCTAAACTCTCTGAGCAACCCTTTATTCGCTACTCGCATGTAGTACGAATTGATACCTGTCGTATCGCGAGGAACAAAAACATCGGATAAAACGCCATCGTCACCATACACCGGTCTTCCCGAAAGAGTATGGAAAAGAGGTAGATTATCGAACTTGATACTATCTCTATTGTCAAATTCTCCTCGGCTATATCTGTTATACAAGTCCATACTATATGTCTGACGGTCTCCCTTTTCGTATGCCTTCTGTACACATCTACCAGACGGTGTATGATATCGGGCAATTGTGAGTCGCATAGCAGAACCATCGTTGAACTTATATTGAGCCTGTACCAATCCTTTACCAAACGAACGGCGACCGACGATCAAGCCTCTATCGTTATCCTGTATAGCTCCGGCAAATATCTCACTGGCTGATGCACTTGTTTCATCGAGAAGAACCACAATCTGGCTTTGCTTGCATGTACCCGAATTATCAGCATAATAATTTTCACGAGGATAAGCTCTTCCTTCAGTATACAAGATAAGCTCTCCGTTGGCAAGGAATTCATTCACCATCATTATGGCAGCTTCCATGTATCCTCCTGTGTTTTGTTGCAAGTCTACAACAAAAGATTCACAACCCTGACTTTTCAATTTAGCTATTGCCGAAATAAATTCGTTATATGTTGTGCTGCCAAACTTACTTACCTTTATGTATCCTATCTTATTATCAAGCTTGTAGGATGCATCCACACTCTTCACCGGCACAAAGGCTCTGGTTACTACAAATGGAATCAACTCATCACGCCCTTGTCTCCTCACCCCTATTTTGATCTGGGTCTTTTCAGGTCCTTTGAGTGTGCTGTACACTTTATTTTCATTTATTCCTTTGCCCACAAACAGAGAGTCATTCACAGTTACAACTCTGTCTCCGGCCTGTATACCGACAGCTTCAGAAGGTCCTCCCGGTATGGCTTTTACAATTGTCAGCGTATCATTCAATATAATAAACTCAACACCGATACCACTAAAATGACCTTCCAGTTCGTCATCTTTGCGGTTCATAATATCTGCACTAATATAATCTGAGTGCGGATCTAATCCGGCCAATACGGTTGGTATAGCATTTTCGATCAGCGCATCTACATTTACCGTATCCACATAAGACTTATTGATATAGTCGAGTACAACGTCGAGCTTATTGCCTTTTCGCCCTAAAAATCCGCTTCCCGAACCAAATATAGAATAAGCATTTCCTATAAAGATACCAACAGCAACACTTACAGCAATGCACAACGGAAGCCAGATATAAATACCCCTTCCTCCTTTTTTAGTTTTACTACTATTATTGTTCTCTGCCATTTTGCTGTTTGTCCCTTCCCAATTGTTGTTCAAGTTCTTATCGCTTTCCATTTAATCTTCCGATCCCTCTGTGTTAGTTTCTATATCTATAAATACGACCTCTACTCCCGCACGTTCGAGAAGAGAAGCTCCATCTGTACGCCGATATTTCTGATTATACACAACCCGCGTTATGCCCGCCTGAATTATAAGTTTTGCACATTCTATGCAAGGCGATGTAGTCACATACATTGTAGCCCCAAGACTACTGTTATGCGAACAGGCTACTTTCGTGATTGCATTAGCTTCGGCATGCAGAACATATGCTTTGGTTTCGTTGTTTTCATCTTCGCAAATATTCTCAAATCCTGAAGGAGTACCATTATACCCATCGGATATAATCATTTTATCTTTTACAATAAGGGCTCCTACTTTTCTGCGCTTACAGTACGAATTTTCGGCCCAAATAGCCGCCATTCTCATGTATCGCTCGTCGAGCAACCTTTGTTTGTCATCGCTCATGAAATTACGTTCTAAAAATTCGAACACAAAGATAATGAAAAGTTCACGATTTAAAGTATTTAGTTAATTTTTATATAATCCACAAATTACCTTTTTAGGCATTGTAGAGGCATATTAAATTTTATTTATAAATGATAGATAAAAGAAGGTCTACAACATTGCTTTTTCTTATCAGAATTATCTCTTATAGAGATCTTTGAAATAATTAAAATAGATTGTAAGCTAAAACATCGCTATTATAAGAAATCATTAAATTAATTCTATCCGAATATTCATTCAAGTGTAAAGGAAGATATAAAGTGACAGTGAAATAAGGTTCGAAAGGTGTTACTTTTGTCACCTTTTGCAAATAAATACAGCTTCAAGACGTAATATATCAATTGGTTACAGCAAATAATCGGCAAAGCAGAATATTGTAAATATTGTTACCTTTTTATAGATAGTGATTTGAATTTGGAAATTCGTAACCGAAAGGTATTGAGTTATAAAAGTCGGTATTTTAGGTGAAACAAAAATATTGCTTTAAATTTGCAGCAAAAATAGGATATACATTATAAGTTTTTAAGATTTGTTATGAACGACCATCAATTTAAAGCACATCCATGGCATGGAATAAATGCCGGAAGCAATGCACCTCAGGTAGTAACATGCTTTATCGAAATAGTACCTACCGACACAGTTAAATACGAGGTTGACAAAGAAACCGGTTACCTTAGCATCGACAGACCACAGAAGTACTCAAACATCATCCCTGCCCTTTATGGGTTTATCCCTCAAACATATAGTGCCGACCTTGTAGCAGAGCTTACAAACAATGAATTGGGAAGAACTGATATAGAAGGAGATAACGACCCTGTAGATATTTGCGTTCTGACTGAGAAAGACATCACACATGGAGATATAATAGTGAAAGCCAGACCGATAGGAGGTTTCAGATTATTAGATCACAACAAAGCCGATGATAAGCTTATTGCTGTACTCGAAAATGATGCTATCTACGGTGCATACAAAGATATATCGGACGTACCGCCAATGGTAATAGACCGTCTGAAACACTACTTTACCACCTATAAGGATTTACCCGGAGACAAGTCTCCTCGATGTATCCTTACAGGCACATACGATGTAAAAACAGCACACGAGGTTATACGCCGTTCTATAAAAGACTACGATAACAAATATAGGAGTGACAAATAAGAGGAAGAAATATCTGGCTTATTTTTCGCTGGCAGCCGTAATGGTTGCCAGTATCTGTCTTATATATGGCTATCTGGAAGCACGAAATATAAAGCTGAAAGAGCTGACATTCCGAAGCAAAGATATTCCCGATGCTTTTGTAGGAAAGAAGATAATCTTTGTATCGGACATTCACTCCGGAAAATATTTCACGGGTAAAGACGTGGCACGTCTGGTAGAGAGAATCAATGAACGAAACCCCGACATGGTGTTTATCGGAGGGGATAATACCTTAAAAGACACAACATACTCACATCCTTTCTTTGAGGAAATAAGAAAGCTGAAAAGTAAATACGGAGTATACACAGTATTGGGCAATCATGACCACTGGGAAGATGCCAAGCTAATACAGCAAGGCTTTAGCAATTGTGGCTTTCATATCTGCGACAATGAGTCATACTGGATAAAAGAAGGTAATGACAGTATAAAAATCGGAGGTGTAGGAGATCTTTGGGAAGATGTGCAGATTATAGACAATACGATCAGTGATGTGAAGCAAAACAACTTCTGCATATTGCTGTCTCATAACCCCGACTACATGGAATTGCTAGACACAGACCTTGTAGACCTTATGCTATCGGGTCACACACATGGGGGACAAATAACTCTTTTTGGATTGTATGCTCCCATTATGCCGGCAACCAATCATCCTGAATATATGCAAACGGGACAAAAATACAGGTATGGTTGGAAAGAAAAGGGTAAAACAAAATTATATGTTACTTCGGGCGTTGGTATGGGCGGATTTCCATTCCGTTTTTTCGCACAACCCGAAATTGTAGAAATAACGCTAGAGCAGAAATAAGACAAGAGTAAAAAACTGCCTATTTCTTACTTCCTTTGAAGTTATCGATCACACTTAAAAGCCTGTTCAAAGAGCCGACATCGTAACGTACCTGATGCCTGAGACGATTAAAGTCTAGTTTATTTACAACTCTCACCGTAGCATTATATTTCTTTGTATACGACTTGCCTACAAGCCTGTAGATATTATCCAGATCCTTAGCCGGATGTACTCTCGATTCTGAGTTTATGACATAAGGATCAAACCCAAGCCTATCTTTTATAAATCGTCCTGTCAGCCGTTTGTCTATTCTCTTGAAGTGATTCGTTTCCGCCATAAACCACGCTTCTATTTCGTGTATTGCAATTACAATATCAAAATACGGAGCATCTGCTCTCAGCTTATTCGGCAAGAAGCGTAAACCTTTTTCCAGCTTCTCCAAATCATCTATCGGTATAGGATAAAGATCACGGACACCGATTATCATTTCATACCCTCTTTGTCGAAGGTTAGAAATGTTATCTAATATCTCCGATTTTACCCTGTTGTCTGAGCCACAATCAAAAATAAGCACTTCATACTTCGGATTTCGAGAAAATGACGAGTTCCGAACAATCTCTTGTTTGGGTATATTAGAACCTCCACGAAATTGTTTCTGAATAATATTAATCTGTTTATAGCCAAAGACTTCCTTTATCAAGCGATTTATAAAAATCTGCTCAGTCTGTCCTTCAACGAAAAAAGCAATGCGTCTCATCAAACGTTATTATCCTCATCCATAATGCCAAAACCTTTCTGGTAAAAGTCTGTGGCCAAAAAATCGAAGTTATTAAGTCCCGTATATTTAAAGTCTTCAAAAGTATCTTTCGAATTTGTATAATCGTAGAATATCGATTTGCTATGGTCCCTACCTATTACAGACCAATAGCGAAGCGGTATTTGATTCATAATGTAGCGATCGTTTGTGGTCATGAAGAATTGCATATTGGATTTGTTCACCTTCTTAATAACGATGTCTGTTATTTTCTTCGAGCTTTCAAAATCAAGACCTTCTCCAATATCATCAATCAACATACAAAATGAAATATTCTTCAATTTCGCATAATGCAACAATATCAATAAAGACAGAGCCCGATACATGCCTTGAGACATTTCACGTTGAGAAACAGTATATTTACAATCTTCTTCAACGCATAGTCCGTAAAGTCCGTCAACCTCTTCTATATCGATTTTAGAAATATCATAGCCCAAATCCTGCATGCTCGACAGAATCTCTGATATAAAGGTTTCACCGAACAGCTCTCTCCCTTTGTAGAAAGCGTGAATCAAAGTCTCCGGGTCATCAATATCTTTATTGTTTTCCTCCCCGACGTAGTCCTTCACCAATTTCTTTTTCTCCAACTGGTTTGCAAACATGTAATTTCGGAGAGACCTCCCCCACTCTACAAAACTTTCATAATAAGATTTCTCTTCGTCGTTTTGCAAAGTAATGGCCAGTTGATTATCTGACACATCCGCTTCAACTCTATTATTTTCAAGATCGATGAATATCTTCTTTTCCCTATCCAATAAGACTTTGTCATCAAACATCAGAACCTCTGTGATGATAGTCCTGTTTTTGAAGCCAAGTATATACTTATATGTGTTTTCACCCTCAGTAAAAATGATTTCAAAGTTTTCGCTAGGACTAACAGTTTGTTTTAAACTAATCTGTCCCGAAAATAAGTTCGCAATTTGTCTTATAAGATTTAATGTCCGGCTTTTTCCGGATGCGTTTTTGCCCACCAAAAGATTTAGATTATCAAAATAAGCATAATCATCATTACTGCCTACGATACTCCATTCGCGAGGTTCACCCGCATAACGAATATATTTTAATGCACGAATTATCATTTGGGTCTATATTTTGCAAAGAGTATAAAATTTTACCTCCTCAAATATACACTTTTTCTCTCTGTAAATAATCTTCGATGGAGAATTCAATTACAGATTCACCTGCCGATTCTTTGTAGCAAACATTTAAGAATGACTACTTCCGAACAAGTCGTCCGATATCGGACATTTACAAAAACGATAAACAGCTGATTATATACAATTTACATTTTCGGCATACGACTTGATATAAATAGGTAGAATAATAAAACATTAGAAATGGACAGAGAGATACCATTAAGTGAGCAACGCAAAGAAAGACGTAAACAGATCATAGGATATGGTGCTATTATAGTAGGTTTGGCAATAGTAGTTATTATCGTAGTAAACTTTCTGCAAGGTTCGATTTCTTCGAAAAATGTAATTATAGGAACTGTTGACAGAGGAACAATCGAAGTAACGGTAAATGCATCGGGCAAAGTGATTCCTCTGACCGAAGAAATTATTGTATCGCCTATCAATAGCCGGATACTGGAGGTATATAAAGAAGCGGGAGATTCGGTTAACAAAGATGAACCGATCTTAAAGCTCGAATTGGCCTCGATAGAAACAGATTACAAGCAGAAGCTGGACGAAAAGGAAATGAAGAAAAGCAAACTTATCCAGTCTCAAGTGAGTCTCGACAATACAATTTCGGATCTTCAAATGCAGTTACAGGTAAAGGATATGAAGCTCAAACAACTACAAACCGAGCTTAAAAACGAAAGATATCTGGATAGCATAGGGGCAAGTACCTCTGACAAGGTACGCCAAGCAGCATTAAACTATGAAGTAGCAAAGCTTGAGCTCCAGCAGCTAAAAGAACAAATAGTGAATGAGAAGAAAAATGCATCAGCCGAGGTCAAAGTCCAACAACTCGACCTGAGTATATTCGAAAAATCGCTGGCAGAAAGTGCCCGTCTCTTAAAAGATGCTCGTATATTATCGCCTCAGAGAGCAACGCTTACCTATGTAAATAACCAAATAGGTTCGCAAGTTTCTGCCGGAACACAAATAGCTATTGTCTCAGACCTGAGTCACTTCAAGATATTGGCAGAAATAGCCGATAGCTATGCCGAGAAACTCAGTTCGGGAGCTAAAGCGATAATAAAAATCGGACAGTTGCAGTTGGAAGGAACAGTCGTAAATATAACTCCTTCGGTAAAGAACGGGGTAATTAATTTCACCGTTATGCTAAAAGACTCAGGTAATTCTCGCCTGAGAAGTGGTCTGAAAACAGATGTATATGTTACTCATGGGATACAGGATGATGTATTACGAATTCCGAATTCGACGTATTATATAGGAGCCGGAGAATATGAGCTGTGGGTAGTAAAAAATGGAGAAGCGGAAAAGAAAAAAATAAAACTAGGCGAAAGCAGCTTCGAATATGTAGAAGTGATAAGTGGTCTCGAAAAAGGCGAGCAAGTAATTATATCAGATATGAATCAGTATAAAAACAAGCAAAAATTAAAAATAAATTAATTCTATAATAGGTAATATAATTTTAGGGAGATCTTTTATACTCTTCCTTCGATTAGGAAGAGTATAAAAGTAAATAAAAAAATAATTATACATAAAATATCAGCACTATGTCAATAATCAATTTACAAGGGATTACAAAAATTTATAGGACGAAAGAAGTAGAAACAGTAGCATTGGAAAATGTAAATCTGGAAGTCGAAAAAGGGGATTTTCTGTCCGTTATGGGCCCATCAGGTTGTGGTAAAAGTACCATGCTAAATATCATGGGGCTACTCGATGTTGCAACCAATGGCAAAGTACTCATCAATGGTACAGAAACAAACAAGATGAAAGACAAAGAAATGGCGGAGTTCCGTAACAAAACACTTGGGTTTGTTTTTCAAAGTTTCCATCTTATAAATTCACTAAACGTACTCGACAATGTGGAACTGCCACTTCTTTATCGCAAGTCTGGAGACACTAGCCGCCGCGAATTAGCAAAGCATGTATTGGAGAAAGTAGGTCTTTCGCACCGCATGAAACACTTCCCGTCTCAACTATCCGGAGGGCAGTGTCAGCGTGTAGCCATAGCTCGTGCCATTATCGGCAATCCACAAATCATTTTGGCCGATGAGCCTACCGGAAACCTTGACAGCAAGATGGGTACGGAAATTATGGATCTACTGTTTGAGTTGAATAACGAAGGTACAACAATAGTAATGGTAACACACGACGAACTTATAGCAAAAACAACGAAACGCATTGTTCGTTTCTTCGATGGAAGACGTGTAGAATAAAATTTAATAAATCAGCTAAGCTAGAAGGAAAAAAATGAAAATAAGCTACTTCAAACAAGCCATAAGAACAATTAAGGATAATCCTTATTCGGCTTTTATATCCATCATGGGTGTTGCTCTTTCTATCGGCATAATTATATCGTTACTTGTTGCCATACGAGCTAAAACAATGGATATTGAACCGGAGACCAACCGCTCGCGATCTTTATATGTAAAATGGGTTGGGGTGAAAGAAAAAAACACAGGAAATTTTGTCGTTAACGGTTTTATGTCTTTAAAAACAATCAAGGAGTGCTTTCAGTCATTAAAAACACCCGAAGCTATTACCATATCATCATTTATTCATTCTCATCTGGCTACTTTACCGGGAGGAAGCAACCAGAAGAGATGTTATGTATTGTATACAGATGATGTTTTCTGGAAAGCATTTGACTTTAAATTCATTGCTGGAAAGGGATATAATAAAGAAGATTTCGATTCGGGTATAAAGAAAATCGTTATCAGTGAAAAATTGGCACGCACAATTTTCGGAAGCATAAAAAATGTGGTAGGAAAACAAATGCAACTGAACTTTATTACATACACAGTCTCTGGCATAGTAGAAGACCTATCGCCGATAACGGTAGCCACTTATGCTCATGCATGGATACCCCTCACATCTATACACAAAATACAAAGTGCAGATATGGAAGGAATAACAGGTATGTACAAATGTCAGATTATAGCGTATTCTTCGAAAGATTTTGATGCCATACGTGCAGAAACAAATCAACAGGTGAGCCGCTATAATACCACATTAGCCAACTATAGTGTAGAGTTTTACGGACAACCGGACACCCGGTATGTAGAGGATCACCGATTTGGACCGGGATATCCGGATATGCAAAGGTCATATTTATCTGATATCGGATTAGTCTTGATTCTTCTAATTGTACCTGCCATTAATTTATCTGGTCTCACATTGTTTCGCATGAGAAAAAGGATAGCCGAATTGGGAGTCAGAAAAGCATACGGGGCTACGAGAAAAACCCTCATCTGGCAAGTATTGAGCGAACAAATGGTATATTCTCTTATTGGCGGTGGTTTAGGTTTATTACTATCATTCATTACAGTTCATTTTATAAGCGACTATGGTTTTAATTATAATAATTACTTTGGTTTGGATATTGAGCCTCATTTTAACCCTTCTGTTTTTATAACTCCGGGTACGTTTCTTTTGACGTTTATCTTCTGTGTAATTATAAACCTTTTAAGTGCAGGAATACCCGCATGGAGAGTGTCATCTGCATCTATTGTTAAATCTTTAAGGGAAGACTAAAACTATGTTGAAACAAATTTTCAAGATAATAATTAATCAGCGCAAAAGTAATTACTGGATACTAGCCGAATTACTCTTTGTTTCGATATGTCTTTGGTATATAGTTGACTATATGGAGGTGCTGAGATCAGTTAGAAATATACCCTTCGGTTATAATATAGAAAACACTTATCGCATCGATTTGAATGAACGCCTTGAAGACAGTGAAAATTATATCTCTCCCGAAGAAAAAACAACAACTAGCGGAGAAGATCTATTAAGTATAATGGAGCTGACACGTCAGTATCCACCGATAGAATCAGTATCGCTGTCTATAGCGTCACAGCCTTATGCGGCTACACCTTATAGTCAGGCATATTATAAAAAACTGTCTTATAATAAAATGGGTGTATCAGCTCAGGAATATAAAGTTACCCCTTCTTTTTTTGATGTTTTTAAAACACAATCTATCACTCAAAAAGATTTAAAACAAGCGTTGAATAGGCATTCTGTGATAATATCTGCAAATGCTGCAACTGAGTTATTAAAGGGAGAGGAAGCTATTGGCAAGAATATCATTGTAGGAGAGAATGGCGAAGAAAAACAGATCACAGGGGAGTATGTACCTGTAAGATGGACTGAATACTTTAAAGCTAACCCCTCATTCTATACTCTTCTGTCTGAGGAGGAAATCATAAAGAATGTAAACTCTGACAACCTATCTCAAATGGAGCTGTGTATACGTGTGAAACCGGACATAAAAGATGATTTCATCGACAAATTTATAAAAGATATGGCACCTAAGATTATGGTTGGTAATATTTATCTGATGGATGTACGCCCAAGCTCCTATATCAGAAAGGCCGCAGTAGGGCCTGAAGAGAGTACGATCTTCGTCAGAACTTTTCTTTTAGGATTTCTTCTTATCAATATTTTTTTAGGTGTATCGGGTGTATTCGGTCTTCGTACACAGCAACGTCAAAACGAATTAGGACTGCGGATTGCTGTAGGCTCTCCCAAAATAAAAATACAAATGTTAGTGATTACAGAGGGATTCCTATTATTGTCAATAGTCATGATACCTGTTATAATCATAGCACTCAATTTTGGACTATTTGAACTTGTACATCTCGATTGGGTAGCATTCACTTTTTTACGCTTTATAATCGGCATATCGATCACTTATGCTATTATGGCTCTAATTATTCTTGTTGGTGTATGGTATCCGGCATACAGGGCTACAAAAATAAATCCGACTGAAGTATTGCGAAACGAATAAAAATTTTGAATAAAACAGAATAATATATGTATAAAGTATATTTCAAACAGGCTTTGGGAATGCTGAAACAAAACAAGTTTATCAGCATAATCACTATCACAGGTACAGCATTGGCTATAATGATGGTTATGGTCATCATAGTGACCGACTCCATTAAGCATGTAGATATAGCACCTGAAGTAAACAGAAGCAAGACCTTCTATGTGAAACGCTATACCAAAAAGAGTAAAGATCAAACTAAAAGCAGGATATGGCAAAGTACAATCAGCTACGAATTGTATAAAAATTACCTCTCGGAATTTAAAACGCCCGAATATACTACTGCTGTTGACAAAGCATGGAATGGCAATCAGTTTATGGTAAAAAAGGAGAATGCGAAAGAACGTTTCTTATCGGAGATCAAAATGGTAGACGCTAGTTACTGGAAAGTACTATCCTTTACTTTTCTGGATGGAAAACCATTTACAGAAGAAGACTTCAAATCGGGCATACGCAATGCTGTGATATCCCAAAATCTTGCAAAAAAAGTGTTTGGGAACAATGAAGCTTTGGGCAAAAATATAGAAATAGACTTTAAGCTATACAAAGTGATCGGTATTATAAAAGACGTGCCCCAGACCTTTACATACGGATACGGAGAAGCGTATATACCATATACCTCGAAGAATGGGTACACTAACAGGAGCTATCACATCCTATACCTATTGAAGGATAAAAAAGACGCAACAGCATTAACGGAGGAAATACAGAAAGCTCAACGAAAATTTGATAGTGGCGACCCCGAAAACAATATAACGTTTCATGGGCCTTACAATCAGAGACAATTATTAATGCAAGAAACCAGGGATATGAAACCGGATGAAAAAACAGCGAATAGAAAAATGATATTCATTTTTACCGTTTTACTTCTCATTCCGGCAGTTAACCTATCCAGCTTTAGCATGTCTCAAATAAAAAGACGAATCGAAGAAATAGGAGTAAGAAAAGCTTTCGGAGCGAAAAAATATATAATACTGATTCAGATTTTGTTCGAAAATCTAATTACAACTTTCATAGGAGGTATTATAGGATTGATATTGTCATACTTCATTGTAATGTGGCTCAAAAGCTGGCTACTCGATGTAGGGGCAGAGAGTGCTATACCAATTCATGCTTTAATATCATACCCTGTATTAGTAGGTGTATTCTTAGCATGCTTTGTGCTCAACCTTCTTTCGGCAGGAATACCGGCATACAGAGCGTCAAAAGCAGCCATAGTTGATTCTTTGAACAAAAAAAACATGTAACAATATGATAAAGCAAATTTTTAAAATAATATGGAGTGAGCGAAAAATCAACATTTGGATATTGTTCGAGCTCGTATTGGTCTTTTGTATCCTTTGGTTTTGTGTAGATTACATCTATTTTTTCACAAAACGTTACTTAGAGCCGACAGGCTATAATGTAGAACACGTTTACAACATCAATATGGGTATAAAAGAAGAAGGTCATGTACTTATAAACAATGGAACGGATGCTCAAAAAGATTCATTAGTCAACATCGTATGGACTATCGTAGATCGCATAAAGAAATATCCTGATATAGAATACATAAGTCTCTCTTCGGCTGCTGTTCCCTATTCGGGTTCATTTATGAGCAATAAAGCCTCTTTGGATACGATGGTTGATTACATTCAGTTCAAATCGGTTAGTCCTGACTATTTCAATGTTTTTAAAATCAACTTGCAACAAGGACAAGTAGAGAACTGGAATAACACGGATAATATAGTTATCAGTGGGAATAAAGATAATCAATTTTTGAAGCACGATACCAAACAAATAAAATCACTCGTAACCGGAGATAACGAAAACAAACAAGTAATAGGAGTTGCAGCATCTTCCAAGAGGAGTGAGTTTGACGAACACAATCCGATAGTTTACACATTATTATCCACAAATGATAGGGAAACAGTCTATTTTGATGGAATCGAAATTTGTGTACGGGTAAAAGCCGAAGCCGATAAAAATTTCATTGAACGATTTACAAAAGATATGCAAGAACAAATTGCGATGGATCCTTATTTTTTATCGTCTGTGACATCTATCAGTGATCTTAGAAAAGAGTTTATGAAATGGAACAAATACGATAATAACTTCAAGAGTATCTTTTCTATATCATCATTCCTTTTCATAAATATCTTTCTTGCTGTGGTAGGCACATTCTGGTTTCGTATACAGACCCGACGTAATGAAATTGGATTGAGAGTAGCTGTAGGATCAACCCGAATGAATATAAAAGCTTTATTCATTCTCGAAACTCTCTTCTTATTGCTATTAGCCAGTCTTATAGCCACGCCGATATGCATAAACATCGCTTTGGCGGATATACTAAGAGATATTGGCGTACCGTCCATAGATAGAGGAGAAGAGCCAATACAGATAAGCCAATACGTTATTAACTATTTATTTACTGCATTTATACTGATCACAATATCAATATCGGCAGTACTTTATCCATCGTGGAGGGCATCCAGAATACAACCGGCAGAAGCTCTGCGAGACGAATAAAACAGAAACAAAACAAAGAGTATGAAAAAGATTTTTTCTTCTATACTATTGCTGGCTTTATTTACAGGTTTGCGAGCACAGGATACGATTACAGTAAATCTTCCTGAAGCTATTCAACGAAGTGTCTCTATCTCGGTAGATGCTGTTGTAGCCCGCAACCAGTTTAAATCAAGTTATTGGGGATATAGAACATATAAAGCCGAACTGTTGCCCGAAGTAACATTAAATACTACCCTGCCCTACTATTCTAAATCATACAATCCATTTCAGAATTCGGACGGAACATACACATTTGTTAGCAACGACTATAGTAAAATAGACGCAGGAATATCCATATCCCAAAATATCCCATTAACAGGGGCTACACTCTCCGTAGAAAGCAGTTTTCAAAGATTAGAGCAATACGGAGGCAACGGTTCTACAAGGTATATGGCAATTCCCGGATCGATAACACTTCAACAACCTATTTTTGGATTCAACCGTGTGAAATGGTTACAAAAAATAGAGCCGGTAAAGTATCAGGGAGCAAAACAGCAATTGGTCGCCGATATGGAAGATGTATCTAATACCGCAATCCAATACTATTTCAATTTGCTATTGGGACAAATAAATATGGAAATAGCACAGCAAAATCTAAAAAACACAGAGAAGCTCTATACGATAGCCGAAGCAAGAAGAAAAATAGGACAAATTTCAGAAAATGATTTATTGCAACTGAAAGTCTCATTACTAAAAGCGGAGTCATACCTCACAGACGCACAAGCCTCTTTAAGTTCAAGAATGTTTCAGTTGCGTTCCTTTCTTGGGTATGGAGAAGACATTATCATTAAGCCCGCTATACCGGAAGGGCTTCTAAGTAGAATGCCGATTTTGTCTTATTCGCAGGTGGTAACATTGGCACGAGAAAACAACCCCTTTACGCAGAATATCCAGAAAAGAATGCTGGAAGCGTCTCGCGATGTAAGCCAGGCAAAAGCAGACCGTTGGAATGCGACATTATTTGTTTCATTTGGAATGTCGGGACAGGAAGATCGTTTTGCTCAAGCCTTCAACAGCAACAACTGGAGAAACAACCAAGTCGTTAATGTTGGTATCAAAATACCGATCTTGGATTGGGGCAAAAGCAAAGGAAAAGTAAAAATAGCTGAAGCTAATCGTGAAGTAGAAAACTCTAAGATAGAAAAAGAGCAAATAGATTTCAATCAAAATGTATATCTTCGTGTACAGAACTTTAATAGTCAGTCGAAGCAATTGGAACTGGCAAAAGAAACAGATATAATTGCACAGCAACGTTACAATACCTCTATCGAAGCGTTTGTATTAGGTAAAATTGATGTATTAAACCTGAACGACTCCCAATCTTCGAAAGATGAAGCCAGACGTAATTATATCGAACAGATGTATCTGCTATGGTCTTATTATTACCAGATAAGAAGTCTGACCCTTTACGATTTTTTAGGCAATAAAGAAATATCTGCTGATTACGATAAGATTGTTGATTAACTTCAAAATCATTATTTTTATCCACTAGAACGAAGATTTTTATGATACTGATCTGTGACGACGATGCTGCTATACGTTCATCCCTTTCTTTAGTATTAAAAAGGGCCGGATATGAAACAGCGAATGTAACATCTCCTCAAGAGGCAATAGCTTTTGTGAAAGCCACATCTCCCGACCTGATCCTGATGGATATGAATTATACCAAAGGAACAAGCGGAGAAGAAGGACTTACTTTACTGAAGCAAGTAAAAATTTATTGCCCTGACGTACCTGTTATACTTATTACGGCATGGGGATCGATCAACCTTGCAGTGAGGGGAATACAAGCCGGTGCTTTTGATTTTGTCACCAAGCCTTGGAACAATATGGTGTTACTGAACACCATTCAGACAGCGATACAGTTGAAAGAGGGAAGTGAAAAAGAGGCAGCCGGAAACAATTCACATATCAGTAGCGACGAAGCTTTTCGGAATGATAAAATCATAGGCAAGTCTCCCCTCTTACAAAATGTATTCAATACAATTTCACGGGTAGCCAAAACAAATGCCTCTATCCTTATTACAGGCGAAAGTGGTACAGGAAAAGAACTTATAGCTGAGGCTATTCACGAGAACAGCAACAGAAAAAAGAATCCTTTTGTGAAGGTAAACCTAGGGGGTATTTCACAATCTCTTTTCGAAAGTGAAATGTTTGGCCATAAAAAAGGAGCGTTTACCGATGCTCATTATGACAGAATTGGTCGCTTCGAATTAGCAAATAAAGGAAGCATCTTCCTCGATGAAATAGGAGAACTAGATGCGGCATGTCAGGTGAAATTATTAAGGGTGTTGCAGGATAAAACGTTTGAATCGTTAGGTGACAGCAAGCAAAAACAAGTTGATGTACGTGTCATTAGTGCAACCAATCGCAATCTTGCCGACATGGTCTCTAAAGGCACATTCAGAGAAGACCTGTTCTATCGGATCAACCTTATCACGATAAGAGTACCGGCTTTGCGTGAGCGGATAGATGACATTCCTCTACTTGTAAAACATTTCGCAAAAAAACAAGTCGAAATAAACGGATTAGAAAACATTGAATTTACATCGGAAGCAATCAGCTTCTTGAAAAGATTACCATATCCCGGAAATATAAGAGAATTGAAAAATCTGGTGGATAGAGTTATTCTCGTCTCAGGTAAAAACATACTTACCGATAGCGATTTTAAAGATCAATATACAGCAATCCCCAATTCATCGTCTACACTCCCCGACTCTATCTATCCTTTAGACGAATTGGAAAAAAAGATGATAGAAAAAGCAATGGAACTATATGGGGGTAATCTCTCGAAGGTGGCAACAGCACTAGGCGTAAGCAGACAAGCATTATACAGAAGGCTGGAGAAATATGGAATAAGCACAAATGATTAGGGACTATGAAATCAAAAATCTTATTCTGGATATTAGCAGTTCTTGTCTTTGGTTCTTTATTAACTGTAGGGTTTGTTTTTTTTAGAACAGACTTATACAAGTTTCTACTTATAGAAGGAATAGCTATCCTTGCTATTATATTTTTTATCACCCTTTACTACCGACTTATAAAACCATACCAGATTATTAGCGATGGTATGGAACTATTAAAAGAACAGGATTTTTCGACTCGTCTGCGTCCCGTTTCCGATAGCGAAGCCAACAAGCTGATTGAGATTTTCAATAAGATGATGGATCAATTGAAAGACGAAAGGCTGCAAGTGAGAGAGAAAAATCACTTTCTTGATTTGCTTATACAAGCATCCCCACAGGGGGTTATCATTTTAGATTTTGACGATAAAATCACAGAGGTTAACCCATCAGGACTACGACTGTTGAGTATAAACAATATCAATGACGTAAAAAACAAAAAGCTGGATGAATCGGGAATAAATATAGGAGATCAACTAAGCAAACTAAAGCAAGGAGAAGATGTAGTGATACGCAGTTCGGGTATAACAATGTATCGTTGTTCCCGCTCTTCGTTTATAGACAGAGGGTTTGCGCATCCTTTTATCCTCATCGAAGAGTTGACGCATGAATTGCTAAAGATTGAGAAAAAATCATACGAGGGTATTATCCGCATGATGGCACATGAGGTAAACAATTCGGTGGGTGCAGTAAGTTCTACCCTTAATGTTATATCGGATATATTACAACAGAATGAAAACAGCGAATTGATCGATGTATTGCCTGCTGTAGATGCATCCTTCGACAGATGTAAGCATTTGGGGCATTTTATCAGTAACTTTGCCGAAGTTGTAAAAATCCCCGAACCATCGGTATCCGATGTAAGCATAAATGAATTGGCACGGTCTGTCGAAACTCTCTCCCGAGCAGAATGCTTAAAAAGAAATATAAATCTTAATTTGAATCTGACTACCGGGAAAGATTTAGCATGTATCGACAGTATACAGTTCGAACAAGTACTCGTCAATATTGTAAAAAATGCCTACGAAGCAATAGACAAGAATGGAGATATAAATATCATTACTACCTCCCAGCCTCTTTCGATTACCATTGAAGACAATGGTCCGGATATACCGGAAGAAACAAAACAAAAACTATTCACACCTTTCTTTACTACCAAACAGACAGGTCAGGGAATCGGATTAATGTTTGTTCGTGAAGTCTTGCTTAATCATAATTGCAAATTTGACTTGAAGTCTGAAAATGGTTGGACAAAATTCGAGATCTTTTTCTAACAGCAAGCATTTGTATTCATATCTGAGAGATACTATCACATCGTATCCTTAATATCGGGAGAAATAAAACTATATAAAATAGGGGCATTATACTCTTTCCCCTTTTTTCGTTCGTCCAGTTGAATAACAAATCCTTCCTGAAGTATTTTTCGTTGAAAGTTTCGCCTGTCAAGCTTTTTATTTAAAAATATTTCATGAATCTTTCTCAATTCGGTCATCATAAATTTCTCGGGAAGCAGCTCATATCCTATAGGTATTATTGGCATTAAGAGTTTGATTGACTCTTGTGCTTTTTTTATAATAAGCTTATGGTCTGAATACATAGCAGGCAATTTATTTATATCATACCAATGTAATTGCTTTTTTTCGGATACAAAGTCATTTACCTCATCATACTTCACCAAAGCAAAGTAGCCCATTGTTATAAATCGCCTTAACAGCCATTTTCCATCATTCCTTACCGAGCTATATTGAGCTACATAGTCTAGGTTTTGTTTCATGATAGTTCTGTTCGGATCACTAAACAATGCAAATTGCTTTAGGAAAATATTGCTCAACCCTGTATACAGTTCCAGTATCCTGTGTGCCGCTTGATCTGCACTTTCGTCATTAAAAACAAAACCGCCTAATAGAGCCTTATAATTGTTTATACCAAAATCTCTCAGCAGTACTTTTATTTTCCCCTTGTGAAAAGCTATTATAACACAATCTACCGAAAAGCCTGGGTGCGAATTCTCTGCGGTATGATCTTCATATGTCAACTTCCTTAAATCCTTCATAATCTAGGTCTCTATATCCTATTAAAATGATTAGATGGCAAAATTAGAGAATATATTCCGAATAAAAATATGTTTACTAAAGCCAAATTGTGTTATAAAACATAATTGCGTACAAAATACGTCTATTAATTTTTTATATCAAAATCTATAAATACATTTGCAAAACTAAAATGCGTTCTCATAACGCACCTAACATAAATATCAATATTATGAAAAAGAAGTATATTCCAATATTCTTACTGGGAATATTAAGTTTGCAATGTACACAGCCAACTAAAATCGATGATTACATCCTTGTTGAAAATAAAGGTGGGCCAACACTTGGATACTCTGAATCATCTGGTGTAAAAATCATTACGATTGACGATCTCAAGTTTAAAGACCTCAACAAAAACGGAAAGTTGGATAAGTATGAAGATTGGCGCTTGCCTGTACAAGAAAGAGCAGAGAACCTCGCTTCACTGATGTCTATTGAACAAATTGCTGGCCTGATGCTATACAGTGGACACCAATCGTTACCGGCTAAGGAAAGTGGTTTTTTTGCTGGAACATACAATGGAAAGTCCTTCATCGAAAGCGGAGCGAATGCTTGGGAGCTGACGGATCAACAAAAGAAGTTTTTGAAAGAAGATAATTTGCGACACGTATTAGTTATGGGTATCCAAAATCCTGAAGTAGCAGCTCGCTGGAACAATCAGATGCAAGCCTACATCGAAGGTCTTGGATTAGGCATTCCGGGAAACACAAGTTCAGACCCTCGACATTCGGGACAATTGGCTGGTTCTTCGAATCCTGAATTCAACGCAGGAGGAGACCGCATATCTATATGGCCTGATGGATTAGCCATGGCAGCGACTTTTGATCCTTCGATCGTAAAACAATTTGGAGAGATAGCCGCTAAAGAATATAGAGCATTAGGCATAGCAACTGCGCTTTCACCTCAAATAGATTTAGGAACCGAGCCTCGCTGGTTTCGTATCAACATGACATTTGGAGAAAGTCCGAAATTGGCAACAGATATGGCTCGTGCTTATATTGATGGCTTCCAAACTTCGGAAGGAGATGCAGAGATTAAAGACGGATGGGGCTACAACAGTGTAAATGCAATGGTAAAACACTGGCCTAGCGGAGGCCCCGAGGAAGGTGGTCGTGACGGGCATTGGGCATTCGGAAAGTTTGCCGTCTATCCGGGAAACAATTTCGAAACACATCTAAAGCCATTCCTCGAAGGGGCTTTCAAGTTAGAAGGCAAAACGAATAAAGCATCAGCCGTTATGCCATACTATACAATATCGTATAATCAGGCAAAAGACGGAACAAACTATGCTAATGGATTTAGTAAGTATATCATAACAGACCTTCTGCGCGACAAGTATGGATATGATGGCGTAGTTTGCACCGACTGGCTGATTACAGGAGATGAAGGGAAATCTCCGGGAGATTTTGCAGGAAAACCATGGGGAGCAGAAAAACTTTCTATTCCCGAAAGACATTACCTAACCATCATGGCGGGAGTTGATCAGTTTGGAGGAAACAATGATAAAGAACCTGTATTAGAAGCTTATCGCATGGGTGTAAAAGAGCATGGAGAAGAATTTATGCGCAAACGATTCGAGCAATCGGCAGTTCGTTTATTAAAGAATATATTTCGGGTAGGGCTTTTCGAAAATCCGTACCTCGATCCTAAAGAAAGTGAAGCAACAGTTGGTTGTGAAGCATTTGTAAAGGCGGGTTATGAAGCTCAACTGAAGTCTATCGTATTACTAAAAAATAAATCGACAGTATTACCTGTGAAGGATAGCAAGAAAACGGTATATATTCCTAAGAAAATAAATCCTTCTGTTAGAGACTGGTGGGGCAATATAACTCCAGAAACTGAGGCAATACCCGTAAATCTTGACTTAGTAAAACAGTATTACAATGTAACAGACAATCCTCAAAACGCAGATTTTGCTCTTGTATTTGTAAACTCTCCGCATAGCAATAGCGATGGTGGAGGCTATAATAAAGAAGATAGAAAAGCCGGAGGAAATGGATACGTTCCCATTTCTCTACAATATGGTCCTTATACAGCTACAGAAGCCAGAAGTCACAGTATCGCCGCAGGAGACCCAGTAGTAGATCCTTCTATAACAGACAGATCATACAAAGGAAAATCTACAACTGTAGTTAATACAAAAGATCTGAATACAATACTGGATACAAAAACACAGATGGGTGATAAGCCTGTTGTAGTTGTTGTAAATGCTACCAGACCGATGGTATTTAACGAATTCGAAACCAAAGTAGAAGGTATAGTCATTCGTTTTGGTGTATCAGACAAAGCTGTAATGGATATTGTTTCGGGTAAAGCAGAACCTTCGGGCTTGCTTCCTGTGCAAATGCCGGCTAACATGGTTACTGTAGAAAAACAGAAAGAAGATGTTCCTTTCGATATGGAATGCCATACAGATACAGAAGGCAACACTTATGATTTCGGATTTGGACTCAACTGGAAAGGGGTAATAAAAGATGTACGCAACCAGAAATATATAAAGAATTAATACATACACAAAAACTATTAGTCACCTTAATATACACATTAATTAACCTATTTAACCTTTAAAATTTTATGAGCAAATTGAAAATTCTCTTTGCTGCTATCTTGCTATGCATAACACCATACGTGTTTGCACAAGATGCAAGTAAAGATAACACTGTTACTTTTTATGTAACAAGACATGGTAAAACTATACTGAACACCTTAGTGCAGGCTCAAGGGTGGGCAGATACCCCTCTGACCCCACCCGGAGTAGCTGTTGCCGAATATTTGGGTATCGGGATGAAAGACGTTCCTCTGAAAGCGGCTTATTCCAGCGACTTGGGTAGAGCTCGCCAAACAGCCCGTATCGTTTTAGAGAAAAAGGGACAGAAAAGTCTTCTTTTACAAGAAGATGAAGGATTGCGGGAAGCTTGTTTTGGTAGCTACGAGGGCAAACCAGATGAGAAAATGTGGGGAGACGCTGCCCTTAGAATCGGACTACGCAACATGAAAGAATTTTTTGAAGCGATGAAAACCGACAACCAAGTATACATCAATGCCATGCAGGCACTAAAAGATTTGGATGAATTGGGAATGGCTGAGAACTATTACGACGTAAAAAAAAGAGGGCAGGCTGCATTTAAAGCAATTGCAGAAAAAGAAGCAAAATTAGGCGGAGGAAATGTATTAGTAGTCGTTCATGGAATGTTTATTGGGATACTTTTATCGGACTTAGATAGCTCGGGTAAATTTATCCAACCTACCCACCTTGGGAACGCATCTGTAAGCAAGGTGATCTACAAAGATGGCAAATTTACTGTAGAATCGGTTGGTGATATGAGTTATGTAGAAAAGGGCAAAGCCGCCTCCAATTAGTAAAAAAATCGAAACACTAAAACAAACAGAATGAAGACAAATAAATATCTTTTCTTAGCTCTATTTCTTGCCTTTACAGGTGTAGGAATGAATGCTCAAGAAAAAAACAAATCGAAAAAAGAAGCTGCCGGCGAGGTCAAAGAAGGCGATCGCAATGTGATGCTTAATGCAGCAAACAATACCGGGCCGCGCGATGTTAATATCGGATTACCGGCTAGTACTGGAGGTACAACAGTGTTAGAGAATGGTATACCAACTGTATTCTTTTATTGGCCCGAACTACCACCACGAGCATGGCGTAATGATGCGTCAATTGCAAAAAGAAAAATGCTTGACTTAGGGCAAACAGCCGTTCGTGTGGGAGAAGTGGGCGTATCATTGAGTACTTTCAACAATCTGGGTACTGATAAATTTCAGGGCAAAGGCTCGTTGAATTCAAACCATTTCGGATTGATGCGTGGAGATATTAATCTTAGTGGGCCTATAAACCAGAAAGGACTTAAATTCTCTGTCGGTGCATACGGAAGTTTCGACCCGGGCACGTTCAAACCTAAAGGTATTACAAGATATTATAACGACAAGGCTCAGTTGTATAAGGCAGCTTTGACGCAGGAGTACAAGGGAGAAAATATAAAAGGGTCTATAACGGCATTCTACAAGTATGCGAATATCGACAACATTAACAATAAGTATAGTCCATTCCGCTTCGATAGAAATGGAAAGGTCTCAGAACTTGATAATTTTAGGTTAGGTCGAGACTCTTATATCGAACAAAGCGGCGTACTTACGTTGAAAGATGCTTACACAGGGCAAGCTGTAAAAAGAGATCCGGTTAAAGATTATGGAACAGCTTCACATACTTTAGATATTATCGGTAAAAATACACTTTCAAATGGCCTAAACATTGACTACATACTGCGTTATCGTTATACAAAAACAGGTATGTATACTGCTGTAATGACGGGAGTTGAGAATGTCTCCAACCTTTCCGGTAAGTTGAATTATGTAGATGACGGAAGTGCCTATGCCGGAGAAAATGTACAAAGTGTAATGAACCTGGCTTCGAGAAGAACTCCGATGAATACATTAATGGGTACAGTAGAAGTAGGAAGAAAATCGGGCAACCACAAATGGTCTGTTGGTATTGATCAGTGGTATTTTGAGACTCATAATTTCCTGACCGAATCATCTCAATATTATCAGGAAGTAGCTCCTAATCCTAGGAAATTAAAACTAATCTCCAATACAAATCCAAATGGAGATATGAGGTTAAATGCAAACTATGAGTACTATGATGGCAGCGAGAACAAAACCGCACTGTTCTTCTTAGACAAATGGGATGTATCGAATGTAGTTACTTTAGACTTTGGTGCTCGCCTGCAATACTTCAACTTAAGAGGTAATTATATAAAAAGTGGCGACAGAAAAGATCAAAATGGCAATATACGTTTGATTGGTGATGCACCGAAATCAGATATTAAACATGATTGGTTGACAAAAGCTGTAATGGTAAATGCTGTAATCAAGTTGACAGACAAATTTGGTTTGCTAGGAGAAGCTGTTTACAATGAAGATGGAGCTCACTTGAACAAATATTCATCGGGCAAAGACCCTCAGTTAGAAATTTCAAAAGTTCCCGAGGCGGCAATAGGAGTATTTTACAATCACAAGTTTGTTAGCTTAGTATCAAAGGCAACATATATTAACAGGAATAATTACCGTACCACTGTGAATTTCTCAAATCCGAATAATAGCTCCGATGTTGAAAGAGCGATGACACAATACGATGTACAGACATTAGGATGGACTACAGATGTATTATTTACTCCTGCGAAAAGCTTCAATTTACATTTTCTATTGACATTGCAACAACCAAAATATAAAAACTTCAACGGAGACCTTAAATTCTCCGATGGAACAGTCTCTTCTTACGATTTTGGAGATAAGACAGTGACCGGAGTTCCAAAGGTATTGATAGAGATAGATCCTAGTTATACTTGGAAAGATTTAAGAGTTTGGGCTAGTGCAAGATACTTTAGCAAACAGTATTTCAACAAACCGAACACTCTATACTTTGATGGACGTTGGGAGACATTTGCAGGTGTAAATTACAAAATCTCTAAAAACTTTGATGTAAGCGCTACTTTCGTAAACTTACTGAATCAACGTGGAGTTTCGGGCTCTATTCCTGATGCAGACCTGATCGTTACCGATGCTGATGTGAAGAGTAAAGAAGGTACTGTAATGTCGGGTACATACATCCGTCCTTTTACAGCCGAATTTGGAGTAAAGTATAAGTTCTAACTATTTAAATTATAAAGTTATGAAAGCAAGAATTACATTAGCCATTTTAGTTTGTTCTTTAATTTCGCTGAATATATTTGCGCAAGACAAAAAGATAAGAGATAAGAGAACAAACCCTGATTTATATTACTTGGAAGAATCGGAAGTCGCAAATAGTCTGGAGCTCTTACCACCTCCACCCGAAGCCAATAGCATTCTTTTCTTATACGATAAAGCTCAACATGACTGGGGAAAACTGCAAAGAAATACCCCTAGAGGAGAACAGGCTGTGAGTGACGCACAGATAGGTGGTAATGGTGTACCATTGGCTTTTTCCGAAGCATTTGGACTTGAAATCACGAAAGAACAGACTCCTGAAATATATAAGCTTATAATAAACATGCGTGAGGATGCCGGAGACTTGGCTACTCGTCATGCTAAGGTGCATTATATGCGAGTTCGTCCTTTCAGTTTTTACAATGAACAAACTTGCCTACCCGAACATCAACACGCACTGTCAACCAATGGTTCATATCCATCAGGTCATACAGCAATCGGTTGGGCAACGGCACTTGTTTTGGCTGAAATAAATGTTGACAGACAAAATGAAATCTTGAAACGTGGATATGAAATGGGACAAAGCAGAGTTATCTGTGGATACCATTTCCAGAGTGATGTTGATGCGGCCAGATTAGTATCGAGTGCAGTTGTAGCACGCTTACATGCGAATGATGCATTTATGGCACAACTTAAAAAAGCGAAAGATGAATTTGCGGCACTTCAAAAAGCAGGTAAGGTAAAGCCTAGCGATAAGAAGTAAGTTCTAAGAATTGAGTACACGTTCGGTAAAAGACAATAATACAAATGTGTAACTAAATAAAATTAAATATTTATTACGGAGAGAGGCTACTGTTTTAGTAGCCTCTTTTTGTTGAATCACTAGATAACAATCAACTATAATTAATTTTATTATTTATCTATATACAAACCAATAGAAGAAAAAGTAACAGAAAAGTTACAAATAAAAAAAGTGAAATAACTGTCACTTTTGTCACCTTTTTCATTAAAGAATGTATAGATCAGAATTATACGAAGTGTATAATAAAAGCAGCCCATTGATAATCAATATCATTCGTGCTGCCTTCATTATAAATTGGAGTTATAGTCTCTATCTGTTCAGAAAGACAAAGGAATCAGAAGTTTCAAGCTGAAATTTCGTCCCATGTTATACACCCCTTGTCTGCCTGTCACGGGATTTTCATCGGCATACTTCAATCTGCTCAAATGGTTCTGATAGGCTTTATCTGTCAGATTATTCACAGCGAAGAAGAGTGAAGCTATCGTTTTCCCCTTGTGGACAAAGTCGGTACCTATTGAAGCGTTGAAAAGTGTATAGGCTGGTGTCGGTGTCTCGGTTCTAAAAGCTGAATAAACTTTGCTCTGCTTCAAGTTGCTTTCTATTCCGAAAGAGACATAAGTATTGTTCAATAACTTTTTGCCGTGGCGTATCAGATCGTAACGGATATCAGATATAAGCTTCGGAGCTGGCGTAAACGGAAGATACTTTGTAGAATCAGGCTGGTTTAGCTGTACAGAACTTACATACGAAAATGAGTTCTGAAAATGCAACTGCTCCACAGGATGTATATCAACGCTGATTTCACCTCCCATGATACGAGCATCACCTGATACAAACTGATATGTCTTATAGCCATCGGTAAGCAAGTCTTCCCCATTAGTGTCCAATAGTTTATGAGAAAAGATATAGTTATTTATCCTATTGGCAAACAGAGATAACTCACCCGAAATAAGCGGAGAGGAGTAACCTAGTCCCCAGTCAGCCTGCCAGCTATTTTCGGCCTTTAGGTCACTGTTTCCTTTCTCATAGCGAATTGTACCTTCGTGAGCACCATTAGATGCAAGCTCACTCATATTTGGGGCACGAAATCCATGTGACACATTCAACTTTGTATTCCATTCGTCCGAAAACTGATAAGTCAATCCTAAGCTGGCACTAATACCGGTAAAGTTTCGGGAAAAGGCATGAAACTTTTCTTCAGCATCGGGGCTTGATGGGGTAACAACCTCCTCTTGTTCATTCAAGAACAATGCTTTAGCCTTATTATAACGGCGATCGATACGTAATCCGCCGCTAATATCAAGAGCTCCGATATTTTTACTTACCAGTGCAAAAGCTCCGATATCAAACAGATTATACTCCGGTATCAGAAACTCCGATCCTTTGTTTAACGATCGTTGATACATACCGTTTATGCCTGCTACAAACTTATATCCCGCAATATCAGGCAGCGTATAGCGAATGTCATAGTTAACTGTATGAAGTTGGAAATACAAACCGTAAGTATCAGGTTCTGCTATTTCTTCAAACTCCTGCCTCCTGTTTTGTTGATAACCAATAATTGTTTTCAAATTCCCCTCTCCCACTATAATACTATTATTCAGTAAGGCTTTGTAGTGATATATCTGCTGATAAGGCATCTGCTTTTCGTATGATTTGCTATCACTATCAGATGCCACAACTTCAGTTTCTTCACCATTTGCAATAGCTGGTTTTAGAAATCTTCCAGTCTCTTGGTCTCGGTCACCTTCTACTATTCCGGGGGTTAGGTGATAATAGTCCAGGCTAAGATGCGAATAACCCCAGCTTCGGTTAATACCAAGCAGCCCAGACACAGCCCGTTCTCTAAATCCTGAATTATAGACATAACCATCGTACTTATTTTTATATGAATGAGCCATTTTATCACTATAACGCCAGTTCCAAACAAACCCGCTATTATTACCTGATGCATTTACCGAATAGTTGAACAGTCCATTATTAGTCTGATATTCACTCATCAGATTAGCCTTTATTATTCCTTCGGGGAGGATAGGTTCGGGCAAGAAATTAATAACTCCCGCCAATGCATCAGAACCGTAAATCAAACTGGCAGGGCCTTTCAGTATTTCAACAGAGTTCACGCTTTGTGCATCTATCTCTATACCATGCTCGTCTCCCCACTGTTGCCCCTCCTGACGGATACCGTCATTGACAACTACAACACGGTTGTATCCCAATCCTCTGACAACCGGCTTCGATATCCCATTCCCGGTGGTTATCTGAGCTATTCCCGGCTGCTTCGCTATAGCATCGATAATATTCGAAGAGGATTGTTGCATAAGCTCTTTCTTAGAAATATACGATATCGGTGAGGGTGTACGTTTTATTAGCGAGTTACCCGTAAGAGCTGTGATAACCACTTCGTTAATCTCCGCATTCGATTCTTTCATTACGAAATCAAGAGTAGAAGTATTTTTAAGGTCGACAGTTTCAACAATTGTTTGATGTCCGACATAATTGACCTGTATAGTTGTTTTTATAGCCGGCAGATTAGCTATACTATAATTTCCGTTTTCATCACTGATTGCTCCTTTTTTCAGTTCGGGAAGGTAGATGCTAACTCCAATAAGTGGAGCGCCATCGATACCGTCAGTTACCTTTCCTGCTAATGTCCTACTATCTATAGGAACATTTGCGGATATTGAAGTAACGGTAAAAAGTAAAAGAATAAATGTATATATTGTTCTCATAATTATATACGAATAGGAACTATTTATCTAGTATACACAATACAGATAAATAGTTATATAGAGTTAATAAATATAAAATTGATCTTCGTATCAGGCTTTACCAAATACGAGAATAATGTTCTCTGCTAAAGAACACTCAAATGAAAAATTAGTTTGTATATGAAGTAATATAGGTAGGAGGTCCACGTGTGGATATATCGGAGATGAGTTGGGGTAAGAATATAACCCGATCTGAAATAATAAGCGTTGTTACATAAACAGTAATTAGCTGCCTGATATTTCCAAACTTCTGAAGAGTAAAATTGAAAAAGGAGAAAAGGCAGATACTACAATCATGATGTTGGTCGGATAATTCCTGTTGCGATGAGCATGAGGACTCTGTACAATAGTGGCTGTGGTCGGCAAATATAAAGTGTAAAGGCTTCATCAGTATCATACTGACGAATATACTTACAAACACAATTGCTATTTTCCGAGGGGATATCATCTAACTCTATTCCTTTTGAGGAGCAAAAGTAGTATTATAAATTAAACTACTACTCGTCCTTTTATTTTTAAATAAAAGAGTTAACTTTTATTTGGTAAAAAGATCTGCATTATATTGATATTCTACCAATAAAAGATCAGAGAGATATCTATAAATAGAATAATTTAATATTTATCATGTACATTTGTATCTGAAAACTTAATAATAGAACGAATGAGAAATTTGTGTATAGCATTGATAATTGTACTTGTAGTTCCTGCCGTATGGTTTTCTTCATGTGCTAAAGTTGATAACTATGAAGGGGCTGGAAAACCGACAGTTTCCGACGTCAGATTCAACGCCAATGATACATTACATCTTCAGGATGGAGAAGTCATAGTTTTGAATGATTCTACTAAAAGAGGTCCATCACATATTGACACATTAATTATAGGCAAAACACTCTACTTGAATGCCCGTTTTAGAGACAACATTGGTTTATCAAGTTATAGAGTGAAGATGGAAATAAATAGTCAAGCAGGCGAACCATATAAACTTTGGGCTCTAGGAGAAGATATTTTCAGTACAAAAAGACATAAGGTGACAGACACAATAATTATTCGCAATTCTTTGTTTTCGATTCCTTATTATGTTCTTAGTAAAGACACTATATATATGAAACAAGGTGAACATGAGCTACAAATCGCTTATGGAAATATAGCAAACAAAAGAGACTCTTCTTACTATAAGGTTTTGCTTCTTTCGAGAGACTCAATACTTTCAATCAGGAAGAAACAAAATATATAATCCATTTGTTTTATAATCGAAGTAAAATATTAGTAACACTAAAAATACACTCACAATGAAAAAAAGCGTAATTGCAATTATCGTAGTAGTACTTATTCTTCTTATCGGATACTTTTTCAGTAAATCATCTTATAATGGGATGGTAGCTCAAGAAGAAGGGGTATCGTCTCAATGGGCTCAAGTACAAAATGCATATCAACGTCGTGCCGATCTTATACCAAACCTGGTGGCAACAGTGAAAGGGTATGCTACACACGAACAACAAACACTGACAGAGGTCGTAGAAGCTCGTGCTAAGGCCACACAGATGCAAGTAAATGCAGATCAGTTGACAGAAGAGAATATCAAGAAATATCAGGAAGCGCAAGGGCAACTAGGTTCTGCTTTGGGACGATTGATGATGATTACTGAAAATTATCCAGATCTGAAAGCGAATACAAATTTCATACAGCTTCAAGATGAACTCACAGGTACAGAAAACCGTATCTCTACAGAAAGAAATAAATTTAATGAAAGAGTAAAGGATTATAATACAACTATCCGTATGTTTCCTAAAAATATATTTGCAGGACTTTTCGGCTTCGAAAAGAAAGCTTATTTCGAAGCAGATCAGACTGCACAAACTCCTCCAAAAGTAGATTTCTCTAAATAACAGTATATAAAGACTTGAAATATACATATAAGATATTGCTTCTATTATTGCTTGTGCCGGTATTACTATTGGCACAAGACGATGATTTACCCAACCCCATCACCAGCCCTTCACCCAGACTGGTAAACGATTTCAGTAATACATTTACGAGTGAACAGAGAGAAGACTTGGAGAGAATACTCCTCGCCTATAATGATTCTACTTCTACTCAAATTTATGTGGTTACTGTGGATGATCTAAAAGGTTACGACATCTCCGATTATGCAGCCCGATTGGGACAAAAATGGGGAATCGGACAAAAAGACAAAAACAATGGGGTACTTATACTTATCAAGCCTCGAATAGGCAATGAAAGAGGAAGAGTATTTATCGCCACAGGGTATGGTGTAGAACATATCTTAACCGATGGACGTGTAGGGCGTATCATCGACCAATACATGATCCCTTACCTTCAGAATGGGGATTACTATAATGCAACCAAAGGAGCTATCGGAGCCATAATAAAATATCTATCGGGAGAGTTCCAAGCTGATGAAGATAACGGAGATAAAGGTTCTCTTGTAGGACAAGTCTTTATCATATTATTCATCCTCTTTATCTTGTATATTTCGTACCGAAACAATAAGGGAGGTCCATCTTCGGGAGGACGCAACCGTGGAGGCGGTGGCTACTATGGTGGCTGGGGAAGCGGACGATCGGGAGGTGGCTGGAGCAGCGGGGGTGGCTTTGGTGGCGGAGGAGGCGGAAGCTTCGGAGGTGGTGGCGCGGGAAGAGGTTT
>NZ_DLIY01000023.1:140773-170023 GCF_002483985.1 Dysgonomonas sp. UBA7630
CACAAAAAAGAATGCTACGGTACAGATATCCCACAATATGATACTTCAAGAAATAGAAAGTCTTGGCAATCTTGAAGTAACCAAGTATAGTATTCAGGATATGATGGAGTATAAAAAAATTCGAAGATGGCTGCCTAACGCAAAAACAGGACTAATTATATATGGAGAAGTGATATGCTGTGTAGACCTGACCAAGCTAAAACCCGAAGACATAACTGTTTCAGAAAAAACAATACACCTGCAACTCCCCTCTCCCGAAATATGCCATGTAAAAGTTGATCATTCCAAATCGAGAGTATACGACATGGAATTCGGTCTATGGGAATCAACGAATATAGTTGATGAAGCATACACCTTTGCAGAACAACAGCTCAACGAAAAGGCCAAACAATTGGATATGCTCAGCCAAAGCAGAGACAATGCCGTAAACCTATTGAAACCTATCCTAAAAGCGATGGGATTCGAAGAGGTAGTTATTACATTCAGATCTAAATCGGGCAAAGGATAAACCCCTTTTCATCAACAACCTCTATACCTCATACTTTAATTCTATATCTATTTTATTTAACATTAGAAGCCCTCAATTATATTCTATAATATTTAATTTTGCACAATCAAATTTAGGGAAACTAAAATAATGAATGATAGTTTAAAATTAAATAATCAATTATGCTTTCCGATATATGCTTTATCGAGACAAGTTACTGCAATATATCGTCCTTATCTCGATAAGATCGGGCTCACTTATCCACAGTACCTCGTCATTATGGTTTTATGGGAATATAAAACGGTAACAGTAAAGCAACTAGGCGAATTACTTTGGCTCGATAGCGGAACTCTTACCCCACTCTTGAAAAGGATGGAAGCAAATGGATTCCTTATCCGCAAGCGTTCTTCCGAAGACGAAAGAGTAGTTGATATTCTTATCACAGAAAAAGGTGAAGCTTTGGAGAAAGAAGCAGAATCTATCCCTCCGGCAATGAAGAAAGCATTGGAGATTGGAGATGAGGAATTGGTAACACTTCGGGAGCATCTAAAAAAAATACTGAATATAACGAGTAAATGCAATGCCAAATTGCTATAAATATTTTCTAATTACAATAAAACAACAAAAAACAATATGAGCTTAATAGAATCTTTGGAATGGAGATATGCAACAAAAAAATTTGACTCTTCAAAAAAAGTAGATCAAAAATTAGTCAACGATATTATTGATGCAGCTTGGCTTGCACCTACTTCATCGGGATTACAACCTTTTGAAGTAATAGAAATCACAAACCAAGAATTAAAAGAAAAGATCGTTCCGATTGCATTCAACCAAAAACAAATAGCCGATGCATCGCACCTATTGGTGTTTGCCGCATGGGACAATTATACAGCACAACGCATAGACACAATATACAAACACACCACAGACGGCCGGAAGCAGGACCCCAACCAGTATAAAGATTACACAGATAGACTAAAAAATGCGTATTTACAGCGTCCGGCCGAGCTGAACTTCGAGCATGCAGCCCGTCAGTCATATATTGCATTTGCATTCGCAATGGCAATGGCTGCAGAGCTTAAAGTAGACAGCACTCCAATGGAGGGTTTTGATAATGATGCACTAGATAAATTATTAAATTTGAACGAACGTGGCCTCAAAAGTGTTACAATACTACCATTAGGTTATCGTGACGAAAATAATGACTGGCTCGTAAATCTAAAAAAAGTGCGTCACCCTAAAAAAGATTTTCTTATCGAAATAAAATAATAATATTAACTAACGCTTAAAAAACAAAAAATTATGGCAAAAATAACATTTAAAGGATCTCCGGTTAATACCAGTGGACAATTACCTGCAGTAGGTTCAGTAGCTCCGGCTTTCACTCTTGTAAAAAAAGATTTATCAGACGTTACATTGAAAGATCTTAAAGGTAAAAATGTAATTCTAAATATTTTCCCAAGTATCGACACCGGAGTATGTGCTGCATCAGTTCGCAAATTTAACAAAGAAGCGGCAAGCCTTCCTAACACTGTTGTATTGGCTATCTCTGCCGACCTTCCATTTGCTGCAGGTCGTTTCTGTACAGCAGAAGGTATAGATAATGTAGAACCTGCTTCTGTTTTCAGAAATGCTGAATTTGCAAAAGATTATGGAGTATTAACTGTTGACGGCCCATTGAAAGGTCTTTTGGCTCGTTCGGTAGTAGTACTTGATGCTGATGGAAAGGTGCTATACAACGAATTAGTAGAAGAAACTACAAATGAACCGAACTATGAGGCGGCTTTAAGTGTTCTAAAAAAATAAAAAATCGGATAGCTGTAAAGCAATAAGAAGTATTTTTCAATCAAGGCTTTTGCATTATATGTAGAAGCCTTGTGCTTTTAGTTTCTATCGCATTGTTTACAAACTGCATATTGAATACAATGATCTGAAAAACATTATAATTATTTTACAATTACAGACCTGCGACTTACTAAGTCAGACAAAAGATTCTTATCTTTGCAACACTATAAACAAATAAATACTCCAATGAGAATATCTAAGTAATACGATGGTTGTAACAACCATTTTGTCAAATTCGGATTATCCGGTACATTTTGGTTAAATCAGTATTCAAATATATCAGACTATCCGCAGTCTGCTAAACTTAGATATCATGTAATCCTCTATTTTTAAAGAATAAAAAGTATCAATCGATACTTTTATGTAAGTTGCATTTTGTTCAAACTTTTGAACAAAGTCCTCAACTATCATGGCATATGCCATAAAACACAATTACCTAATTATTTATTAAAAAATAGGTTTATGAGTATTATCGTAAAACAACTATCATATATACATCCTGATAAGGAGCCTTTGTTTCATAATATCAATTTTTCTGTTTCTAAAGGACAAAAGGTTTCTTTGATTGGCAGTAACGGATCAGGAAAGTCGACACTCTTAGGTATCATTGCAGGAAGGTTGCAACCATCGGAAGGAGAAGTTATCTATCAGGATGGGCTACCATATTATGTACCTCAACATTTCGGACAATATGATCATTACACTGTTGCAGAAGCATTACAAATCAGTGAGAAATTGAGAGCGCTTCATGCGATACTAGAAGGAAATACAGACACGACCAACTTTACAATTCTCGATGATGACTGGAATATCGAAGAAAATGCGTATAGTGCCCTCTCAAAATGGGGTTTATCTCATATTCGGCTATCTGAGACGATGAAAAATCTTAGTGGCGGAGAAAAAACAAAAGTATTCTTAGCAGGGACTTACATTCATTCTCCCGCTAATATGTTACTGGATGAACCGTCGAATCATCTAGACAAAACAGGGCGAGAGCGATTGTATGATTTGATAAAAAATAGTAATGCGACTGTAATTATTGTAAGCCACGATCGCACTTTACTCAATTTGATTGATATTACGTTTGAACTTACACACAATCAAATTGAAGTCTATGGTGGGAACTATGAGTTTTACAAAATTCAGAAAGCTGAACAGCAAGAAGCATTACAATCCCAATTTGAAGAAAAACAAAAAGAACTCCGCAAAGCCCGAAATATAGCCAGAGAAACAGCTGAGAGAAAACAAAAACGTGATGCACGAGGTAAAAAGGACTTGGGAGATAAAGGTATTCCACGCATCATGCTAAATACGATACGCAACAGGGCGGAATCGAGTGCAGCAAAGTTGCAAGATGCTCATGCCAATAAAATGGAGAATATTGCGGATGAAATAAAACAGTTACGCCAACAGCTACCCGAAAAAAAAGATCTCAAATTAAATTTTGATGATGCGAATCTTGATATCGGGAAAATATTGGTAACTGCCCAAAATATCAATTTTGGCTATAGCAATGAGATGCTATGGAGCAATCCTCTCAATTTCGAAATAAGAAGTGGAGAAAGGATAGTTATAAAAGGAGAAAATGGAACGGGGAAAACAACCCTGCTTAAAATTATATTTGGAATCTTAGAGCCTAAGCAAGGATATATTATCCGATCGGATTTTCAGTACTTATACATCGATCAGGATTATTCTATTATCGATAATGAACTTACGGTTTTTGATCAATTACAAAAATTCAATTCATATCATTTGAGTGAAGATGAATTACGCATTTTACTGCATAGATATTTGTTTACATATAATACATGGAACAAGCCATGCAAGATTTTGAGTGGTGGTGAAAAAATGAGGTTGGTATTTTGCTGTATGCAAGTTGATAACAAAGCTCCTGATATGTTTATTCTGGATGAACCGACTAATAATCTAGACATTCAAAGTTTGGATATTGTCACCGATACAATAAAAGATTATAAAGGAACTCTTCTGGTGATATCACACGATACATACTTTGTAAGAAAGATAGGTATAACAAAAGAAATAGAGCTGAAGGATTATTAAATCCTTCAGCTCATATCCTATGTTCAATAATTCTGTTCGAATTTTTTATTTTACAAAAGAAAAAGCTAATGCAGCCTGATCTTTAGGAAGTCCTGCCGGGATTGAGACTTCAATTCCTTGTGCTGTTTTCTTCCACTTTACAGTTTTACCTGTCTGCAAGAATTTCATTTTACTTCCTTTCGCGGGTTCATTACCTTTCCATACAACAGTAGTAGGCAGAGGCTCTCCTTCTTCCAAGCAAACAATAGCATATATCGTTTTGCCATATCTACTTTGGGTGAACCACGTTTTACCATCATTATAAACAGGAGTAATGCGTGTGTTATATATTGCTTCTCCATTCTTGATTGTCCAATCACCTATTTTCTCCAATCGTTCAACTACCTGATCCGGCAATGTTCCGTCAGGCTTTGGACCGATACCCAATAATAAATTTCCTCCTTTCGCTACAATCTCCACGAGGGTATGTATTACAGCAGCCGGTGATTTATACTGATCTGTCGGTACATATCCCCAGTCCCAACCAAGGGTAATACAACTCTCCCAAGGATGATCAAGTTGTGTTTCGGGAATACCCCTTTCCGGTGTCTGATAATTTTCATTTTCTCCGGGAACGGTACGGTCTACAACCAATATACCGGGCTGATAACGTCGTGCCATTGCAGCTATTTTAGGCATATCAATATCTTGAGCTCCTCTATAATTTTTACCGGCACGCTCGGCATCTCCGCTACGTGCAGGACGTACCCAGCCACCATCGAGCCACAATATATCAATATTACCATAGTCGCCGTTCATAAGTTCCTCTATCTGATTATAGGTAAACTCTTTAAATTTGTTCCATCTCCACTTATTTTTTTCAATATCGTAATTATTATTACGGTTGGGAGTCGGGTATCTATCCCACCAATAATATTGAGAATGCCAGTCGGGTTTTGAATAGTAAGCTCCTATCATATAACCTTCGCTACGAAAAGCATTGAACACTTCTTTAGCAATATTACTACGTGGGTCATTCTTAAATGCACCCTTCGTTACCGAAAAATCGGATTGCTTTGTATCAAACAGGTTAAACCCATCGTGGTGCTTTGTTGTGAAAACAACGTAATTCATACCTGCCTTTTTTCCATACTTAGCCCAAGAAGCCGGATCTAGCTTTTCGGGCTTGAAGCTATTTATTGTATTCCAATAGTTTCGTTTATAGGCATCATAAGTAATTGTAGAATCTCGAGGGATCCAATCTTCTTCTTCACCGCAAATAGACCATGATTCTACAATTCCCAACTGAGAGTATAATCCGTAGTGAATAAGCATTCCAAACTTCTGGTCTTGCCATTTGTCGAGCTTGTCCAATACTTTTTCATCCTTAGGCCATGTGTACGACTCTGACCTGCCGTGAGCAAAAGTTTGGGCAAATGTATTTGACGTTATCAATATCGACAACAATAAAAGAGTAATGATTTTTCTATTCATACTATATTGGGATTTAAAATTAATGAAGGACATTTTTTTATATTTCTTCTGTTTCGTTATACAGAAAGTTTATAAAGGCACAAAATTAATAAATTGTGAGAAGTAATAATTATAGATGAATAGCGCGACATGAAATTTATGAAATATTTTATAAATTTTATAAAAATATACTATATTTACATTCTTTTATTAATGTTTATCCTTAGATATATAAGGCATTTAAATACATCAACTTAAATCTATATGCAGAAGAATACTTGTAAGAAAACTATCTTATTTATATTAATTTCCATTACAACTTTATCATGTTATTGTCAAGAAAATTATTTAAAAACAGTAGATCACACATCTTACGGCATTAATTTATCAGATGAAGGCGACGTATCGAATGCGAAATTTTGCACTGTTATCGAAAAAAATAAAACAACACACTATTCTCCATATGAAGTATCTGAATATGCATTAAAAAATGGCAAAAAATATAAAGCAAAAGATATTCAGCTGAACGACTCCACCATAAAAGTATTTCTTCAAGTAATAACAGAAGGTAATATTGCCTTCTATTATTATAAAGGAGAAAAGAAGGAGAGATTTTTCGTCGAAAAAAATGGCAAATTGAAAGACTTCCCAGAATTTGACAACACAGGAAAATCTGTTTTCAGAGAAAATCTATCGACAATAACAAGTGCTTGCAGCGAATTAACAAACGTAATTAAACAATCCAGATATAACCAAACTTCAATCAAAGGTGTAATGAAGAGATATGAGACATGTAGCTCTGACCCTATATTATACGTAAGATATGGAATAACTGCAGGCTATAATTTCGAAAAACTAAGAATGACTTCTAATGCAAGCAATAACTTAAAATTTTTAAATTACAAATATGAAGGTGCGTTCTCTATAGGTGGATTCATTAATATACCAATCTCTTTAACTGATTTTTCCTTCCATGTTGAGGCTTATTATTCCAAACACAGCTATTCTTACTCGTCTAGTAATGCGATGGGTGATATTGACTATATTGCAAATATGCACACATTAAGTGTTCCACTTCTTTTCAGATATACTCTTCCTTTAAATAAAGTATGCCCTTATATAAATGCAGGTCTAATATATTCATATAACTTCAAGTGGAATAACTCTTTATTTAATTCAACAATAACAGATAATACAATAACAATCGATAAGATAGATCATCCAATAATAGATAGCCACCAAATAGGTTACAATATAGGAGCAGGTGTAGAGTATAAATTGAATTATAAAAATTCATTATTCTTTGATATAAGGTATTCTGATAATTTCACTTCATCTAGCTCTAACTATTTTAATAAATCTACAATTTATTTTTCAACAAGTATAAACCTATGAAATATATATTAATTATACTTTTACTAATCATATCAGTTGTTTTTAATACAAGTTGTGTGGACGACGTAGAACTACCTGAAAAAGATTACCCATTCGTTGAAACCAAAGATGCTGTAGTTACCTCTACAAATGTTACCCTTGTAGGAAAATTAACGCAAAAAGGAAGAGACAAGATTATTGACTACGGATTTATATTTATAAATGACAGTAAAGAAATAAAATATAGTATTTATGAAACAAATGAAATAGACGATTTCGAAAAAATAATAAACACTGATTTAAAAAAGAATACAACCTACACTTACAAGGCCTACATAAAAACAGAAAAATATTTAATCTTAGGAAAAGCTGTTACCTTTACAGCCTTAGGGAGTGAACCTCCTGTTGTAGAAAATATTAATCCCAATAGAGGTTTTGATGGAACAGAGGTCAAAATATCCGGTAAATATTTTGGATCAGAGAAAGATAAACGTCATATATATATTAATGACAGAGAAGTAAACATCAGTGAATCCGGAGAGAATTATATATCTTTTACAATACCTCCCTCTTCTTTTGTTGGTGATGCAGTAATCCGGATTGTTGCCGGAGAAAATGAAACGAATACTACATTCACGGTTATTGGCCCCGAAATTGAGTCGATTACTCCACTCACAGGACATGCTGGTAGTTATATTGTAGTTTCTGGAAAAAACCTCACAGAGAATGGAGATCAGACGATGATATATTTTGGTAGTTATTTAGGTCTAATATTGCAAAAAAATATTGGAGCTAACGCGCAAACGACTTTTACAGTAGCGATTCCTCCTGCTGACAATGTACTATCAGAAGTATCATCACCAATAAAATTACAAAATGGAGAAAAAATTGTCGAATATAAAAATACATTACTGACTAAATCATCGTGGAAAAGTCATGCTTCGGAATATTTTGGATCGGACTATAAATATGATGGATTTTCGTATAACAATAAAGGTTATGTAATGGAAGTGGAATCAATGGAGTTTCATGAATACAATCCTGTTGCTGACAAATGGACAACAATAAAACCTATATCCAATAAACCAGATTTTTATTATAATAGCTTATTAATTCCTTCTGGCGACAAGTTCTATAAAGTTGGAGGTTTAAACTATTTATTAGAATTAAACGATGACTTATGGTATTTTAAAATATCCGACAAGACATGGAATAAAAAAAACAAACTTCCTTTTGTGTTCCAGTCTGCAAAATCCTTTAAACTAAATAATAAAACATATATAATAACAGACAGAAAAGAATTATGGTTATGTGACTTTGATAATGAAAAATATTCTAAGTTAAACAATTTTCCTTCTGATATAGATATATTCCTTTTAGCTACATTTGTTACCGATAACACTGCATATCTGACGACTTATGGTAAAACATGGAAGTACAATATACAATCTGACACTTGGAGCGAAATGGCTTCATACCCTTATACTTTTGGACTATACTATTCTTGCATGAATGCTTTTACATACAAAGGCAATGGCTACATCCAACTTGGAAGAAACATCTACAAGTATGATTCATCTTATAATTATTGGGTTTTAGCATCATATTATCCTGACAGCAAAGCATATGACCGTGAGGCAACTTTTACTATAAATGATAGACCTTATTTATTTACGACATATCATCCTTTTATTACCGAAACATCTATGTTTGAATATCATACTGAATAAACTTATCATAAATTTAGGCTTTTCATCTTCTCTGCCAATGCTTCAGCACATCGTTCACCATCCATTGCTGCAGAGACAATGCCTCCGGCATACCCGGCTCCTTCCCCACATGGGTAAAGCCCCTCTATTTCTATATGCTGCATCGTTTCACGGTGTCGGATAATACGTACAGGAGAAGATGTGCGGCTTTCTACCGCCAGAAGTATTGCATCATTTGTCAAATATCCTTTATAGCTCTGCCCCACTTTTTTGAAGGCTTCTTGCAAGCGAGATGCGACAAATTTCGGCATCCATTCGTGCATCGAAGAAGACACAACTCCTGGAGCATATGATGTTTCAGGCAAAGTAGAGCTCTTCTTTCCGTTTACAAAATCATACAATCGTTGTGCAGGAGCCACTTGACTCTTCCCTCCGTGTACCCATGCCGATTCTTCCAGATCTTCTACAAACTTGAGCAAGGCCAATTCATTATATTTTTCATATTCAGGAAAATCTTCAGGATGAATCTCAACCACTACACCTGAGTTAGACCAACGAGAGCCACGGTTAGATGGAGACATACCATTCACTACAACCTGTCTAGGGCCACTTGCCGATGGCACAATTGTTCCTCCCGGACACATACAGAATGAGTATGCACCTCGCCCTCCTGCCTGAACAACAAAACTATATTCTGCTGCAGGCAAATATTCTCCTCGTCCTTCTTCACAATGATATTGTATTTGATCGATCAGATGAGAGGGATGTTCTACTCTAAATCCAACAGCTAATCCCTTGGCCTCTATTTTTATTTTCTGGTCGTATAGCATATAATAAACATCTCGGGCTGAGTGTCCTGTTGCTAAAATAACCTGACCATGAAAAATTTTTCCTGTATTAGTTTCTATTCCTTTTACACTACCATCTTCTATAATCAGCTTATCCATGCGTGTTTGGAAGTGAACCTCTCCGCCTGACAATATGATTTGCACACGCATTTTTTCTATTATACCCGGTAGTTTATCTGTACCGATATGCGGATGTGCATCAACAAGCACAGATGCATCAGCACCATGCTGGCAAAAAACATTTAGAATTTTTTCTACATTACCACGTTTCTTACTTCGGGTATAAAGTTTTCCATCCGAATAAGCCCCTGCTCCCCCCTCACCAAAACAATAGTTGGACTCTGGATTCACGACATGTTCACGATTCATCAGAGCAGTATCACGTTTACGATCACGAACATTTTTACCTCGCTCTACGAGTATGGGGCGAACACCCAGCTCTATAAGGCGTAATGCCGCAAACAGACCTGCTGGCCCTGCTCCTACAACAATAGCCTGCGGGCAATGTTTTACATTGGGGTAATAAGTAGTTTGGAAATCCGGATCATTTTGTTCTTCATTAATGTAGCCTCTTACCTTGAGGTTCACGAAAATATTTCGTTGGCGGGCATCAATAGAACGGCGAAGAATACGAACCGAATTTATATCTCTTAATGGAATACTTGTCTGGGATGAATAGATGCGTCTGACTTTCTCGATATCTGACGCCTGCTCTGGCGTAATGCGTAAGTCTATATCTTTTTGCATGATTTATTCTAATTGAAGCACAAAGATAAAATATTTAGAGCATAAAGAAAAGCACAAATAGTGATACTTGCGCTTTTGTTACTCAGTTACATTTTCAATGTTTATTTTAAATCAATTACCGCTAAACAACAATAAAAAGCTATTGACATCTATATAATAGACGATTGGAAATAATAAAAAGCTGCATGAAAATATTTTTAACCTACGTTCCGGTATCTTTTTTTCACACGAACAGCATCTCCGGCATCGGGAGTTAATTTTGTGAAACCGTATAGAGAAACAATACCGAGTATTGCCACAAAGATGAAAGCCAAACGAAAATCTGCAACAGTATAATGTTCTGAATATCCGTTTATCATATTAGAGAATCTCAGGAATACTGCTCCCATTGCAATCCCCATTCCTGTAGACATTTGTTGCACGGTACTGTATAATGTGTTAGCCGCAGTCATCTGCTGCTGTGGTATTTCGGCAAAGGCCAAAGTTGTAATAGCACTAAACTGCATGGAACGAAACATACCCGAAAGGAACATTACAACAACAATCAATACGACAGGGGTAGTTGGCAACAACAATGCTGTGAAAAAAGAAAATAAAGCGACTAGAAAACCATTGACGACTAGTACTGTACGGAAATTATAATGACGCATCACCCATATAGTTGCGGGTTTCATTGCCAGATTGCCTGCCATGGTAGCCAGAAACAATGATCCTGATTCGAATGGATTTAACCCAAACCCTTCCTGAAACATCAATGGTATAAGATAAGGCGCCACCCCTATCACCATACGAGAAATAGAACCTGTAAATATAGTTACCTTATAGGTAGGGATTCGTATAACAGAATAGTCTATCAGAGGATTTGATATATGTTTCGAATAGCGAACATTAAACAGGAGCAAACAGATACTAACCAGTACAAGTAGTACAGATACATAGTACGGCACTTCCCTGCGGCTAAGTAGTTCCACCCCATACATAAACCCAACTAAGGCTGAACCACTGAGCACAAAGCCAACTAAATCGAACCGTTTCTTAGGAGAGTTGCTTTTTTCTTCTTCTGGAATAAAACGCCAAGCAAGAATCACACATATTATGCTAATAGGAATATTTAGATAAAAGATCCAATGCCAAGTCCAATAAGTAGTAAGATACCCTCCTACTACCGGCCCTAAAATAGGCGCGACAAGCGCAGGCCATACAATGTATGCCATTGCTGTTACCAGTTTGTCTTTCGTTACCGATTTAAGTACAGCAAGCCTTCCCACGGGAGTCATCATTGCACCTGCCATACCTTGAAATATTCTGAATATAACGAACTGTGTCAATGTCTGAGACATACCACATAAAGCTGAAGCAGTGATAAATAAAACGATGGATGTACAAAAAACTCTACGTGTGCCATACCTATCGGCAATCCAACCACTTACAGGAATAAAGATAGCTAATGCAATCAGATAGGAAGTAATACCCGCACTGAGATGTACAACATCTGTATTGAAAGACCGAGCCATAGCGGGAATGGCTGTATTTACGGCAGTGGTATCAAGCCCCTGCATAAAAAAAGCAATGGCAACAACTAAGGATACGGTATAGGTCTTATCGATTTTCATCGGCGAAGAGTTACTTTGTAAAAACGAATGCAAAGTTAGTTTTTTTAGTAACTATCAGCTAAGGAGTAAATAAAAAGAGTAGAATACTAAACACGCAAGAGACTAATAATCAACAGATAAAAAGCGACAAATAAAAATAAATTTATGATCCATTAACTTTCTTCGGCAGTTGTCAATGCCTCTTTTGTAAAAGGTGTTATTTCTTTAAAAGCTTCTTTTCTATATGGACAGTCTTTAACTCGGCAAACTGAGCAATATTTCTCCAAGCACGAATCGGAGTGTATAGATATCAACGTATGCTGAGGGAATAACTCGATAAGACTCAATCTTAATTCTTCGCAAGAAGAGTGTCCCTGATCTATATTATAATACCACGGCAGAGTGAGATCACAATCTATAAAAAAATCGCTTCCTGATTTTAACACCTTCAGATTGTGAATATCAATCCAATCATCCTTTCTATTTTCATTTATCGATTTGGTTATTTTCTCCAATGCAACAATATCTGCCGTATCAATCAGATTTTGTATCGTTTTACGCAAAATACCTATTCCTGTAAAAACAATTATTCCACCAAAAATAATTGCAAGAGCACTATCAATCCATACCAAGCCGGTGAAATAGAGGATCAACAAACCTGCAACAAGCCCAATCGTAGAATATGTATCCGATTGGAGATGCTTCCCTCCTGCAACAAGTGCTATAGAATCATATTTTTTCCCCTGATGAATACTATAATAACCAAGTATATAATTTACAATACCCGCAGCAGCAATAACGACAATACCAATATCCAGCTTTTCTATTACAGATGGGGTAAACAATCTTGCAATACCTTCATAGATAATCAACCCTCCTGCCAAAATGATTAATATTCCTTCTATCGAAGCAGATATTAGTTCTATCTTACCATGCCCGAACGGATGATCCTGATCTTTGGGCTTGGCTGCTTTATGTATGGCATACAGGCTGATAAAACCGGCAACTATATTTACAATACTTTCCATTGCATCGGTAAGAATACCAACAGAATTAGTCAAAACGTAGGCTGTAAATTTGCCTATCATCAGAACAATACCACAAGCAACAACAAGAGTTTGTACTCTTTGTTTTATTTTATCCGGATTTGTTTTCATTATTAAAGCTAAGATAAAGTGCCTAATTAAAAGAGCCCTCTGAAATGGTTGAATTTAACTTCAAATATACCTTTTTTTTCTAAAACCAGAACAAAACAATCCTAAGACTTAAGAAGTATTATAACTTATGTTCGTACATTAAAATAACTGAAAAAACTTTATCTTTGATTCTCAAACTAATTAAAGTATGAACTGGCAACAACTGCTTTCGGCAAAACGATTCGGGATGGAAGAATACCATGATGACAAACATCATGATAGAACTGATTTTCAAAGAGATTATGACAGACTAATCTTTTCAGCACCTTTCCGTCGTTTACAAAACAAAACACAGGTCTTTCCTCTTCCGGGTAGTATATTTGTGCATAACAGGCTCACCCATAGCATCGAGGTTTCTTGTGTAGGGCGCTCTTTAGGTGTCATTGTCGGTAAAGAACTGAGAAAAAAGTATCCAAATTCGCCGGCCGATTTCGAAGAAATAAACTCTATCATTGCTGCCGGTTGCCTTGCTCACGATCTGGGTAATCCACCTTTTGGACATTCAGGTGAAACAGCCATCACGAGCTATTTTTCTGAAGACAAAGGCATGCGGCTAAAAGAGAAAATAATAAAAGAAGGTGGACGTTGGGAAGATTTTATAAACTTTGAAGGCAATGCGAACTCAATACGTCTGCTTATACATCAGTTTAATGGCAGACGAAGAGGCGGTTTTGTTATGACCTACTCTATGCTAGCTTCAATCGTTAAGTACCCCTACTCTTCCATCGCTGCAAACGGAGCCGGCAAATTCGGTTTTTTTGAAGCGGAAGAAAAAGATTTCAAAAGAATAGCAAACGAATTGGGCATGCACTGCATTCAAGAAGATCCGTTAAAATACGCGAGACATCCCTTAGTATATCTCGTAGAGGCTGCCGATGATATTTGTTATAAAATAATGGATTTAGAAGATGCTCACAAATTAGGATTATTAACAACTGAGCAAACAATAGAACTCTTCTTGAATTTCTTTCCGGAAGAAAAGCAAAAGAAAATGCAGAAAACGCTGCACGTAGTCAGCGATATTAATGAGCAAATTGCATATCTTCGTTCAAGCGTTATCGGTTTACTTGTAGATGAATGCTCGAATGTGTTTCTGGAAAACGAACAGAGTATTCTGGATGGCAGGTTTGAAAAACCATTAATAAAATGTATTTCTCCATTGCCGAACAATGCTTACCAAATAGCTACAGACGTTAGCTATAAAAAGATATATAAAACAAAAGATGTAGTAGACATAGAGCTGGCCGGACATCGTATCATTGGATTCCTGCTCGACACATTTATATCGGCTGTGGAAGAACCGAATGCAAAATATTCAAAATTGATTCTTAGCCGTATACCGGAACAATATGAAAAAGACGCACCAACATTATATCAACGAATTCTTGCCGTTTTAGACTTTGTATCGGGTATGACAGACGTATATGCGCTCGACTTGTACAGAAAGATCACAGGAATGAGTTTGCCAACGGTTTAACATCTCAAATTTTATCGTTAATAAAGATTAACAACAACACAACCATATAATAAACAAACCATTACATTAAATAAAAAGAATAAAACAGGGCAAAATCAAATAAAAAATTGCAATATGAATTATAAATAATATATTTGTAGCAACAAACGATACAACTTTAAAAACTACAGCAATAATCAATTACATTGCTATAAAACACGTCATTTTATTAGAATAAGAAATATAGCATTTTGTATCATATTGTCATATATTCACGTAAAACATGAAATTTTAGTTGTATTCATCCGAAAAGCCCGGAATGAGGAGTTACGTAAACTAATGATGTCTATAGCTCTGTAGCCCAGAGTCATTATATTGCACGTATGAATTATAAAAAAACGAAAACGAACATTCTGCCCGGAAGGATTGTGCTAAGAAATTATTGGTAATACTAAAAATATACTCACATTAAATAAAAATAAAGATTAAATTCAGTGCCTGATGATATACGGAGATGTAATAAACTATTCACATTTGTATTTGTCTTCAATGTTTGTCCCTCCTTTTTCATTCTAGAGCTTGTGAAAGTATTGAAAGAAAAATCTCAGGCGCTGAATTTTACTTTAATAAGCAAGTAAACAAAAAGAAATATAACGATCTGTTTATTTATTTAGTTCACTATCCCGAAATTTCTACACTTTTACGTTTTTTGTTAAAAATAAGAGATATATAACCATCGTAATTTTATTTATTTATAAAAAAAGTATTTCCTTTGCGTAAAATAATGGAATACAAAACATTTTATATAATTACAGTCTAATGAGAAACCGTTTAATTGCATTTTTCACATTCTCAGTACTTTTGGGGGCTACTTTTGCCCATGCACAAAGTAATCAGGGAAAGAACCAAGAGCAACAACGCTATTTTGATATAAATAAGAACATCGAAATATTCAACAGTGTAGTCCGCGAGATGGATATGTTCTATGTCGATAGCCTCGACATAAATAAAACAATACGCACAGGTATAGACAATATGCTAGGCACACTTGATCCTTATACAGAATACTACAATGAGGATGACATGAAAGAGTTTAGCACGCAAATAACAGGTGAATATGCCGGAGTTGGAGCCATCGTATCTTTCAAGGATGGACGAGTTACTATTATAGAACCATACGGAGACAAGCCCGCCGCAAAAGCCGGATTGAAAGCGGGGGACGTAATCTTGGAGATAGACGGAAAAGATATGACTACCTGCGACTCTGTACCCGGAGAGGTATTTGGGCGCACATTGAGCAGTTTTGTAAGCAATAACCTAAAAGGGCAACCGGGAACAACAATAGAAGTAAAGGTAGAACGCAAAGGCGAGAAAAAACCTTTAACGCTCAAGGTTGTACGCGAGAAAGTTCTTATGGATCCTATTACATACTATGGTATGGTAACTCCTACTATAGGATATATAAGTTTTAGCACCTTTACCGACAAAAGTGCTGCTGAAGTAAAAAATGCATTCCTAGAGGTAAAGAAACAAGGCGCTAAATCCCTTATATTCGATGTACGCCAAAATGGTGGAGGAATCATGGAAGAAGCGGTTCAGATTGTAAATATGTTTGTGCCGAAAGGAAAAGTTGTGCTGTCTACCAAAGGAAAACTAAAACAGACTGATAGGACATACCGCACGACATTGGAACCAATAGATACAGAAATACCTATTATCGTTTTAACGAATAGAGGCTCTGCTTCTGCTGCCGAAATTGTAGCCGGATCATTACAGGATATGGATAGGGCTGTACTTCTTGGCGAACGCACATTCGGAAAAGGATTGGTACAAGTAACACGTGAAGTTCCTTATGGAGGCGGAATAAAAGTAACTTCGTCTAAGTACTACATCCCCAGTGGCAGATGTGTACAAGCAATAGATTATTCCCACAGAAATGCTGATGGTAGTGTGGGACGTATACCAGATAGTCTCACCACTGTATTTTACACCCAAGCAGGACGTCAGGTAAGAGACGGCGGAGGTGTTACTCCCGATATTGTAATGAATGAACCTAAAACCCCAAATATCACCTATTACCTCGAAAATCAATATATCGTTTTCGATTGGGTTACAGATTGGGTAGTAAGACATAAATCGATCGAATCGCCTGAAAAGTTTTCTATATCTAACGAAGACTATGAGGACTTTAAGAAGTTCGTTAAATCCAAAGATTTTCAATACGATCGCATGAGCGAAAAATCAATGGCTTCACTAAAAGAGGTAATGGAGTTTGAAGGCTATATGAAATATGCCAATGATGAGTTTAAGGCTTTGGAAGCAAAACTTATCCCGAACCTTGATCGGGACTTGGAAACTTTCAAAGAAGATATAATGAAACAGATAAACTCAGCCATTGTTAAACGTTATTATTATCAGCGTGGGGAGAAACTTTATTCTCTTAAACATGATGCTGACGTAGATAAAGCAATAGAAGTTCTCGGGAATACAGAATTGTACAAAAAGACATTGTCTGCTCCCGAAAAAATAGCAGAAACGGCGAAGTAAGAAAATTAATTTATAGAGGTAAGTAATTATTTCGTACCTTTGTGGATATCTAATTACTTACCTTTTTATTTATACATATATTACATTTACAAATGGAGTATAACACTCAGTTAAAAAAACTTACTCTTCCTGAATATGGAAGGAATATACAAAATATGGTCGACTATTGTCTTGCAATACCTGACCGAAACGAACGCAAACGCTGTGCAGATACTATAATAAACATTATGGGAAATATGTTTCCACACCTTCGTGATGTAAACGATTTCAAGCACATCTTATGGGATCACTTGGCTATTATGTCCGACTTTAAGCTGGATATAGATTATCCTTACGAGGTAGTTAAGAAAGAAGACTTGAACACCAAGCCCGGAAAAATAGAATATAGTCGTCCCGACATGCAATACCGCCATTATGGTAAAACATTGGAAAAGATGGCTAAGATGGCTGTATCGATAGAAGATCCCAAAGAAAAAGAACAATTCATTTTGCTGGTTGCCACTCATATGAAAAAATCATATATACAGTGGAACAAAGATGTTGAAGATCACAAAATATTCCTTGACCTTTATGATTTATCGGGTCATAAGATCGATATCAGGAACTCAAACATCAAACTTCCTGAAATGAAGGATCTCGGTCAGAGAAATACGCCCAACAACAATGGTGGTGGAAAAAAAAGCAACCAACAAAAGAAAAAATAAACAAGCCTGAGCTATGATAAAAGATAGCGAAGTATTTAAAATAGGGAAACTTATCAAACCTCATGGAATAAAAGGTGAGATAAGTTTTGCTTTTGAGAACGATATATTCGACCGGGTCGATTGCCCATACTTGATATGCCGCATAGATGGCATCTTTGTACCTTTTTTTGTAGACGAATATCGGTTCAAAGGAAGCGAAACGGCTTTAATAACATTTGAGGGTGTCGACAGTGAAGAAAAGGTAATGCAAATGTCGGGACTGGAAGTATTTTTTCCTCGTAAATACTTTGAAGAAGAATCGGATGATGATATAGACTATTCGTGGAACTTCTTTATTGGATTTTCGGTAGTAGACAAAATTGCCGGCAATTTAGGAACGATTGAAGAAATAGACGACAAAACGATTAACACACTATTCCTCGTGAAGAACGACGATGAAGATCTCATAATACCTGCAACAGAGGACTTTGTCGAAAAAATTGATGCTAAAAAAAGAATATTATATCTAAATCTGCCCGAAGGGTTGGTATAAGCATACAATTTTTCAATAAATTTTATCATATATAGTATAAAGTCTGCTGTACAAAGCTGTAGTAGAAAAGTGACATCAGAAACAACGTCAAAAACTGTTACTTTTGTCACCTTTTATAAATAACTACCTATATATAAACCATTTAGAGAAACACTCAAAATCATTTTAAGGCACTACAAGCACAAAAAGAAAAGATAGCAAGCAATTTAACGCCTATTTTCTATTTTATCTATCATTTTACCTGAAATAAAATTTTAACTTTGTTTTTTTTGATATTCTTCTAATGAAAGAGCGTATTACTGTAAAAATAGGAAGTCAGATATTAACCCGAAAAGACGGGACATTAGATGTCACACGTATGTCTGCACTGGTAGACCAGATTGCAGAGCTGCACAAAAGTGGTGTCGAGGTTATTCTTGTATCATCGGGTGCTGTAGCATCAGGTAAATCAGAGATTAAAGTCAAGTCTAAGTTAGATATGATTTCTGCCCGTCAACTATATTCCTCCATCGGACAGGTAAGGTTGATAAACCGTTACTCAGACTTGTTTCATCAACAGAATATTACCTGCGGACAGATATTAGCGACGAAAGAAGATTTTTCAACCAGACGACATTATCTTAATCAACGAAATTGCATGTCTGTGATGTTGGAAAATAAAGTCATACCGATAGTCAACGAGAACGATGCCATTTCTGTTACCGGACTTATGTTTACAGACAATGATGAGATGTCGGGACTGGTAGCCACAATGATGGGCTGCGAAAAACTAATCATACTGAGCAATATCGACGGTATATATAATGGCAATCCGTCCGATCCTAAATCGGAGATATTTAAGAAGATAGATATTACAAAAGACAATATAGAAGACTGTATACAGTCTTCCAAATCATCTACCGGACGTGGTGGAATGACTACCAAGTATAATATTGCACGCAAAGCTGCAGAAGAGGGAATTGAAGTAATAATAGCCAACGGGCGTAGAGACAATATACTTGTAGACCTTATAAAAGGGAAAGATGTGATTTCCACGCACTTTATCCCCTCTACAAAGAAAACAACAAGTATAAAAAAATGGATTGCTCACTCCGAAGGGTTTACCAAAGGAGAAATATACGTCAACCCAAATGCTAAAGAGGTACTCTTGGGAGACAAGGCTGTCAGCCTACTTCCTGTTGGTGTAACCAAAATTATTGGTAACTTCGAGGCTGACGATGTAGTGCGCATCATGGATGAAAAAGGGAAATTGATTGGCATTGGAAAAACTGCATATAGCAGCGAAAAAGCCAAAGAAGTAATAGGGAAAAATAATAAAAAGGCAATAATTCATTACGACTATTTATATATTGAAAAATAAAAATGGACGATTATCACCAGAATACGTTCCAGTTAGTTGCAGAGGCTAGTAAGAGTCTTAACTTATTGGAAGAAAAAGAAATAAACGCAATACTGGAAGCTATTGCAAAAGAAACCGAATCGAAGATGTATTACATTCTTGCAGAGAATCAGAAAGATTTGCAAAGAATGAATACAAGTAATCCAAAATACGACCGCTTGCTACTCGATGAGCAACGGATAATGGATATTGTGAAAGATATCCGCAATGTAGCATCACTCCCCTCCCCTGTAGGAAAAGCCCTAATGCAGAAAACACTGCCCAACGGACTGAACCTATCAAAGGTGACTGTGCCTTTCGGAGTGATAGGTATCATATACGAGGCACGTCCGAATGTCAGTTTCGACGTATTCTCGCTTTGTCTCAAATCTGGAAATGCCTGCATACTAAAAGGCGGCTCTGACGCTCGTTTTTCGAATGAAGCCATAATTGATTTGATAAGAAACGTATTGGACGCAAATGGAATCAATCCGAATGTCTGTACACTATTGCCTAACGACAGGACTGCAACAGAAGCATTAATGAATGCCCGCAACTATGTAGACCTTATTATACCTCGTGGCGGGCAAGAGCTGATAAACTATGTTCGTGAGAATTCTCGAATTCCTGTGATAGAAACAGGTGCAGGTGTTTGTCACACATATTTCCATAAAGATGGGGATGTCAGGAAAGGAAAGGATATTATTACCAATGCTAAAATCAGAAAAGTGAGTGTCTGCAATTCCCTCGATTGCCTTGTTATAGATAGAGAAAGACTCGATGACTTACACTATCTGTGCGAAGACCTTGACAAGAAAGACGTTATTATCTATGCAGATAAACATGCATACGAAGCACTGTTCTCATACTACTCGTACGACCAATTAAAGAAGGCTGACGAAAAAAGTTTCGGCACAGAGTTTCTCGACTATAAGATGTCTATCAAAACAGTAACAGATATAGAAGAAGCAATCAACCATATATCCAAATATAGCTCGAAACACAGTGAAGCCATCATCAGTGAGGATGCTGAAGCTATCAAGCTTTTTGAAAAAATGGTAGATGCAGCTTGTGTCTATTCCAATGCATCTACGGCATTTACCGATGGAGCACAATTCGGACTGGGAGCAGAAATAGGTATCAGTACTCAAAAGATGCATGCCCGAGGGCCTATGGCATTAGAGGAGTTATGCACCTATAAATGGCTGATAGATGGTAATGGACAAACCAGGTCATAAGAGATATTAGGCTTTGATTTAGTACCGATAATGGAAAGAAACTTTACACTCGATTATTTCAAGGTATTTCTAAGTATATTGGTAATAACAATACACATAGGCCCATTATCAGCTACATACCCTTTGCTCAACTGGCTAATATCGCAAGGTATCGCACGGATTGCAGTACCTTGTTTCTTTGTTATAAACGGATATTACCTTGCAAAAAAAATTGATAATTCGAAAGCCTTAAAAAAGTATATCCGACATCTATTGATAATATATGCCGTATGGTCGGCTTTTTACATACTATTGAATATAGATCAGCCACCCATTACAGCCTCGCTCTTCCTCGAATATATCACTTTAGGCATATTACATTTATGGTATGTAATCGCTCTGGTCTATGGAACTCTCTTACTATATATCGCAAAGAAATTTATAAAGAATGATACTGTTCTTCTAGTCTTGGCGATTCTCATTTTCTCAATTGGTGTCTTCTGCGAACCATTGAGAGAGGGAAATATACACATCGTAAGAAATGGCTTTTTTGTTGGATTTCCTTTTATTTTTTTAGGTTATTATATTCATACACAAAACTTAATTTTTAAATCAAGAGATACCACCTTGGTGGCTCTCATTGTATTAAGCCTTATCACATTATGTATTGAATCTTCATGTGCCAGAGATATGTGTCTTGTACGAGATACCTACCTGTCGCTCATTGTTTGTTGTCCTGCTTTAATAATATATGTATTTAAGCATTCGAGCTATAGAATGCCTAATACATATCTTACTTATTTAGGTTCATTAGGCTCTGCAATATATTTTATTCATTACTTTGTCATTATTAAGCTATGGGATATAAGCATGCCTTATACAATCATCCGTTTCGGAGTTATTCTATTTTTATCAATTATTTTATCCGTTTTTATCATATACATAAACAAGCGGATAAAAATATTTCTATAACAGTTAAATTCTTGTCATGAAGAAAAAGAAGAAAACAGCAGGTAAAATATCTATAAAGGATTATATAAAAGCTGTAAAAAAAGCAGACCGGGAAGATGAATTATCTCAATCGCCGGGGTGGCGACGTACAGCAAATGTGCATAAGAGCAAAAAGGTATACGACAGAAAAAGAGAAAAAAGAGATATATCCAAAGAATAAGATTTAACTTTGTACCTTTAATTTGAATACAATAACAAACAACATAATGAAAACTTATACCAATGTAAAAGATTTGGGCAACCTAAATGCTGCAATAAAGGAAGCTCTGGAAATAAAGAAAAATCGTTTTGCTTATAAGAAGCTTGGAGAAAACAAAACCCTGCTAATGGTTTTCTTCAACTCAAGCTTACGCACCCGCCTAAGTACACAAAAAGCCGGAATGAATCTGGGTATGAACACGATGGTACTTGATATTAATCAAGGAGCGTGGAAGCTGGAAACAGAACGAGGCGTGATTATGGATGGTGACAAATCGGAGCATATATTAGAGGCAATTCCTGTAATGGGCAGTTATTGTGATATCATTGGTGTGCGTGCTTTTGCGCAGTTCGAGAATAAAGAAGATGATTATCAAGAAAAGATTCTCAATCAGTTTATAAAATATTCGGGAAAACCTGTCTTCAGTATGGAAGCTGCTACAGGTCATCCACTACAAGCATTTGCCGACCTAATTACAATCGAAGAATATAAGAAAACAGCTCGTCCAAAAGTCGTTTTAACATGGGCTCCACACCCCAAGGCATTGCCACAGGCTGTCCCTAACTCTTTCGCCGATTTCATGAACGAGGCAGATGTTGATTTTGTTATCACTCACCCTGAAGGCTATGAGTTAGACTCTAAATTTGTACGTGGTGCTAAAGTTGAATACGATCAGGATAAGGCGCTGGCCGGAGCTGACTTTGTATATGCTAAAAACTGGGCTGCGTATACCGATCCGAATTATGGAAAGATACTAAGCAAAGATATGTCGTGGACAGTAACCAGTGAGAAAATGGCACTTACTAACAATGCTTATTTTATGCATTGCCTACCTGTACGCCGTAATATGATTGTAAGTGACGATGTTATAGAAAGCCCTCAGTCTATTGTTATTCAAGAGGCGGCGAACCGTGAGATATCAGCACAGACCGTTATAAAAAGAATGCTTGAGAGCTTGTAATAGAATAAATTTATTATAAAAAAATATAAGGAAGTGTTATTCATTTAATTGAAAAACACTTCCTTATATTTTTAACACGTGAAAATCAGTAATGATGGATCACATTACCTTCGTTTATCTGAATATTTTTCTTTTGAAAATACTCGGAAGGAATCATTCCTGTTAGTTGTCTGAAATTACGTAAAGCGGTGCTACGCGAACGAAATCCGACAAAAAAGAAAGCTTCTTGATAATTAACATATTGCCCTGATTCTATTTGTTGCAAGAAATCCTCAATGCGCAGTTTATTAATATAGTGTGTATAGCTTTCGTAGCCATTTTCGCGCATAACTTGCGCCAGAGTTGTACGATTCGTAAAAAGTTCTGAGGCTAACATATTAAGAGATAAATAAGGATCTCGCCATGCATATTTATTCTTCATATATGCATCTAATCTATCAATCAAGATCGTATTTTTTTGCTCAGGACATGAGGATGACTGCACATCTTCTACTGTAGCTTCTTCAGGATGTACACCTTTTTCTTCAGTATTTTTCTCAAGAACTGATTTTCCGATCAGACGATCGAACAGCTCCATGTAAACAATATAGAGACTACACCCGACACTAATATAATAGTACGAAATATTCATTATAGGGTGATTAAACATCAAGATCAGAACATATGCCAGAATATTTATAAAAAGTGTAATCGAGTATTTCTTCAACCAAATATAATCGGTGTTATTGTAGCGTCTTGTACGATGAACAAAAAAGACAAACAGTCCCGGGAGAAATATCAACAATGCAAGTAAAAGACGAAACCAGACCTCAAATCGGTGAGCATCGGGCAACATTTCCAGAAGCGTATTATATGGAGTATAGTGCATACCGGTGCGGGAGGTAACAAGATAAACACCCAGCAAAAACAGCCAAAGAGAATATAGCTTTATTATCCGCCAAAAATTTAAACAGCCGGGAGCAATCACCTCTATAGGATACATAATGTAAGATACAACCATAAAGTTTGCCACCAACAATAATTTTGCAGAAACTACGAAATCGGGAACTACCCCGTTGCAAAGCGCAATAAAACGTGGAATATAATTAAAAACAGAGAAAAAGACTATGACCGCAAGAATTACACGAGAACGTTCTCCGGTCTTACGGCGAACAACTAACAATAGCGAGGCAAGCAAACATACAAGCGCACCAGCAAAGACTGTAGCTATATATAGATATTGCATTATGCGTAATAATTAAATGTAATAAGAGAATGATATGAATGAAGTTACATTCATTTACTTGTTTTTCACTTTAACTGTAAAAAAGAAATCCTAATAATGTAAGCAAATTTGAAATATTACAGGTCTGGTAAATTAAATAGTCTCGTCTTCAAAATACTTTTTGGACCTTTCTTCTGCAAAAGTAAGTTTTAATTTTAACTTTTCATGCCCACAAAGGCAATAATTATAGGATATTGAAAGGGAAATTTCGTTAAAAACACAAAATATGTTATCGGATATATCTTTAACTGTAATTTTTATAAAATAGCTTCCTGTAAGACATATAAATTTAATATTGTCTAAATACAGAGCTCTTTAAGGAATTTTCATATTGCCAATCAACAAAATTAAACTATAACATTTGTAAATATAAGACAGCGGTTTTGTAAATATGAAACATCGCAAGTTCTGATATTGCATAGATTTGTATATCCAATTGTGTGTTGCTACTCCCTGGCAATAATAGCATATATTCGGTATACCAGCAATACTTAAATTAGAGAGAATCGATATTAGAAAACACCCGAATGAATTAAACTGCTTAAAAAATTTATCACTAATACTTATTATACGATGAAAAAAATTTATTATTTACTTTTACTTATTGCTGCAACCTTTCCCTTTAGTTTGGTTTCATGCAATAATACTGACGAAGAGATTACCTCAAATCCATTTGACAGTATCAGCAACGGGAATATCAACGGACGAAACAAGATTGTCGTTATTAGCGACTTGCATCTAGGAAATGATTTGTCTTACTCAGAAAATGTGAAACACCTCAAACGTTTAGAAGAATTCTTAACTGAAGTAAGGTCGTCAACGACTATCAAAGAACTTGTTCTTAATGGCGATATACTGGACGAATGGTATATTCCTACACGTGTAAATCCTTATGGTGGTGGTTCGCAGGCCGACTTTATAAGAAAGTCTGTAGCAGCAAATAAGAATGTTTTTGATATTTTGAACGGAATAATTAAAGATGGTAAGATAAAACTCACCTATATTCCGGGTAATCACGACATGGGATTCACAGCCGAGAATATCGATATTGCAATGCCGGGAGTGAACCAAGCTCGCGATGCAGGAGCTAAATATGGAATAGGGACTTATCATCCCGAAGGTTATCCTCAGATAGCGATAGAGCACAGCCATCGGTACGATTTCTTTAATGCGATAACACCAAATGCTAATGAGAGCGAAGCTCCGGGTGCAACTTTACCTCCGGGTTATTTCTTTGCTCGTATTGCAGCCAACTCGTTTACCGATCCCACTACTCCTGAAGCAGCAACCAAAGTTCCTGAAGTAGTACAAAATAACCCAGGTAATGCCGAACAAGAAAGTAAATTCATTTATTATAACCTGTGGAAGGAAGTAATGGAAGGGCTTATTTATGTGAAGGACAATTTCAGTGACCCTATTATCACAACAAATGTAGGGAACTACACAAAGGCTTATTCGATAAACGACATTCTGCCATATAACAGCTCAACTGATGGAAGTATCCAAATGAAACTATACAATAATTTGTTTACACAGGCCAATTGGAATCGTCGGTTGAGATACAACAATGCTATTGTTATGACAAATATCGACGAAGCAATAGTAGGTAGTCTGAGAACAGAATTTATCGACAAGCAAGCAGATGTACAGTATTTTAGCAATGCTCTATCTAACGTTCGTATTGTCATCTTTGGACACACTCATATACCGATGATAAAGTCTTATACTAATCTCGACAAGCAACCTTGTATATATGCAAATTCGGGAACATGGGAAGACCAAAAGACCCGAGACAAAAACGAAGTGATTGACCAAGATACGAAAAAGATGAACTTTATATTGATTGCTCCTGTGAAATCTGACAAAACAAAAATAGAAGTGGGATTGTACCAATATCGTTATGGAAAGCATGTCTTAAATGATAAAAAAGAAATAGATTTATAATATCCTCGATCTTAAAGTTCTATTGTCCCGATGGCAATTTCTCTCAAAAGAAAAATGTCATCGGGACTAATATTTAATTCTTTGTAATAAATAAAGAATATAAAACCGGAATAAAAAATTAGGGTTAAAAAATATATAATTAATCAAAAAAGAAGTATCTTTTCGGTAAAAATAAAATTGGGTGATAAGATGTAAAATCTAATAATATGCATTATGTACAATTCAATTAGAAAGATACTGACCTATGTCAGCTTACAAAAGCAAACAGAAGATTTTGAAGAAATCCACAATTCCATAACACAAGGAATTTCTTTCAAGGGAACCAACATTTGGATATTAGTTTGTGCTATTATTATAGCATCAGTGGGGCTTAATACCAATTCAACGGCAGTAATAATAGGAGCCATGCTTATCTCTCCATTGATGGGACCGATTAACGGAATGGGCTATAGCATTGCGATTCACGACTTTGGTCTGCTTCGCCAATCTTTAAAAAACTTTGGATTTGCAGTATTAGCGAGTATCATAGCATCAACTATATATTTTACGATTACACCTGTTCATACAGCCCACTCCGAATTGCTAGCCCGTACCAGCCCGACTATTTACGATGTATTGATTGCTCTATTTGGTGGATTTGCAGGTATAATAGCAATCAGCAGTAAGCAAAAAGGAAATGTCATCCCCGGCGTAGCTATTGCAACAGCCTTAATGCCACCCCTCTGCACAGCAGGATATGGCTTAGCTACTTTTCAGTTTTCTTTCTTCTATGGTGCATTTTATTTATTTACCATCAATACAGTTTGTATTGCATATGCTTCGGTTTTGATCTCTCAAATGCTGAAATTTCCAATCAGAGATATCAGTATTAGTGAAACAAGAAAGAAGCGTATCAATCAAGCATTATCTATCATTCTAATCATAATCATATTACCGAGCATCTATTTAGGCTATCGCATGTCTCAGAATGAGAAGTTCAGGGCAAATGCAGAAAAATATACACGTTACGTTGGAATATATAAAGGAAATTACCTGCTCAACAATGAGATTAGTGCCAATAAAAAAGAAATAAATTTAGTATACGGCGGATCATCATTGACGGAAGACGATAAAAAAGCTATTATTGATCAGGCAAATTTATTCTCTTTAATTGATGCTAAAATAACAATTGAGCAAGGACTGGCTATAGACAACGACATGGCTAAAGATCGCTTGAAAGCACAATCGGAAGAAGAAAGGTTAAGACAGCAAATAGCCCTTCTTAATTTGGAAGTTACAGGTTATAGACAGAAAATAGATAGTGTACAGAATCAATATTTTATAGGGAAGCAATTATTGTCTGAATTGGCTCCTCTATATCCCCAGATACAGAGTTGTTCATATTCTGATGCGTATATTTATCAACAAAGCGATACTTTATCTCGCGAGAAAACAGGTATATTTATGATTACATCGAAGAACACTCTTTCGAAAAATGAACAGGAAAAGATAAAGAATTGGCTAATGAAAAGATTAAATAAAAAAGAGGTCAAGGTATATTTTGATATAGGAAAGTAGTCATTAATCATATTATTTTCTAGATTATATTGGTTTTCAATATTATCTATATTTTTATACAATAGAAAGTATCTATCGCTATTATTATTCTATCCATGTTAATTTAGAAGATATTAGATTCCATCTACCATTCTCTTTTTTCAGATAAGCCTCTCCTCCTTGATAAGCAAGCCTAAAGAATAATTTAGCATAGTTCATTTCTTTATCAAAGACTATAGTATACACTTGTGGGTATGTCAAAAGTTGCCAATATGCTCCCCAGTGCCCTCTCCATATTTTTATCTTTTTTTCAAGAAAACATTGTCTTTTAGCTACCTCTTTGTCCGACAAATAATATAAATAATTAAGAGCTTCTTTATTCTTCTTAATACGAGTACCTAAACACGTTGTTAATTCTATATTGTATGAAGGACTTAGATATACAACTTCTTTACCTCTAAAAGAAATATTCGGTCTAAAATTAGTAATAGTATCAGTGCTTATGATATCTTTCTCTAATAATTCTTTCATTAATCTTTCTTCTGCAAAAGCAGGTATCTTTTGTAAATTTAAACTGTCAATACCATCTTGTCCTTCCTTTTTCAATAGCTTTTTGTAAATTATTATTTTCTCGTCTTCAGTATAAAATACTTTATTTTGAACTCTATACTGAAGATTATGCTGAATGATTATATATTTTGTGTTCTGATATATAGTATCTCCCCACTCAGAACTTCCAATTCTTTGCAAGTCTATTGGATTATAAAAAGCATAAAACACATCATATACAGCTTTCTCTGTAGTCAATAAGGCTTGATATTCTTTATCTGAAATTGGCAAAATATCTTTTCGCCAATGATCAAAGAAATCTTCAAGCTTCTTTTCTGACTTTTTTTTGTATGCTTCTTCCAATATATTAAACTGAGAATATGAATAGTTAAAGGATGAGCACAGTAAAAACATAATAATAACTTTCCTCATAGTCCAAATTATTAATAGAGTAATATGTAAAAATACTAATCTATTTTATCTGAGGAAAACTATTATTTTATTTTTACAACAAATTATTCGTAGCTCAACTCTAGTAATTCAGAAATTCAGATCCTTACACTAAAAAAATATCTGAGAATAAACATACGGCACTTTCTGTCGTCTGTCATCCTATTCTGGCTCAAGTCTAAAAGTCG
>NZ_DLIY01000029.1:0-49190 GCF_002483985.1 Dysgonomonas sp. UBA7630
ATTAACACTGGATTTTCCAAGAATTTTCGGAGTCCATAAAAAAGAAGCAGGAAATAATTATTCTGAGTTTTTGGACTCCATAAAAAAAAGGGGATAAAACAACGGTCAAACAACAGACTAAAGATTTTTTCACTATCATTACGCATATGTGTGCTAGTCCTCTTAAAATCTAAGAAAACCTCAAATTCAGAATAAATATAATATAATTGACTTCAATGGTAACAACCCAAAGGTTACCGCAAGGGTGAGTGTAAACAACACCAAGATTGCACTAAGGAGGGGGAGTTTTTTGAGTCCATAAAAAAAGGAAGAACGATGTTGAGGGTGTAGATTGGGAACACCCTTTTTGATTTCCATAATTTCGGGTATTTGGTCGAGATTTTTTTTTCGATAATATCATATGCTTCTGAAAATTATTAGATTTGCATTCTTTAATAATCTATACATTATGGGAAAAACATTTAATATTTACTGTGATGAAAGCTGTCATGTTGAATCCGATCACAAAGACTATATGTTTCTCGCTTCAATAAAGTCGGCATACAACGAACTAAGTATCCACACTGAGAATATAAAAGAAATCAAGAAAAAACATAATTTCTATGGAGAGATAAAGTGGACCTCAGTGTCAAAGTCTAAATTACATTTCTATAATGAACTTATTGATTACTTCTTTACTACAGATCTTTCGTTTCGGTGTGTTGGTGTAAGGAAATCGAAAATAAGGAATGATGATTTTGGCCAAAGTTATGATGAATTTTATTATAAAATGTACTACATATTACTTAACCATGATATAAATAGTGCCTTTAAATATAATGTATATTTGGATATAAAAGACACGCTTAGTGCAAACAAGGTCAAAAAATTAAGAGAAATCTTAAATACAAAATATGGTGTATTTAGAAATGTACAAAATATACGATCGAATGAGAGTCTGTTGCTTCAAATAACTGATCTTTTAATGGGTGCAGTTTCATATGAAAATAATAACTCAGAGAAAGAGAATCTAGCTAAAGTTGAATTAATAAAAAAAATTGAGCGAAACATTAATACTGATATAAAACATACCAACTATTCTACAAAATTTAACATTTTCTTCATAAACCTTCAATAAATATGACATTAAATCTAACAAAATCTTATAACGATATATTAGATCTTATTGGAATGAGTGAAAAGCAAGCAGAAAACTCATTAAGAAGAATTTTTATTAGGGACATATTATTAAATAAGAATTTCTGCTTTAAGGGTAAACCGATATATCCTACTCCAGATAAAGACGGGGATATCAAAATGGAAGAACTATTTTTTCACTTAAGGACAGTCATAGTTGACAAAACTTTAAGAAAAAGATCTTATGACATAATCAGATCTGAACGATTACATTGGTTAAAATTTCATATAGATGAGAAAAAGAGCAACAATATGCTTATATTTTCTGTAGATGAACTCGAAGGCATTAGAACTTATATTTACGATGAAACGGAGAAATATGTCATAGTATTGGAGCCTCTAAGAAATCAATCCTCATATTATCTCCTTTCTGCTTATAAAGTCTTAGGGAAAGACGCACAAAGAGATAAATTTAGAAAAAAATACAAAAGAAGATTACCAGATTTATATTAAAAGCAAAAAACGCATAACTTCTGGGCTATGCGTTTTCCGATTTCCTTCCTTCGAATGAAGGATGAACTTCATTACAAAGTTACAAATAAATATTTATAAGCAATATAACCTATAATTAATTAATTATAAAATATATTATTTGTCACTTTTCATATAATAACAATTGCAATTGCTAACTGTTCATTTATAGATAAATTCAAAAATTTAAAATGCAGATTTACAGCTTAGGTATCCTATAAATTGCACACTGGTGATTATTTTCTTTTACGTTTATTTTCTTTCAAAAAATCGTCCTGATCGAAAAGTATAATTCTACCTATTTCCTTATACTTAAGTAGACCTTTCTTTTTCCAATTGTAAACTGTTTGCCGATGAACTCCGAGATATTCAGCTAACCCGCCTAGTCCCTTAATTGGTTTTTTTGTTGCTTGTGATTCCATGATTAAAAGTTTTGAAGTCTTTATCTGTTAATTCGAAATATAAATATACAGTAGAAGTAAGTGTAACAGGTGTTACACATATTTACGCTGTTACAGGTGTTACACTTTGTAAATTGCTTATAATATATCGATTAGGCAATATATTACCGTAACAGGGTGTTACACTTCTATATTAATAGAGATAGCTTAGATAAATGAATCCTGTCTCAATGGATCACTTTCTTTTGCGTTTGTCTTCTATGAATAGATTTTCAGGATCATAGAAAATAACAGCTCCTATCTGAATAAAGTTCAGCTTACCTAGTCGCTTCCATTTACCGATTGTTACATCAGAAACGCCCAAATAAGCAGCTAAGGCTTTATTCCCTTTTATTAGATTCGATTTTCTAGCTTCCATAGTATCTTATTAAACATCCTTTCTACCTTCTATCGTTATTACTCACTTTAGTGATAGAGACGATCGCTATTGTTTCTTGCGTTTCATATTCTCCCACATCTCTATACCTGTAATAATATCGGATAGTAGGTATTGGGCTTTATAGTCACTCTTACTTGTGTCTTTCAAAAGACCGTTAGCAATAAGTAAATCTATTTTCGGTTGCCCAAACTGAGCGTACGCCTCTCTTTTTGAAAGGGCGTATCTTCCAGTTTCGATAAATCCCTTTAATGTTGAGTTCACTATCTTTTGTATTAGCTTAACGTCTGCTGTTATGTCTATTGTAAAGTTCATATTAAAATAATCTTAATTGGATATTCCCACGAAGTAGTTACCTCTACTCCTTTTCAACTTTTATTCTGCCATTACAATGAGGACACGTGATAACATTCTGTTTAGGTTGCTCGAATAGGTCCGTAAAGGGAACACCCAGAGCAACGGCGATGCGTTCATATGTATCTATTGATGGCTTAGTCTTTTCATTAATCAACTTGCTCAAATTTTGAGGTGTTATTTCTATCAATACCGCAAGCTCTGCAACCTGCATACTTTTCTCTTTTAAAATCTCTTTAATTCTTAATCCCATATTTAGACTAATTAATGTTTAACGCTATGCAAATATAAACCATGTTTTAATGATATTCGTTATCTAAAATGTTAAAAGTAACGTTTTAGATTAAAAATATTTGATATAAGTATTGTCTACTTAATCTTTATCGTTATCTTTGAAGTGTAATTAAACGGTAAACATTAAATATTGCGATTATGACTACTTACAACCTATCATCGATAATGAAAGAAGCCCACAAAATAAAAAGAGGCTATAAAGTATCAATGTCGGATGCTTTAAAACAAGCTTGGAAGATTGCTAAAGTTGAGGTTCGCAATAATGCTATACTAGCAGCTAGAAAGGCAGCTTACGAGGCTAAATTAGCTAAAGAGGTTGCTGAATATAATGCTAACTATATCGCATCTCCTGCACGCTATTACGGCAACGGTGCATACAACGGAGATTAATAGAAAAAATACTTCTTTTTCTTGGATATGTACAAATATTCGGTGAGCTTGCGATCAACAAGAAAAATCCAATAATAATAACTATTTAAAAGGCAAAGTTACGCATCTAACCATCTTTAAATATAGTGTAGAAGCCATTTTTGAGAGAGCGTAACCGTAACAGCGTAACCATGTAACTAAATAAGAATAACTTAGATATAATACACATTTAAAAACTTATAATTATGGAAACAATACTAATCGATGAAAAAGAATTAAGAGACAAACTTGTAAAGAAAGCACGGGAAATGAACGCAAGTATACTAGAGTACCAGCGAAAAAAAGAAAGTGAATTTGGCATAAAACCTATCTCTTATGTGGGTGGGCTGACTGGTATCTTATGTAGTGAAAAATGGACATTAGAGAATAATATAAATAATCTACTCGCCATATTTCATAACAACTTTCTGGAAAGCATATTCTTTCAACTTAACACTATAAAGCAAGACAAAACGCTTGCTATCGTGCTAAGATATTTACAAAGTAGGGGGCTTGAAGAAGATTTTGCTCAATTCAAGAATCAAATAAAACATGCATCTACTGATCGGAAAAACTTTATAGCCATTCAAGAGGGAACAGAGCTATCCGACAAATAGAGTATTACTAACTTTGTATTGAAGCCGTCTTGCTTTGGAAAGTAGGGCGGTTTTGTTGTATAAAAATTTATTTCGTGACCTTATTCGTGACCACACCAAAACAAAGGCTGCATATCTATTTGACATACAGCCTATATTCCACTTTATTTTGTTGTCTCACTAGGATTCGAACCTAGACAGGCAGATCCAGAAACTGCAGTGCTACCATTACACCATGAGACAATATTACTTTTGCGAGTACAAAAGTAATAATTATTTTATTTTGCGATCAACAGGAAGTAATTTTTCTTCCCTTTTTGTGCTATTATATATTTTCCGGCTATAAGAGACGAAGCGTCAATAGCATCGTCAAAGTTTTCCAGCTTCTCTTTATTGATCATTACACCTCCCGCTTGCACAGTCTTACGCATTTCTCCCTTCGAAGGAAAAACAGCAGCTTGCTCTGTCAACAGATCAACAGCCTTGATTCCTCCTGCAAGCTCATCTTTCGAAATATCGAATGTGGGAACGCCTTCAAACACCTGAAGGAAAGTTTCCTCGTCCAGCTTCTTCAAAGCATCCGCAGTAGCATTGCCAAATAGAATATTTGATGCTTCCACTGCTTGATTGTAATCCTCCTCAGAGTGAACCATTATGGTTATTTCTTTAGCAAGACGCTTTTGCAATGCTCTGAGATGAGGCGCTGCTTTTTGCTCAACAACCAAGCCTTCTATCTCTTCTTTATCGAGTGCTGTAAATATCTTGATATATTTCTCTGCGTCTTCATCACTTACGTTCAACCAGAACTGGTAAAATTTATAAGGAGAAGTATATCTTCTGTCGAGCCATACATTGCCCGATTCTGTCTTACCGAATTTAGTACCATCGGCTTTAGTTATCAGAGGACACACAAGAGCAAAAGCCTCTCCTCCCGCTTTACGGCGAATAAGCTCTGTCCCTGTGGTGATATTTCCCCACTGATCGGAACCTCCCATCTGAATACGACAACCCAGTGTCTGATATAAGTGAAGAAAGTCGTAACCCTGCATCAACTGGTATGAGAACTCAGTAAAAGACATTCCTTCCGAAGACTCTCCGTTAAGACGTTTCTTAACAGAATCTTTAGACATCATATAGTTCACTGTGATATGCTTTCCTATGTCGCGGATAAAGTTCAGGAAAGAGAAATCTTTCATCCAGTCATAGTTGTTTACCAATAAGGCTGCATTGGGTTTGTCAGACTCGAAATCGAGAAACTTAGCAAGTTGCTTTTTCAACGATTCCTGATTATGGCGGAGAGTTGCTTCGTCCAATAGGTTACGTTCGGCTGACTTCATAGAAGGGTCACCGATCATACCTGTAGCTCCTCCGATGAGAGCTATCGGGCGATGTCCTGCACGTTGAAAATGCTTCAAAATCATTACGCCCACCAAGTGTCCGATGTGCAATGAGTCGGCTGTAGGGTCGATACCCACATAGCCCGAAGTTAATTCTTTTTGCAGTTGCTCTTCCGTACCCGGCATGATTTCATGGATCATACCTCTCCATCTTAATTCTTCAACAAAATTCATCGAATCAGTTTTATTAATGTACTATGTAACTAAATTTTAGTTAGTGTGCAAAAATACGACCTTATTCCGAATAGAAAAAAAGTTATTACAAATAATTTAGTATCCATACTTTACTTCTTTTTATTTAATAATCATATTTCTAAGATCAGTGAGGAACAAAAGGTGACAATTCCCAAAAACAACATTACCCTATACAACAACACCTTAACCCTAAAAAGGTGACAAAAGTGACACTTTTTATCTCATTTATTTCTGTCACCTTTTTATTGAACCTCTGTTCTTATATAGATAATTTTTTAGGGCTCTTGATAATAATGAACTCCAATAAAAAAGAAGGCTCACAAATAATTTGTGAACCCCCTTCCATGAAATAGTTGCCTAAAACCTATTTACTTCCTTTTAGCTTTTCTTCCAGCATTTTGATATAATAGCCTCCGACTACCGAACGGGCTTTAAATCCTCTGTAGTTTGGCTTATCTGTAAATACCCAGTCCGACATTGGTATTCTGTCTACTGTTTCGTTCATAAACAAATGCAGCGGGTCGATAAACTTCTCGAATGTCGCTTTATCATCAGCAAGCGTAGCAGTCCATATTATCCAGTCTGTCTTGGTATATGTTTCACGATTGTCGAGAGGCAGTCCGTATTTGTTTTGTTTGCCTAAATAGTAAGCGATTTCTTTCTGAGCCACTTCGTCAGGGAATATATTCATCTTTAGAAGCTTATTCCATACCAAATTATACTTCTGGCTCCATGTTCCCGGTTTGTCGAATGTAAGGCGATAATGATCTCCATCATCAGCCATCTTCATCCACTCTTGCGCCATTTCCTTAGCCTTAGCAGTGTACTTTTCGGCAACATCTTTTTTCCCGAGCATATCGGCAAGCTTGCCATACGAAGCAACACCCATAATAGCCTTCACCGACAAATTCACATTGTGAGCAAAGTGACCGGCAAAGTCGTCTGTACACAACTGGTTCTCAGGATCGAGACCATATTCCACTAGATAATCCGTCCATGTAGTCAGTACATCCCAATGTTTTTCCGCATATTTGGCGTTGCCTTCCATGGCTGCAATAGCAGCTGTAAGAGCGAGCATATTACCTCCTTCTTCTATTGGCATGTCACCCCCGTAGGTTTGTCCGTTAGCCAATGGATAAGTACCTACATCATGAGCAGGGAATGGTTTTGTCCATTTACCACTTTCGCTATAATAGAATATATGGTTCAATAGACCTTTAGCTAGTTCAGGATTGTAATACAAGAATAACGGTGCTGACGGATATGTTACATCCACTGTACCAATAGAGCCATTACTGTTGTTTTCTTTCGACAAGAATAGTAAATCACCATTCGGTGCTTTCACCAATTTATGAGCTGTAATAGCTTGACGATATGCCAAAGCACAAAGCTCCGCATATTTCTTTCCTCCCGCCAGAGATGCTTTATCCATTAGCTCCTTGTCAAACGCATAGCATTTCTCTATCAGCTTGTTGTATTCTTTATTTGCCGCATGAAATTGTCCTGCGATAGTCTGATTGCCGTCCTGATTCCAATATGGGCGAAGGTTATCTCCAAAATATTGTATCGAATAAATATCATCATAACCAATCATTACTTTTCCTGAAAAGCTTTCGACAGAGCCCAGATTATGAGTCAAAGACATTTTCGACTTTTCATTTTCTCCTGTGGTTGCTTGCCCGTCCTGAACGTTGTTGACGAAATTAGTTCTCAAAGTATTACTCTCTCCAATATTAACCGATACATTTTTTTTCTCGGCTACGAGGTAGAAATATCCCCAGTCGATGCGCAGATCGTCGCCTTTTTTAGCGAGTATATTCTGTTCCTTGCTTCCCGATTTAAGGAATAACAGGCCGTTGTCTTCAAAGCTCTGGCTTACCGACTCCTGATAAGGTTGATCTAGTGCCCAACGTGGAGAAGCCTCGAAGTATACTTGTACATCATGAGCCTTTCCATCATTAGCCACAACCTGATAGGTAATGTAATTTACAGGGCGAGTCAGTAGGTTCAAATCATCCATAAACAGAGGAGCAGAGAAAGTCAATTTCAGATCAACCTCGCCACAAGCAAATGTGTAATGCGTTTGCGTGGCTTGCACATCTACAGACTTTTGCACAGCAGTTTTTTCGAGAGCTGTATGCATCTCTTTCTGTACCAGCAAACCAAAATCCAACAGTCCATTACCCACAGGGTTCTTACAATGAGCGGCTATCAGGTTATCCCCTTTCTTTAGTGCATTCACAACATCTGCCGACAATTTAATCATTGCATTTTTGTTGCATGTCGAACCTGTATTATGGACTTCAATACCATTGATGTAGAAAACGGCATCGTCATCGTTCGAAAACTCCAAATAGATTTGTTTTCCTTGTACATCCTCATCTAAAACGATGTGTCTTCTGACCCAGATATTTTCGGTTGTCCAATCTGTTTTAGCTGTAGGCTCATTTATCTTTGTACCGAATGCACCTTTATCTTTTTTCCAAGACGAATCGTTGAAATTATTATCCTTCCAGTTTGCTGCCGGCTGCGTAGTCGTATAGCTGCCATACCATTCGCCTTGCTCCGATGTTGGCACAAGGGGATCCAACTCTACATCTTCAGTACCCATAAAACGATAGGCAACGCCATCCACCTTTATGGCTCCTATAAGCGGAAAGTCTTTCCCTGTCCAGTGCTTTACAGCACCATCGTACAGATTGTCTGTCATAGACCACGCACTGGTGTATGGGTCTATTGTGACCAAAGGGTACGCAGGGGCTCTTAATTCATTTTTAACCACTTCATAATCTTTCACACCACTGCTTTTACAGGCGAGTAAGCCAAACAGCGGAAGAAGATATAACACAATGCTCTTCATGCGATTTTCTTTTTGTTTTGTATATAATTTACCATTTAATATTAACAGATACTCCCTCAGGATTATTCTCAAATTCTAATAAATAAGTCTTCGTCTGCTGATCCCATGCGTTAGCCAAGAATTCTTCTTTGCCGTTTACCGATACGCTCACAGGTTTTCGGGGTAGTAAAACACGAGATGCGTTCGTGGTATTTATAGGACTTTTTGCAACAAACGAATAAGAACCCTTCCCTACCTTTTCTTCGTATACCCGACATGCAGCGGCAAGCACCTGCGGACGTTGTTTATTTGCCACTCTGTCTATATTCAGCAAGAACGCTTGTTCTCCCGGATTTACAGTCTTAGATTGGTATACAGGTAGCTTGGGGTCAAATAAGTCAATGAAATTCCCTTTTATTATATAAGGCTCATTACTCACGCTTTCGTCAAGCACAGCAACCAGATCATACGCTCCTCTTTGGAGATAAAAATTATTTTTAAAGAGCAGCTTCCCTGCATTTGCCTTTTGTTCGTACATTCTTTTCACTACATCGAGCAATTGCTTATCGTTATCGGCTTTTAGAACAAAGTCTTTTGGATCAGTTCTGATAATATAAACAGTTCCTTTGCCATAGCTGTATTCTCCTTCTTTGGGAGATGAAGATATATTCATCTGCTCGAACAGATGGTTAGACGGAGCAGTGTATTTATTGCTTCCTGTATTCCACCACTCTTGCACAGTCTGAAACGGATCACTATCGAGCCCGCTATAAACCAACACACCTCCGGCTTTCACCCACTGAGCTATATATGTATGAGCTTCGGGAGACAAAGGTTTCATATTTGAATAAGACATAAGCAATACTTTCGTATCGGCTAGTGCTTCTTTATAACCTAAGTTTTCTATATGGGCTGTTTTTACAGGTACTCCTCGTTTAAGGAAAGGCAGCGCCTGTCCGTAGAAATTTGCCAACTGAGGGTCTTCATATCCTGCGTGTGTTGGAAATCGCTGAAACATCAGTGAGTTTGCCATCAGCACGCTTATACCTCGAGAGCCTGTCACCTTATTATCAGACAGAGGCATACTGTTCAGCGAGTTTACCATTATTTGCATTTGTGTAGAATAGTGTCTTGGTATTTTTTCCTTTTTGTCACTATTCGCACTTGTTCTGTAAAGCCCTTCATAGATACGTTCGGGCCAAGGCATTATTTCATAATCTGCTATATTGGGGTATAGCAATTGAGCCGTAAAGGTTGCCTGATAGTTCTTTTTGTAATCTGCCCAGTCTCTCGGCCAGTCTTCGATCGGATCGGTGAGGAAGAACATTTTTCTGCCTGTGGGAGCAGTCATCGACTCCATCGAGCCATACTCGAGAAACGCTGTTTCGAAGACTCTCTCTTTTACTTTTCCATCAAAGTAGTTTGGTTCTCTTGACGTACCCGTCCATACTTGGGCTATATATCCGTCTACACAATCAAGAGACGCCAAACTTGCTTCAGGGCTAACTATCATCCATTGCGAATAATTAACCAGTGAGTGTGTGGGCACATAACACTTCACATCTATCCCGCGACTCTTACCATATTCTTTAGCGTATGTAAACACTTCTTTGAGTGCATTGTAATACAATTGATATTTTAGTTTATTGGCTAAATATGTGTTTTCGGGAGACTCGTGTTGTGGTCTCCAGTCAAAACCATAATAGCTTTTCCATTCTCTCTTGAAGGCTTCACTATAGCCTGCACGAGCCCAAAATTCGGGTTCTTCCATAAATATGGCGTCGATGCCTGCATCGATCACCCGCTTTACATGTCTTTCTTTTATATATTTCAGGTAGTTCTGTGTAGGAACGATATAAGGAACCATATGTCCATGCCATATCGTGTCTCCATTTTGTTGCACCTGACCTTCGTCCAGATGCATTTTGCCATCCCATTGTCCTGTAAAGTAGTCTTGGTATTCGCCCCAAGCTATGCCTGTCATGAAGTGAGCAATATAACCTCTGTCGCGCCACGATTGCACACGTTCTTCAAACGGTATTCTTTTCGATTTATCAGAAGGGTTTCCACCTACTCCATATACCATCACCGCATCGGCTCGGGTATCTATTGTTGGTCTCCACTCTCGTGAAGTCTGGAATGTGGTTTTAACATTGTCTTTGGTTTGAGCCCCCAGCTGAAGACCAAGCCCCAAAAGGCATAAGATTAATACATTCTTTTTCATAATAAGGTAATAGCCAAGTTAATTTAATTTGTTTAAGATCAGTATCAAGTTACATAGAAGATAACTTTTTGCATAGAGAGCAAAGGCTTGTCAAAGGGCATTTTCTTTATATATTACAAACCTCATTAGTATACATCTGCAAATATAACCTGATTTAGGATAATAAATAAAAATTTAAGGTTTAAAGCCTAACCGGCAGGTCAATTACTTTAAACCTTAAATCTGATTTACTTCTCTACATTATGGAATCATCACCTCCATTGGCTCATTGTAATTCCATCTGCGGGTTCCACTACCTAGCGGAGTATCGTAATTGATACGTGCTGCTGCACGAATAAACACTGTACGTCCGGCAGGTATAGTGCCTTTAGATTCGATCGTAATCGTTTGACCAAACAAAGAGTTAAAAGCTGAACCTGTATATTCTATCTGGTTCGACCATCTCTCGTCACGGGCACGGTATCCTACCGTTGACGAATAGCTGACGAACAATTGAATATCAGTCATATTCAAAAAGCTATTGTTATAACTTCCCATCGGTTCTATCTTTGCACGGAAGTCTTCTTCCGACACGCCACGAGTTACACGTACCTTTGCTTTTATCTTCCCGTTGGTAACAGTAGGCTCTTCTACCCATTCTACTTTTAAGAAAGGCTGTACTTCAAACTTCACCTTGGTTGTTCCTTTTATATCAATCGTTTTTGTTTCGTCAGCCAAAAGTATGCCACTGGCTTCGCGAATGAGAGGAATAAAAGGACCGTCGATACGGATATTATAGTTTCCTTTAAACAACTTTGTATTTCTAAACGATCCGTCAGGCATACAATAGAAATCAGGATTGTGTGTAACATTATCACCCCAGCTAAGCTCGGTGAGACGTACACGAATACCTTCGCTACCTTGGTCGGTAAGCACACGCTCGCCGGTAGCCACGTCTACTACTTCACCTTCCAGTGTTTCGGCCGGCTCTTCGTAATTGTCCATCTTGAACAAATCGCAGGAACTGAAAGATAGCAGTGCACACATTAAAGAATAAAATACTATTTTTTTCATATTCTGTGTTTTATTATTGTTCATTATCTATTTGGTTGTTGATCAATTACAGGGCTCTTAGAAACCTCTCCGCCAGGGATTGCAAAATAATAATCGATCGGATTATACTCGAATGTTCTCAAACCTACCATTTGGAAATGGGCATCGAAGAAATATTTACCTGTTTGAGTAGAAAGGAACGGATACAATCCACGGAAACGATAACGAGAGTTATTGCTGTAAGCATCCTTATTCCGTGTTTCACCCCAGAAGCCATCACGTCCATCGTAATGTTGTACACGCCAGCGTCTCAAGTCCCATTTGGTCTTATGCTCAAAAGCAAGTTCTTTACGTCTCTCTTTGCGCACAGTATTGCGTCCTTCTACCGATGAAGTAAGATTAGAAGTAAGCTTGGTTGCTCCTGCACGTTCGCGAATCTCGTTTACTGCATCTGTTGCTACTTTCAACAAGTCTGATCCATCAGGAGACGGTTCGCCTGCCAATGACAATTCTACAGCAGCCTCAGCAGCATTGAGCAATACATCAGCATAGCGCATCAGGATAAAAGGTTGCTCCGATTTTCCTTCTGCTGCCACAAATGCAGGGTCAGGATTTAGCCATTTACGTCCATAAAGCCCTGCCATTGCAGATTCTCCCTGATCGTAGAACGGACCATTTGCTCCGGAAGCTGTTATTGTTTGTCCATTAAACTCCACTTTTTCAGGGTTCTCAAATTTTGGGCTCAAATATAATGTCTTAGGCTTCTGTGTATAAACATCCAAATGCTGGTAATAGGTTTCGGCATTAGCATACGAATAATCCTTGAACAAAGGCTTAACCGGTGTTGAGCCTGTGTATACTCCCGCACGAATTTCAATTTCCTTGCCCTTAAACATATCTCCCGGGAATATTACATAAGCACGTAATCTTGGCTCTGCATTTTTGAAAAAGTCCATTGGCTTATCATACAATATATAATCACCGTTTGTATTCGATGTTCCTGTTGTTACCTTAACTGTTCCATCAGCATAGCGAGCAAATCCGTCAAACAACTCAAGGAAGTCAAGAGTAGGACATGTTCCCGACGACAACGGCGCACGGAATATGAATGGTGCACTATAAGCATCATACCCGTGAGTTAGAGTTGGATACATATATTTTCTCACATAAATATTTTCTGGGCTTGAAAGGTCACTAAACATATCCACCATATTCTGGTATTGCGCTTCACGATCTGTAGCCGACCATTTTTTCTTATAGAGAGAATAGCCTCCGGTCTGCATTACTTCACGTGCGGCTTTATATGCTTCTTTGAAATATCTCTTGGATGCACTTTGCCATGTGTCTTCACCGAAACCGATTACACGAACACCGGTCTTCTGACCAAAGCCGGTAAGGCGTCCTGTTACAGTTTCGTTGTATTTAGCAACGCTCCCTGCATACAACATTGCTTCCGATTTGAAAGACAGAGCTACATATTTGTTAGCATATCCGGACTTTGGACTGGTTGGGCTCAACAATGAAGCTGCCTGGTCGAAGTCTGCTAGAATCTGATCCCATGTTTCCTCTTCGCTGGCACGTGGTACTTCTAGTGCCTCTTTATCATTCGGATACTGAATCACCTTTGTTACCAGTGGAATTCCTCCAAAACGACGAGCCATAGCATAAAATACAAAGGCACGTACAAAGTACCCTTCACCTAAATAATGATTGTATGTCTGTTCCTGAAATGAATCCTTATATTTAGGTAGTGTCTCGAGCAAATAATTGGCTTTGCGCAACAACGAGAATGCATTTCCCCAATAGGCAGTGCGTTCACCTGTGAAAGTCTTACATATACCGTCACGATTAAGGGCCTCTCCTGTTCCTTCTATACCCATAGATCCCAGCCATGAGTTGAATTCTACACCCCATTCGCCCATATATTTGAAATCCTCGAAAGGCATGTTGCTGTACATAGTCGCCATGTAAATATCCATACCCGACTCATTGGTAAGAAGGTCTTCGTCGGTTATCAGATTTTTTGGCGGAATATCTAGATCGTTGCAAGCAGCAAAGAATAACATGCTTAGCAAAGACAGTATTAATATTTTTTTCATATCTATCAAATTTATTATTTCGTTACTAATACAAGTTTTTAGAACGTAAGAGACATACCGACGGTGTACGTTTTATTAAGTGGATACAAACGTCCCAATTCATCATCCGGGTGCTCAGGGTCAACAAATTTCACTCCTGTTATAGTAAATAGGTTGTAAGCATTGGCAAACATGCGCAATCTCATAGACGACAATGCTTTTATCTTAGGCAATGTATACCCCAATTCGATACTCTTAAGACGCAGGTAAGCTGTGCTTACACGGTTGAATTCAGAGTCTGCATCAGGATAATGTCCTGTATAGCCATAGTAACCCGATACCCATTGTGTTGCCGGATCGTAAGGATCTGCAAACGGATCTACCGGATGCCAACGATCTAGGAACTGAGTAAGTGTACCACCACCATTGCTACCCCATATAGCGTACAATGGCTCTTGGTATTTCATAGAACCAAGTGCTGATCCTTGCAACAATATATTCAGGTCGAAATTCTTGTATTCGAAATCAAAGTTGAAACTATAATTCAACCACGGTGTTTGGTCATACGCATAAGGGTGTTTATCCAAATCGCTAATTTCGCCATCACCATTCCAATCTACATATTTATAGTCGCCCGGTAAAAGTCCACGATCTTTATAAATCGGATAAGACCAGATATCTTTCCAGTTCTGATAACGTCCGGCAGAAGTATAACCGAACTGTACTCCCTGATAACGATTAGTCAGGTTGTCGTTACGCCATCTGTCGTACGAGTTTCCCCAAGGTCCTTTTTCGGAAGCGATCATGTGTTTTTGACGGGTAATTGTACTAATCGCTTTTACACGATACGAAAAATCATTTATCTTGTTACGGTGCGATAGTTCAAGGTCTATACCGAAATGACGGTCACTGTCCAGGTTTTCATTTGGAGCCTCAGCACCTACTACGGTAGGCAAATCTCCTTTGCGACGGGCAAACATACCTTCGCGACGACGATCAAAATAATCGGCGGCAAAACCAAACAATCCGTTCCATCCTTCGAAGTCTACCCCAACATCGAATGTGCGAGACTCGTACCAAGAGATGCCTACATTAGGAAGCGGCTTGGTAGATGCGGCAGAAATATATTTATCTCCGATGATGAATCCCGGTGCATACTGATTGTAATATCCCGAAGCTGAGTTAGAGTTTGTAGCAGGATAGTTATATCCATTTGCCCACTCATAATTCCAATCGCCGGACAAGTCATCCCCTAATACCCCATAGCTGGCACGAAGTTTCAACTGATTTACAAATGACAAGGCAGAAACCGATTTGAAGAAAGGCTCTTCAGAGATACGCCATCCTGCCGATACAGAAGGGAAGAATCCCCATTGGTGTCCTTTTGCAAATTTAGAAGAACCATCGTAACGGAATTGGGCTTCGAGAATGTAGCGACTGCCATAAGCATAATTTATCCTACCGATCATTGCAGCATTAGCTTCTTCATAAAGGTCATTGTTGCCAATATTCATACCGCCCAACTGATTTTCGTCAACACCCGCAAAAAGGTAATCTGTAGAAAATGCAAGCTCACGCTGTGCATAGAAGTTATCTCCAGTACGCTTTTGTGTTTCCATACCAACTACTCCACCAAAAGTGTGCTCACCGAAAGTACGGTTGTAGTTCAATAATAGCTGGCTCAATATCTGTTGCTTATTATATGATTCGCGGCGAAGACGGCTTGGCGAACTGGCATTGAACAATGCCTGATCATAAGAACCGGTAACCTCATTGTATGCATACTGATAGTATTCTTTACGATATGCCTTATTGTTATCCATACGGTAATTGAAGCTCACTAACGCTTTTGCCGATAACCCTTTCAATACGGGAGCTACAACACCTAAATCGTAATTAAGCGATGCCGAAGATTGAAAATATTTTTGTTGATATTTTCTATATCCCGATATATCGGAAGTCATTTGTGCTACGGCATTCTCCTGCATTTCCAACCCTTGATAGTTTAGCATTGTATTTTCAGGGTCAGCATACGCCGGATTCAAAACACCTTGTCTCCAATAAGTACGAATGATATTTACAGCATCTGTATATGGATTGTTGCGCTCATCGGCAACACCGCTTAAATTAATATCAAAAGTTAACCCGTCAAGAATCTTAGTAGTAACGTTAGCACGAAGATTATATTTATTATAATTAAGGTCGCCCGATTTAAAGAATCCTTCCTGATAGAAGTAACCCATACCTACATAGAACTGAGTTTTGTCATTACCACCGGTGATGCTTAGGTCATGTTGCGTTTGCGGTGCATAATTAGAGAATAATAAGTCTGTCCAATTCGTTGTGCGGCGAGTGCCGTTGCGAAAAGCTTCAAAATCTTCCTCCTTATAGATGATACTTCCTCCATTGATATTGTTCATCGACCTTTCGTTGTACAATGTCATAGTTTGGTAAGGATCGGCAAGAACCGGCATACCCGATGGCTTTTGGAAAGTATATGTACCGTTATAAGAAACTGATGTTTTTCCGTCTTTCGATCCTTTTTTGGTAGTCACCAATACAACTCCATTTGCTGAACGAACCCCATATATAGCTGCCGAAGCATCTTTCAGAACAGAGATATCGTCAATATCATTTGCATTCAAACGTTGAAATTCTTCTGTAGTACTCGGAATACCATCGATAACGACCAATGGTGCACCTAGTCCGCGAATGTCAAAGTTGTTATTGAATGTACCCGGCTCAGCACTCTTTTGCCATACACGCACCCCGGCAATTTTACCGGTAAGCATATTCTGAGGGTTTTCGTTCTTAGTTTTCAACATCTCGTTCCCTTTGATGCCTGCCACAGCTCCGGTTAAAGTAACTTTCTTCTGTACGCCATAACCGACAACTACAACATCTTCGAGAGTGGTTTCGTCAACGGTCATTGCCACATTGATCAGGCTACGTCCGTTCACCTTCTCTTCTTTCGTTCCATATCCTAAGAACTTAAAGACCAAAGTCGCATTTGCAGGAGCATCGATAGTATATTTACCATCTATATCTGTGATTGTACCAACAGTCGTATTCTTAATTGCTACACTCGCTCCGGTTACAGGCTCATTGTTTTCATCTGTAACTATACCCGATATAGTCTTGTTTTGAGCCCATAGCGAAGGCGCAAAGACAAGAAAGAGCATCATTAAAATGCAGGAACACAAAAATTGCATCCTTCTGGCATGATGTGTTTTTATCATAACAATATAAATTTAAGTTAGTTAATTTTTCTCCAATTCGTATCGTGCTAAGGTTGCGTATTCGGCAGCAAAAGCGAATGTAAACATCCCTTCGAGTCTGTTATTTACATTTTCGCGACTCCAGCCAACCAGCAGATTTGCAGGAAGTAATCCTCTATAAAAGAAGTTATCGTACCCGTAATCCAAATTCTTCTGGAAAGTATCGATATATTGCGATGCGTTTTTGTAAGATGAGTATGCATCTACATATCCACGCATCAGTACGCCATTAAACCAGTTGTTGAACCCAATCAGGTCGTAGGTATAGTACCCCGGAACATTAAGACCAAGTTTTGCAAAATATTTGAAACTTGCATCCGATAATTTTTTTCCATCTTCCAGATATACATTTTCCCCTGTTGCACGATACAGATCGGCTGCACCTGAAATCATCGAACCGCAATTGTACGAATAAGGAGTCCCTGTACGATCGCGCAGATTGGTGTGCTTGCGATATTTTACCCCATTCACAGTTTCGTATGCCACATCACAGTTAGGGTCGCAACCACCCATCATATCATGGTATACACCATCTTCACGCAAGAGGTTTGTTTTTTGCCAGTCATAAACTGCTTTAGCAAATTTCAGATAGTATTCGCTCTTTTTCACAGTTGCCGATTTACGGCTATTATCTGCAGCAATATACTTATAGGTAATCTCATCATTCTTACCTTTATAGAGCTCTGACAGCCAAACTAACGGGCTAACTACAGGACCATTACTACACGAATGTTTTGTTACATAGCCCGGCCCCCAAGGAATACCTCCATACTCTTTACCGTTGCTGTCGAGAACACAGTCCCAACCATCGAGCACGTATTCTGTCAGATATTCGGCTTCTGTGAGATAAGTATTATTTCCGGTAAGCTTATATGCTTCCAGTAATTCACGTATCAGCCACTGCTGGTCGTCATATACGTTGTGTATACCCTCTACCAGTGCAGTTCCTTTGGCATTACCTCTATCTACGCCGTACACAGACCAGTCTTTAGTCTGCGTATATGAAGTAAGACTAAATGTTCCTTTATAATACGCGGCATTGGTATACAGCTTGTTCAACAATTCGCTATAGCGGTTGAAATTCTTATCATAAAGTTCGGCTTTGCCTTTCTCCTTGTGAGCTTTCAACCCGTGTAATATTGCGTTCACAGCCTCGATAGAGCTGGTGTACATCCATACACTTCCCTTTTCGTCAGAGCCGTCTCTATTCGCATTGGATTTAGTATAAGGATTATAAAATCTCGACATTGCCATTCCTTCGCCTTTGAAATGATAAAGCATGGCACTATCTACCATTTGCATAGCACGAAGGATGTTCTGCTCGGCAAGATTATCGGAAGTAATAGTTCCCGGTTTTTTGCCTCCTCCATTGTCTATTTCGGGATTATCGCTGCATGCAACGGTTATTACCAACAAAGAACAAAGAATAGTTGTTACTATTTTTTTCATTTTTTCTATTTTTCTTGTATCTCAGTGTACTCTCTGCATAGACAATACTTTTTATAGTACTGCCTTATGCAGAGGATTCACTAAGACCACAACATTTTTATTAATTTAGATTGATACTATAGAATACCAGTTTACTTTCATCACCGTTGCTTTCGCCTTTGTATACACCGAACACCAATACTACATTGTTGCCGTTAAACTGTGACAGAACGTATACAAATGAAGCATAAGCTTCAGGCTCACCGGCTCCACCCGCACCGTGTTTGAATTTCCAACAGCCATCTGCGGCAGCGGAAGCTTCTTGAGCGGTATTCGATTTTGGAGCAACATGCACAACTGTTCCGTCTTCTTTGATTGCAGTCAGCTTAAAGAATGTATAGTTACTTCCAAAGTTACGAGTCTTCAAAGTCAGCTGATTATTACCTGCTCCTATCGCAAACTTAGAATAGAAGTATGCTTCGGGCTCTTTGGTATTAACAGCAGTGCCTGAACCTCTGGTCTTAATCAAGTAACCTTCGGAAGGGAATACTTCAGGGTCTTTGTGAAGAGGGACAAAAGCCCATTCAAACGCTATATGAGAATTTTCGCGCCATGAACGATAAGCAGCTTTATAGTTATCTCTACCACCACTTACTTTACTTATTCCACTAAATGATTTCTTTGGATGTACCATCGTAGAGCGTACCATTTCCTGTGTAAGCTTCCATCCATCGACTACATCTGTTCCCGGTAACCAATCCCAGTTCTCTACTTTTTTATCAGCAAAACGGATAGCACGAAGAACTAATTGTTTCCAATAATCGCCTGTTTTTTGTCTATAGATACCAACAGCCACAATCACTTCTTTACCGACATATGCACTCAAATCGAAATCATAGTCAGCATAATTACCAGAGCCATGAGTCTTTGTGTCTCCTATCTTCACATTCGTAGGTTCTGCTGCCGAAAGATCGATAACCTGTACTCCAAAATAGGCCGGAGAAGCCTCATCAGCATCATGGGTACGTACTCTAAGGGAAAGTATTTTATTATCCTCTGTTATTTTTTTACTACCGTATACAAAAGAGTCAAAAACATCAAGATTAGCCGGATTGTTTCGTTCATCACCAGAATTACGGATTTGTAGTGTTGTCCCCTCATTCTGCTCATCCCAAGCACCTCTCAAGTCAAGGGCACACATGTAATCACCAGACCAATCCCAGTGAGGATATGCATCGCCATTACGTCCACCACGGTATTCATTGTAATACCACTTATCGGCAGTTGCCAAATCTTCAGCGGTTAAACCACGCAGTAATTCAACACCGCCCATTCTTAGATCTACAGTTGCAACACCATCAACGAAATCACTTTCGTTTACTGTTTTGGTTATTGTTACATAGTCGGTTTTGGTAAATGTTACTGTATAAGTTCCTTTTACCAAATCTTCGATAACAAACTTACCATCACTCCCCGATGTTGCAGAAACATCAGCACTTATGCTAACAACAACTCCGGCAAGAGGTGCACCACCATTTTTAGCATCGGTAAGCGTACCTACTATTTTAGAATCCGCATTTACCATTTTCACACTTGTAGATGCTACTTTGTTAGCATCGAATTTACCGGCAGTAATAGTTACACTAATTGTTTGAAATCCCTTCTTTGAGAATTTTACCGAATGGGAGTCAATAGATACGTTCTGGGCAGTATATTTGCCATCACTTCCTGTTGTCACTGTTTCGTCTACACCCGATATGGTAACAGTAACACCACTAATAGGAGCATCCATCTCATCTAATACAATCCCCGTAACAGTGCCGTAATCGACATGTTCCGATTCATCATCACTACATGAGGTTGCTATAGATACTATGCCGCCAAGCATAGCCACGAACAGAAATGTTCGCAAAATTTTCTTCATTAAAATCATGTTATAAAAGTTAAGAGTTAACATTAATTAGAAACATCAATGTACATAGGCTGATTTTTGGTTGGTTGATTAATAGATTTTGGTTATTAAATTATTTTTCTTTCATGATATGGCTCGACATACGTATTGCCCGTTATCATTTTTACCAAAGATTGGCGCTCGAAGGTTAATTATTGGGTTAAATTTGGGTTATTAAGTAAAAAAAAACATTAATCTTATGCTTATTACCTTATTATGTGCACATTATAAGAAACTATGAAAAACTAGTTAAAACGGTATTAAAAGCGAATCTCTTTCTATTAAAAAGATTTTAATATCTTTATATCTTGATAAGACACCTCTACCCCTTCTCCATTTATCACAAAACAGAGTATTATTATAGAGGTCACCCGGAAACAATCTTATTAACTTGAAAATTGTATTTTCTATCCCATGAAACTGTATCTATATATATTTTTAATACTTAGTTGTTTTTATTCACAAACAGCCTTATCTCAAGGTCTAAAATTTTGTGGAGGGGAACAATCTATAGATAAAAGAACTTCTTACGATGTTTTCAAAAATTCATCCGTTGCCTTTTCCAACTATTTCAATATTGACTTTAAGATAGCCCTTTATCCTGCAAAAGAAATTGGATACATTCTTCGTATAAAAAATGAGAAATCCGACAAAATCTATAATTTATTTTATGACGGACAAGGCAGTAGTTTTGTATTCAAATTCAATGAAGAAGGGCGCAGCAGCTTGATCACAGCCGAACTAAATAAAGAAGAACAGCTTGATAAGCATTGGCTCAGAATGATAATATCATTTGATCTAAAGAGTGATTCGATAAGATTAACCGTAAACGACAGGGTATTTAGAGCTGCAGCCTCAGGGCTTCCTGAAAAATACTATCCGGTTATTCTATTTGGTAAAAGCGACCACATTATCGACACTCCTTCTTTTGCAATAAAAGAGCTTTCGGTGGGGAATAATGAGAAATATACATTCCCATTAAGAGAGAATGAAGGAAATATAGTCCACGACTCGAAAGGGAAGGCATTGGGAGAAGTATTAAATCCACAATGGCTGATAAATGATGCTTATCACTGGAGCTTTAAGACTTCATTCAAATCTGAAACTGTAGCTGGAGCCAACTACAACGTAAAAAAGAAAGAAATATATTACTTCAACAGGGATGCTATATCTATATATAATGTAAGATCGGGTGAAACAAGGACAAAAGTATTTGATGAAAAATGTCCGGTAAACCTTGCTTTGGGTACAAACTTCATCGATACGAAAAACAATAGACTATATGCATATGAGGTGTATCACAATATAACGGATGAACAGCCCATGATTGCCAGTTTGAATCTGGATACCTATCAATGGACAACAGAAAGCACTGAGCGACTGCCTAAACAACTACATCATCATGGGGCTTACTACGATCCTTCAACGGATAAATACACCATCTTTGGAGGATTCGGCAATATGTACTATAGTAAAAACTTTTACTGTTTCGACCTAAACGAGAGAAAATGGTCAACACTGGACGGTTTTAGCGGAGATACAATACTTCCTCGTTACTTTTCGTCAGTAGGATATCTGAAGAAAACAAATTCCATATATGTATTCGGAGGGATGGGTAACGAATCCGGCGAACAGGTGGTAGGACGAAAATATTTCTATGATCTGCATAAAGTTGATTTAAATACAAAACATATAACAAAGCTCTGGGAAATTCCATGGGATAAAAACAATGTAGTACCTGTACGGGGAATGGTTATCCTTGATGATTCTTGTTTTTATACATTGTGCTATCCTGAGCATTTTTCGAAGTCATTTCTACAATTATACCGCTTCTCGCTGAAAGACGGAAGTTATGAAATACTAGGAGACTCGATTCCGATATATTCGGATAAGATTACAACAAACGCTAATTTATATTACGACCATCAGCTAAATAATCTGTATGCAATTGTACAGGAGTTTGCCGATGATGTATCTTCCGATCTTAAGGTTTATTCGTTAGCATTCCCGCCCATTACAGCAGACGATCTTACCAATTATCCGAAAGAAGAATCAGGTATTATTGTTTTAATAATTATCGGCCTAACTTGTATATGTATCTCTATTGTAGGGTATCTTCTATACAGGAGATTTGTCCAGAAAAATAAGAACAGCAGAAACACCAGTCAAACATTAAGAATGCTAAACAACGATAAAGAACGGATTGATAAACCTAATTCCATTTATCTATTCGGTGAGTTTACTGTGCGCGATAGAAACAATAAAGATATTACCTATATGTTTAGTACAAAGCTAAGGCAAATGTTTTTTCTTGTTCTGCAATATAGTATCGAAGACGGTATCACCTCCCAACGACTTAGCAACCTCATATGGCCCGACAAGCCTGAAGATAAAGTAAAAAACTCGAGAGGTGTTACGATCAATCATTTGAGGAAAGCTCTAGGTGAGCTGGACGGAATTGAATTTGTATATGACAAAGGCTATTTTAAAATAGTATTAACCGACGAATGTTATTGCGACTTTGTAAGATGCATTCAAATCATATCTACGGGTATAGAAGAAAACAGAGAAGAATTAATAGAGATACTGACACGTGGTAAATTCCTAAGATCTTCAGATCAGGCTCTTTTTGATACATTCAAGATAGACATGGAACATAAACTGGAACCTGTATTATTAATAGAAATCGAAAAAAGCTTTACCACAGAAGCTTATCAGACAACTATAAATCTAACAGAGGCATTGTTCAATATCGATCCGTTGAATGACGAGGCCTTAGTTTTCCAGACCAAAGCTTTACAAAGATTAAAGCTAAATGAAGAGGCTCGCATCCGCTATCAGGCATTTGTTGTAGAATATAAGAAAACAATGGGTAGTGACTATCCTCATCCTTATAAGGATTTGATTTAAGATATCTTACTTTCGGTTCTATCCCAAAAAATCAATCAAGTATATAAATAGAAAAAGATCCCCAAATGAGGATCTTTTTCTATTTTCGACTTATTATCTTTTTATAGCATGTCAATGCATTTCTCAAGTTGTACTCCCCTCGAGCCTTTAAGCAATATATAACTATCTTCAATCGGATCTTTTTTGAGATATTCTTTCAGGTCATCAAGATTTTTAAATCTTGGATACTTTGTTTTTACCCTGCTGAAATTATCTCCGATAAACATAACCCTTTCAAAATCATGATCGCTTATATAATCTGCAATCTTCTGATGTTCCATGTCTGTATCAGGCCCCAACTCCTTCATATCTCCAAGGATAAGAACTTTATGATTTACATCCATATGGTCAAAATTTTCGAGAGCGGCGTGCATACTTGTCGGATTGGCATTGTATGCATCTATTATAAGCATGTTTTTCTCTGTTTTCTTTAGTTGCGAACGGTTATTAGTCGGCACATACTCCTCTATGGCTTTACATATCAAAGAAGCTTTTACTCCGAGATACTTACCAATGGTTATTGCAGCCAATGCATTAGAGAGATTGTACTCCCCTATCATATTTGTTTGTACCTTATTACGTTTACTGCCAAATTTCCATTCCAATGCAAGGAAAGGACTGATAGATGTTACTTTTCCTGAAATAAATAAATCTTCCTCCAGTCCATAATATATAGACGTTATCCCTTCCGACATTTCGCGTAAGAGCAAATTGCTGTAGTCTATAAATATCTTCCCATCTTTGGTGCTGCGGATAAATTCATACAACTCCCCTTTCGCCTTCACCACATTTTCGAACGAACCAAACCCCTCGATATGTGCATGTCCCAGATTCGTAATCAGCCCATAGTTTGGTAAAGCCATCTCGGCAAGAAAGCGGATTTCACCTACATGGCTCGCTCCCATTTCCACGATCACAATCTCATGTTCTTTTTTTATCCTCAGTAAGGTTAGCGGAACTCCGATATGATTATTCAGGTTTCCCTGAGTTGCCAGCACATTATACTCCTGAGACAAAACAGAATAAATCAACTCTTTTGTAGTTGTTTTTCCGTTTGTTCCGGTGATAGCGATAATTGGCTTTTTTATAAATTGTTTCCGGTGATGGCGGGCTAATTCTTGTAGTGTTTCCAGACTGTCTTTTACTAATATTATATTCGGTCTGGTTGCGTATCTTTCTTCATCAACAACAGCATAGGCACAGCCCTGATCGATTGCTTTTTCAGCGTATTCATTTCCGTTAAAATTTGCACCTTTTAATGCAAAAAATATTGAATCTTTAGGACTATTACGTGTATCAGTTGAAATTTCTGGGTATTTCTTATATATATTATATAGATCTGATATCTCCATAGCGTTTATACAAATTTATTGTTTCCTTTCAAACGTTTATTAATGTATTACTTTTTAGATTTGTAAAGTTCCACAAGATTTGCTTAAAGCACTACGAATATACGTTAATAATTTCTATCAAACATTCTTCTTAACGTTTTTTACTTTATCAAATATCTCAGCAAAATATACCATAAACATGGTATCAAAATACCTTACTTTAGCGATTTTATATGTACCTCAAAGTATGTACCTTTGTATCAATAATTAAACAAACAAATCAACGGTTATGGGAAAAATTGCAAAAAAATTAACTGATCTTATCGGAAACACTCCGCTATTGGAGCTATCAAATTATAATAAGAAACATGGAGTAGATGCTCATGTAATTGCTAAATTGGAATACTTCAATCCGGCATCAAGCGTCAAAGACCGTATTGCCAATGCGATGATAGAAGAAGCAGAGGCATCGGGACTACTTCACCCCGACAGCGAACTGATAGAACCAACCAGTGGAAACACAGGGATAGGGCTTGCTTTCGTAGCTGCGGCAAAAGGCTATAAGCTTACATTAACAATGCCTGAAACCATGAGTATAGAGCGTAGAAATCTACTTAAAGCACTTGGTGCAAATATTGTTCTTACTCCGGGCCCCGATGGCATGAAAGGTGCGATAGCAAAAGCCGAAGAACTACAAAGACAAAACCCGAAGGGAGTTCTTCTTCAACAATTTGCGAATCCTGCAAACCCTGCAATACATAAAAAAACGACTGCTGAGGAAATCTGGCGTGACACCGATGGTAAAGTCGACATCTTTGTAGCAGGAGTTGGTACAGGCGGAACTGTAAGCGGTGTAGGCGAAGTTTTGAAAAAACACAACCCAAATGTGCAAATAGTGGCTGTAGAGCCAACAGACTCACCTGTATTATCAGGAGGCAAACCCGGCCCGCATAAAATACAAGGTATAGGAGCAGGCTTTGTGCCAAAAACATACAATAACTCTGTTGTAGATGAAATAATTCAGGTAAGCAATGACGATGCCATCCGCACAAGCCGTGAACTGGCTCGCGAAGAAGGTCTATTGGTAGGTATATCTTCGGGCGCAGCAGCGTATGCCGCTACATTGTTAGCAAAAAATCCTGAAAACAAAGGAAAGAATATCGTTGTAATCCTTCCCGATACAGGAGAGCGTTATCTGTCTACAGTATTGTATGCTTTCGAAGAATACCCACTTTAATCAACATAATACGATCTTAAAGGTTATCTTTATTTAGTTATGAGTAATTGATTTTAAAATCAATTACTCTCATTTTATAAAAACAAAAAAAATATGAGCAACTATAAATTTGAAACATTACAAGTACATGCCGGACAAGAGGTAGATCCGGTTACACGATCACGTGCTGTACCTATTTATCAAACAACGTCATACACTTTTGATGACGCACAACATGGAGCCGATTTGTTTGGACTTCGTAAATTTGGGAATATATACATTCGTCTGATGAATCCGACTACAGATGTATTTGAAAAACGTATAGCTGCTCTTGAAGGCGGAACATCTGCTCTGGCAACAGCATCAGGCCACTCCGCTCAATTTTTGGCACTTAACAATATACTGTCGCAGGGAGACAACTTTGTAACTACTTCGCATCTGTATGGTGGTACACACAATCAGTTCAAGTCACAGTTCAAACGTTTGGGAGTAGAAGCACGCTTTACACCGGATGACGAACCGGCTTCGTTCGAAAGGCTTATTGATGACAGGACAAAAGCCCTTTATCTGGAAACAATCGGAAATCCCGATCTGAATATCCCTGATTTTGAAGCTATCGCTGCTATAGCCGACAAATACGAAATACCTCTAATTGTAGATAATACGTTCGGTGCAGGAGGTGCACTCTTCCGCCCGATAGAACATGGGGCTACAATTGTAGTAGAAAGTGCTACCAAATGGATAGGCGGACATGGAACATCTCTTGGCGGGGTGATTGTAGATAGTGGTAAGTTTAACTGGGGCAATGGTAAGTTCCCTGAATTTACAGAGCCATCCGACAGCTATCACGGACTTGTATTCTGGGATGTATTTGGAGCAAATGGCCCATTCGGCAATATCGCATTTACGATACGTGCCCGCGTAGAAGGACTTAGAGACTGGGGTAGTACCATCAGCCCATTCAACTCATTCCTTCTCTTGCAAGGACTGGAAACACTTTCTCTTCGGGTAGAACGCCATGTGGAAAACACATTGGCTGTTGCTAAATGGTTGGAGAAACATCCTAAAGTAGAGTATGTAAACTATCCGGGACTAGAAAGCAGCCCATACCACGCATTGGCTAAAAAATACTTCAAAAAAGGAGCCGGTGGTGTACTTTCTTTCAAAGTAAAAGGATCGGGTGATAATGCCGACAAAGTGATAAATTCACTCCAACTAATAAGCCACTTAGCGAATGTAGGCGATGCCAAATCTCTCATAATCCATCCTGCAACTACAACTCACGAACAACTTTCGGACGAAGAAAGAGTTTTGGCAGGGGCTATACCAGGGTTGTTACGCTTATCTGTGGGTATCGAAAACATTGACGATATCATCGCTGATCTGGATCAGGCGCTGAACAACATATAAAATAAAGCCGTGATTATTTTTTTTATAAAAGAGGCTGTCTCACAAAATAGTTGAGACAGCCTCTTATCTTATAATAGAAGAATAATCATTTTTATTTCTTTGTTATTTTCACAACATAACCTCCACCCGGAGCCATTGATATTGGAAGCTTCCGATCGGCAGGAATATCTATTATTTCTTTTTTGTAGTCTTTAGCAACACGATCGGCATTTACACCGTCTTTAAAAACTTCTCCTTTGAAGTTGCCTTCGCCCAAGAATGACAAATTCAGTTCCATTGTACGGGCATCCCAGTTTGTCAATGCACCCACATACCATGCATCTCCCTTTTGACGGGCGATAGCTACATATTTTGCAATTTCGCCATTCAAAGCAACTGTATTGTCCCAAACGGTAGGCACAGCAGCGATAAACTCAGTACACTCCTGTTCTGCCATATAGTTTGACGGGCTGTCGCAAAGCATATTCAACGGTGATTCGAAAATAACATATTCAGCAAGCTGACGGCAACGTGTACCTTGGCTCATGGCTTCGTTATTCACGCTTCTGTAATTTCCCTTTGTAGCATTGCGCATCGCACCTTGCGTGTAATCCATAGGCCCTGCTACCTGACGAATAAACGGAATAGTAACATCATAGGTAACCTGATCGAGGTTTTCTGCCCATTTCATTTGCTCCAATCCATTTACGCCCTCGAAGTTAATCACATTAGGATATGTTCGTTGCAAACCAGTAGGCTTGTAAGTACCGTGATAGTCTAACATCATTTTATATTTAGCAGCCGTTTCTGCACCACGACGGTGAAAATCAACCACAACCTGATCGTCCCTATCCATAAAGTCTACTTTAAAACCTTTGATTCCCATCTCGCTATAATGTTTGCAAACGGCTTCCATATCACGATCGAAAGCATGAAACCCTGCCCAAAGGATAAGACCTACATTCTTCGATTTAGCATAAGCGACCAGTTCGGGCAAATTAATTTCGGGAACAACCTGAAACAGATCGGCTTTCAAATTCACAGCCCATCCCTCATCCAGAATTACATATTCTATACCATATTTAGATGCGAAGTCTATATAATATTTATACGTCTGATTGTTCACTCCTGTCTTGAAATCTACATTATAAAGGTTCCAATCGTTCCACCAGTCCCATGCTACCTTACCCGGTTTTACCCAAGAGTAGTCACCCTGAGACGGTGTTGCCAGCTTGTAGACCATATCGCTATCTGCCAAATCTGAATCTTTTTCGGAAACGATTACCACACGCCAAGGGAAATTGGTAGCACCATCAAATTTTGCGAGGAAATTCTCACGAGATTTTACAACCATTTGCAGATTGTTGTGTCCCCCTTGTTCTACATCTTTCGGATACGGTGCAAAAATCCCTTTCAGAATATTGGCTTTATCTCCCGGATATAAGAACATTCCCGGATAGTTAAGAAGGTCAGCTTCTACAATGCAAACCTTTTTGCCCTTTACTCCCTCTACTACCAAAGGGCTTATGGCAAGTCTTTTCTTATTCCACTCAGACAAAAGATTATGAACATACGGTTGTTCGAATGAATTGAAGAATTGTTCTTCAAAAGACGCCGATTCATATTTATTCGTATAGTTGATAAAAGCCTTACTGTCTGCAGGAAAATTAAACTCAACTTGTTCGCCTTGTACCGCAAAAGGCTTCTTAGACGCAGACACAAAACGGTAAGCAATACCATCGTCGTATGCTCTAAAGAGAATACTGTGATCTTTAAATTTGAGTGTAAGCTCATTATAATTATCCTTTATCTGCTTACGTTTATATACCTGAGCACTAATTGTCTGATTTACGGTCTTTGTAGATGACCCCGACAACTTTGCGTCTTTTCCATAGAAAGTTCCGTCACTGAGTGACATGGAAATCGTAGACTTGTCGAGCATAAGATCGCCGTTATGCAAAATAGAATAATCGATTGTTTTACCTACATTAATTACAGCTTGCAGCTTACCATTCGGAGATTTAAGATTAAATAACTTCTGGGCTGATACTGTCATTGAAAACAGAGCCGTGCAGAATACGGCTAAAATAATCAAGTAATTTTTTTTCATAAGTATATTTAAGTTTAGAATATAGAGAGATCACTCTCTTTTGCTAAAATAATTCTTTTTCAAGTTTATCCCTACCCTTTTCGACTAAAGTGAACACCGACAACTCCTTTTCCTTTATCCTTTTATAAAGGTCTACGAAGGGGATTACTGAGCAAATTTCAATCCTTTTATTTTATTCCACCCTCCACGAGTGAAGTCGGGAATCTCTACAGGAGCTGAATTATTGTCGAGCGAGATTTCCGTTAATGGTATCAGGCTGCACCATTCGGCAAGGTCATATACATCCATATCAAGCGGAAGTCCCCTTTGAAGACAGTATATCAGACGATAGTCCATTATGAAGTCCATTCCTCCGTGTCCTCCGACTTTCTTAGCCTGATCTTCTATATCTTTTGCTATAGGATGTTTATATTTCTCCATCAATGCCACTTGCACATCTTCGGGCACGAAGCTGTGAGCCGTCAGGTTTTCATGATTCTTGGTCAATGCGGGGTCAAGTTCTTCTCTGTCTAAAGCATATCCTTCTATCGGGTATTTATTCGCAAATCCCTTTGTCCCGGTAAGCTGATACATACGGTTGTATGGACGAGGTGATGTTACATTATGCTCTATCAATATCGATTTCCCATTCTCTGTTCCAATCATAGTGGTGGTATGATCTCCATTGCGAAAACCTTTTACTTCTTCTTTTCTTTTCTTTTTCAAAAACTCAGGATTACCTATCGCCTTCGTATCCATCGCAACCAAATAGTTCAGTTTGTCGCCACGGTGTATATTCATTGCCTGACATACAGGCCCAAGCCCGTGCGTCGGATACACATCGCCTCGGTGAGCTTTATTAAAGTCCATGCGCCAGTCGTTCCAGTATTCATCCCAATATGGTTGCAATCCATGAATATAAGCACCTTCGCCATGAATCACTTCACCCAGCAATCCTTGTTGCACCATATTCAGGGTTGTGAGTTCGAAGAAATCATATACGCAATTTTCTAACTGCATGCAATGCTTTCTGGTTTGCTCAGAGGTGTTGATCAATCCCCATATTTCATCCATTGTTACAGCAGCGGGAACTTCAATTGCCACATGCTTGCCGTCTTTCATCGCCTGGATACCTATTTTTGCGTGCGACAACCAGTCTGTTGCCACATAAACAAGATCTACATTGGGAAGGGCTGTGACCTTACGCCACACAGAGGTGTCTCCATAAAACTCCTGAGCCTTAGGAAGACCTTTTTCTTGTAGCATTTTATTTACTTTCTCTGTATTTTTTTGCTCTACATCGCATAGTGCTACAAGCTCCACCCCCGGAATATAAGTCATTCGGTTCACAGCTCCGGGGCCTCGCATGCCTAAACCGATAAATGCGATACGCACCACAGGTAAGGGTTCGGTTCTCAGCTCGAGTACATCTGTTTGTCCTGCCGGACGCTCTTGAACAGGAGTTTTCAATACGAGAGATTGTTCTTTACATTGCTGAGCTCCACAGTTAAACGATAACAAACATGAAGAAAATAAAATAATGAATTTTTTCATGGTGAATATTTTATTTCAAAGTCTATATTTAAAGATTAACCCTCTATTTTGTGAATATAAGGAAGGTATAAAGATAAGGGAAATCTTACATATTATTTTCTTAATTAACATTTAAGCCTAAAAATATATCATACATTTGCAGGATGTTTGTTATATATCAGTTTTCGAATGGAGAGGGAAAACACATATGATAGATTGTTTGATCTGATAAAAGAAGATGATCACAATGCCTTCGACAGGCTATATAATCTTTTTTATGCACCATTATGCGTATTTGCAAACAGATACATATCGGATCAAGACTCGGTTAGAGATTGCATACATGATGTGTTCTTAAAAATGTGGAGAGACCGAAAAAATATATTTATCAATACCTCTGTCCGTTCCTACCTACTTACTGCAACACGAAATCACTGCCTCAATTTGATAGAAAAGCAAAAAACACAAATGACTTACGAACAGCATATATTGAATACGTACGACCCCTACACTTCTGACGATTTATATTCTGTTGAGGAACTGGAAAATTTGATTGAAAAAGCAATAAATGAACTCCCCGAAAAGTATAGGGAAGTATTCAGAATGAGCCGATTTGAACATCTTACTTATAAAGAAATAGCCGAAAGAAAAAATATTTCGATAAAAACAGTAGAAGCATATATGCATAAATCGCTGATTATATTATCGGTATCATTAAAAGATTTCCTGCCATACGTTCTCCTTTTCCTTTTCTTCAACAAAAATTAATTTTTTTCATAGGGTGACCTATGAGTTATCTGTCTTATATATAGAAGCCACTAAATTCTATTATGGATAAAGAAAAATTTGAAAAGCTAATATTCAAGTTTCACAACAAAGAACTAAGCTCTGAAGAAAAAGTAGAGTTTGAGTCTTTTTTGTCGTCTTCTGACGAAGCACGTAAGATATTCCATCAATGGAATCTTGTGTATAAGGCTTCGGAAGCACTGTCTATAAACAAAGAGATTCCTGAAATACCGTTCTCTTTGAGAGAGAAGAAAACAATCAACTGGCGTCGCTGGCTAGCCAATTCGGCTGCAATCATCACAATTCCTTTGATATTAGGCTTCACATACCTGCTGATAGATAAATACAAGACAGGCCCTGTGGCCTATAACGAAGTCGCTGCAACGAATGCCAAAGTAGTAAACATCTCTCTACCCGACGGATCGAAAGTCTCTCTGTATGCAGGGTCAACACTCAAATATCCTGATCGGTTTTCAGATGAAGAGCGACTTGTTATTTTAGACGGTGAAGGAACTTTTGAGGTAAAATCAAACCCGAAGAATCCTTTCTATGTAGAAACGACAGACGGAACAAGGGTAAAAGCATATGGGACTAAGTTCTCGGTAAGAGATTATGATGCAGATAATACAATACAGGTATATCTGGAACGAGGTATTGTAGATTTTAATTCGCCAAGGCTAAATCATCCGATAACAATGAAGCCTGATACCCGATTGGTATTTAACAAAACAGATAGAAAATATACAATATCAAACAGTACACCGAACGAGTATGACGCTTACGAACAGGGGATTTTATTATTCAACAATAGGCCGCTCGAGGAAGTCGTACAAAAGCTGAATAGGGTTTATGGGGTAGATATTATGATACAAGATGAGAGCTTGAAAGAATATCGCTTTACGGCGACGATCAAAGATGAATCAATATATCAGATAATGAACATGCTATCATTGAGTACACCTCAACTGGAATGGAAAAGACAAGGACAAAAAATAATATTAACTCAGAAACTTAAATCTAAAATTTAAAACCTAAAATCGAACCAGTATGAACAAAATGTGTTATTCCTTTTAATTAAAACTTAATATCGTCGAAGTGATTCCTTAAGAATAAGGATATTCATTTGTATGATGTTTTTTAAAACAAGAAAATTTATGAAAAGACATTACCACTTACTTCTAAGGGGGCTGGATTTTTTTGCTCCATCTGAACCCGTATTTTTCAACATTAACCTTAAAAAAAATATACCATGACATTAATGAAATTTATTTTAGGAGGGAAAAGCAAATATCTCTTATTTTTAGGGCTATTTTTAATGTCCTTCACCGTCCAATCGAAACGGATAGACAGTATTTCCATCAATAGAACAGGAGCTATCCGCTCTGTACTAAAAGAAATAGAAAAAGCGTCTTCTTACCACTTTATGTACAACGACAAACTTATCAACACAGATAAGATTGTATCGATAAATGTAAAAGACAAACCGGTAAATGAAATACTAAATTCACTATTCGAAGATTCGAACATCACTTATACCATAGTAGATGATCAGATTATATTATCTGTTGCCGGAACAAACGAAGTAAAAGATAGTAAACAAACAGGCCGTGAAATTTCGGGAGTCATCAAAGATGAAAAAGGCTTCACGCTTCCGGGGGTTAGTATCGCCGTTAAAGGTACAACCACAGGAACGATTACCGACATTGACGGAAAATATTCTATAAATGTTCCCAGCGGAGCGGTTCTGGCATTTAACTATGTTGGCTTTGTTCCTCAAGAAGTAAAAATAGGAAATCAGAGCACTTTAGACATCGTCCTCAAAGAAGATACTCAGGCTTTGGACGAAGTTGTTGTTGTAGGATATACAACACAGAAAAAAGCCGATCTGACAGGAGCAGTATCATCCGTAAAAATGTCGAGCCTCAACGATATGTCAGTAAGCGGTATCAATAGTGCGCTACAAGGTCGTATGTCGGGTGTTACCGTACTGCAAAGTAGTGGAGCTCCGGGATCGGGAACTTCTATCCGTATCCGTGGGATGGGTACATTTGGTAACAACGAACCACTTTATGTAATCGACGGTATGCCGGCTGATAATATGAACGACATCAATCCGGGCGACATAGAGCGTATCGACGTATTGAAAGATGCTGCATCTGCGGCTATCTACGGTTCACGTGCAGCAAACGGTGTTGTTATTATTCAGACTAAAAAGGGAGGTAAATCCGACAAAGTGAATATTGCATTCAATACTCATCATGGAGTTTCGATGGCTCAACGAAAAATAGATGTTCTGAATGCAGCACAACGTAATACGATCCATTTGGAGGCATACGACAATGCTATAAAATATGACGGATACGACAAAACGGCTCCGGATTATTACACATCTGATTTTGCAAAAGTGAGCAGAACAAACTGGCAGGATGAGATTTTCTCAAGTGCTGCTTATCAGGCTAACTATGACCTATCGCTCTCTGGAGGTTCCGATAAATTCAAGTATAATATCATGGGAGCCCATCTTAAACAAGACGGACTTCTAAAAAACTCGAGCTTCAACCGTACAACACTGCGTATAAATACAGAACTGGAGGTTTTCAAAAACTTCAAGGTTGGAGAAAACTTGATGATCACACACTCTAAGCAAATGCTGGTTCCGGAAATGGGAGCAAATGGAGCCATTGCTTCTGCACTTCAATTCGATCCTTCTGTTTCTGTCTACGAAAACAAAGCCAAAGGCATCTATAGCGGAAGTGGAGAATTAGGCGCCGACCTCAGAAACCCGGTAGCTGTATTAGACAGATCGGATCGTGCACGTACTCGCGACCGTATATTTGGAAATGTATATGCAGAGTACAAATTTTTGAACGATTTCACAATCAAAACAGATTTAGGTTATGATTGGTCCGATTGGGGTGACAAATGGTTTGTCACCAGAGTACCTGAAGCCGGACGTGCGTCCAATACAAATGAACTTACCGAAAGAGGATGGAAAGATACAAAGTGGATCACAACCACTACATTGAAGTATGACAAAGTGATCGGACTTAACAAGCTTATGCTCTTGGGAGGTACTTCTTACGAAGCATTCAACTCTGAATATACAAATGCTCGCGGTACAGGTTTTATCTCCGAAGATAAATCGCAACGTTATCTTTCTGCTGCTACCAATATAGCATGGATGCAAGGTGGTCGCGAAGAATGGGCTATGAATTCTTATTTCGCCCGACTCGACTATTCATTTGGAGACAGATACCTATTATCAGCAAACTTCCGTACCGATGGTTCTTCTAAATTTGNNCGTTGGGGATACTTCCCTTCTGTTTCGGGAGGATGGCGTATTTCAGAAGAGTCTTTCTTTGAAACCCTGAAAGAAAAAGCAATTCAAAACTTAAAGCTGAGAGCATCGTGGGGTAAATTAGGAAATCAGGATATGGGAAGCAATTATCCTACCAAAGTGCTTATTGCCAACACAACAGATAATGATGGATACAACACTGTTTTTGGCAGTACAGAAACTGCAGGTTTTGGACGATATGAGTCTACATTAGCGAATCCCGACCTGAAATGGGAGGTAACGACTCAAACAGACTTAGGTTTAGATATCAGCTTCCTCAACAAGTTTGATTTCGGATTCGACTATTTCATCAAAAAATCGTCAGATGTATTGTTAGAGATCCCTGTACCTTCATTAGCCGGTGTAGACGGAGGAATGATGGTAAATGCTGCCGAAGTGCGCAACCGTGGTTTTGATATGAACCTATCATACAATACTAAAGTTAAGGACTTTAATATAAGCGCATACGGCAATTTCAGCAAGGTTAAAAATGAAGTTCTTTCTATGGGTACAGGAAACAGAAACATGTTTACAAGTTCTTACCGTGGTACCAACATCACAAGAACAAGAGTGGGCGAACCGATAGCACACTTCTATGGTTATAAAAATGGAGGTGTATTCAAATCTCAGGAAGAAATAGATACTTACGTAAATGAAAAAGGAGAAAAAATACAACCTGCCGCAAAAGTTGGAGACCTTAAGTTCCTCGATTTGGATGGTAATGGAAAAATAGACTCTAACGACCAAACAAATATTGGTAGCGGATTCCCTGATTTCACTTATGGACTTGGAGCCGATCTTGAGTATAAAGGTTTCGATCTTAGCTTCTTCTTCCAAGGTGTTGCCGGATACGATATATTCAACGCCATCAAATATGAAGGTATGTTCGTTGATCCTCGNNATCCTAGACCGTTATCACCCAACAAACAACCCCGGAGGGAATGGGCCACGAGTTACAATCAAGGATACCAACAACAACCGCAGGATGTCTGATTACTATGTTGACAAAGGTGACTACCTAAGACTAAAAACACTTACCTTAGGTTATACTTTCAACAGAAACACAATCAAAAAATTAGGATTGCAAAAACTAAGAGTTTACGCTACCGTACAGAACCTGCTTACATTCACCAGCTATAAAGGCTTCGACCCTGAACTAGGTGAAACTTATGCTAATGAATTGGATAGTTACGGAGTTACCGAAATAGGTGTGGACAGAGGACAATTCCCTCAGCCTAGAACTTTCATTATGGGTGTAAATATTAACTTTTAAATCGAATAAAACATGAAACTATATAAATTATTACTATTCATCCCATTCATTTTTATCACATCGTGTGATTTAGATAGGGAACCTTACGGGCTTTCAAACTTTTGGAATACAGAAGCCGATGCTCAATTAGGGTTAGATGCTGCCTATGCCCCTTTTTATGAAGAAGAAGGTTTCGGGCGCGGACACTGGTGGGTAGGTGCTGCCAGCGACGATATGGTAATCAATCGCAGCAAAGGCGACGATGAAGCCCTCACCGAATTCAGAACAACAACAAATGCATCAAGCGGACAGTTCTCTAACTGGAGAATAATGTATAAAGTAATCAGACGCTCGAATGACGTAATGAAATATGCGCCTAACATTGAAATGTCTGACAAAAACAAAGATATCATTCTTGGTGAAGCTAATTTCCTTTGTGCTTTTGCTTATTTCCATTTAGCAAAAAGATATGGAGGATTGCCATTCTATGATTATAACAAACCTCAGGAAATAAACAAGCCGCGCGAAACAAAAACCGAGACATATACACGCATCGAAGATTATTTGAAAACAGCCATTTCTCATTTCGAGAAACAAAGTCTTTGGACCAGAGAGAAAGGTGCTGAAGGTCGTCCACAACTAGGTGCTGCTTACGGGCTTCTTGCAAAAGTATATGCACATTGGGGTAAATATAACGAAGCTAAAGCTGCTGCAGAAAAAGTAATCAACTCGGGCAAGTATTCTTTAGACAAGACAAATAATAACGGTTATGCGCACTTGTTCTCTCCGGCAGGAGAAAAGCATGAAGAAGTACTTTTCAATCTTACTAACAAGCCGGTGAGAAACCAAGGAACAGTAACATCTGTTATCCTTCTTTCGGGAACTCTTTCGGGTGGTACAGGATGGTATTACTTTGCTCCTACCAAAAGTTTGTTCGATGCATTCGAAAAACCAAACCTAACCTCAAGCGGAGACCTTCGCCGTTTGGTAACGCTTAAAGGTGCGGGTGATGATGTTTTCTTCTTAGGTAAACAAACAACGCTTACCAGTGCCCTTATTAAGGACATGAGTACAGGATATATGGGAACAAAATATTCTGCTGCATATAATGATCTTACAGGTTGGAACTGGGAAACCGGAGCAGATGTGCCTCTTTTACGCTATGCTGATGTATTACTTATCCATGCCGAAGCCGAAATATTTTTAGCCGGAGGAGGTCCGAACGATCGCACTAAAGGCGTGGCAGCAGCTGCTGCTTCATTCAACGAAGTTAGAGTAAGAGCATTTGGCGGAGACAATTCAAAAGCAATATCGGCTCCTACATTCAATGATTTGGTTAAAGAACGCCGTTGTGAGTTAGCTTATGAAGACGAACGTCATTACGACCTTGTTCGTTGGGGATTAGCAAAAGAAGTATATGCTGCTGCAACAACCGCAAGCGATCCAAGAGGTCCTAGAACTTTCGATCCGGCTAAAGATGCACACTTCCCGATTCCGCAACGAGAGATAGAAAACACTGATTATTTATTGGTTAATAACCCGAATGATGGTTATTCGAACTTTAAATAAAACAGAAATTTGATATTGTCATAGAGAAGGAACTGTCGCAGAAGTAGAAAATACATTTTGGATAGTTCCTTCTTAATGATAAATTGAGGCAATTGTAATTAATATATAAAACTTAATGAAGAAAATATTCGTATCAACCTTTATTATTGGATTTTTAATTAGCTGTACAAATCTACCTAAAAACCCTATCGACTATGTAGACCCATTTATCGGAACAGGTTTTCATGGACACACATATCCCGGAGCTACCACTCCGTATGGAGCAATACAGTTGAGTCCCGACACCCGCACAGGAGACTGGGATGCATGTTCGGGCTATCATTATAGCGATTCTTCTATTTTAGGATTTTCGCACACACACCTTAGTGGAACAGGCTGTGCCGATCTGGGCGACGTGCTTTTCCATCCTACCACCAAAGACATAAAACCAGTATCGAAAGGTTATATTTTCGAGCCTCTTGCCTTTTCGCATCAAGACGAAAAAGCCACACCCGGATATTATTCGGTTGATTTCAAAGAAGAAGGAATTAAAGCTGAACTGACAGCTACAACATATACAGGTGTACACCGATACACCTTCGATAAAGATAAAAACCAAGCCATAATTATAGACATGGCACATGTGTTGGCCGAAGAAGTTATCGACTCACTCGTTATCAGGCAATCGGCAAACAATGAAGTGTCGGGAATGAGAAGAACTCAGGGATGGGTAACCAATCAGTATGTGTTCTTCGTTGCTCAATTTTCAAAAGATATTCAGTCTTTCGACTTAGTTAACGATGGTGTCATTCTGGACAAGGATGCCAAACCTAAAACGAATAATCAACAAGCCGTCCTCAAATTTGGCTCTTCGGATGGTACACCTATTATAGCCAAGGTTGCTTTCTCGGTTGTAAGTGAAGAGAATGCACGAAAAAACCTGAGCCACGATGTGGAAGATTTCGACTTTGATGTAGTACACAATCAAGCCCGCAACCTTTGGTCTGAAGCGTTATCAGAAATCGTTGTAGAAGGCGGAAGCGAACATGATTTGAAAAACTTCTATACCGCCATATATCACTCAAAAGTAGTACCCAATATAATGAGCGACGTAAACGGACAGTTTCGCCGCCATGATATGAAGGTTAGCATATTACCCGAAGGAGAGAAATATTACTCAACATTTTCCATTTGGGATACGTTCCGAGCATGGAATCCTCTCGTTACACTAACAGATACTACACTCGTAAATAATATTATCAACTCTTACCTCGATATGTATGATGCCTCGGGCGAACTTCCGATCTGGCCCCTGTCTGCCGGAGAAACAGGGACTATGATCGGCTATCACTCGGTATCGGTAATTGCTGATGCTTACATGAAAGGAATACGAGGTTTTGATATTGCTAAGGCTTATGAAGCCATGAAGGTTTCGTCCGATAAAAACAAAAAAGGTTCTGACTATTATATCAAATACGGATTTATACCTTCAAACATAAAACGAGAGTCAGTGTCATGCCTTCTCGAATATGCATACGACGATTGGTGTATTGCGCAAATGGCAAAAGAGTTAGGGAAAGATGATGATTACAAAGTATATACGGAAAGAGCACTATCATACATCAATGTATTTGACGGACATACCAAATTCTTTAGAGGCAAACGTATGGACGGAAATTGGGACAGCCCTTTCAATCCTTTTGAACCGGGACGTGCATATACAGAAGCTACTGCATGGCAATACCGATTCTTTGTACCGCATGATGTAAATGGTCTTATACAGCTCTTCGGGGGGAAAGACGAATTCACCTCGCAGCTGGATAGCCTCTTTGTTGTGGAGTCGAAAGTTGACGGACACATGTCTGATATCACAGGACTCATAGGGCAATATGCGCACGGCAACGAGCCGAGCCATCATATGGCATACCTATACAATTATGTTGGTCAGCCGTGGAAAACCCAGGCTATGACCCGCCGCATACTATCGGAGATGTATCAGCCGACTCCTGAGGGAATCAGTGGCAACGAAGATTGCGGACAGATGTCTGCTTGGTATATCCTCAGCAGTATGGGTATTTACCCTGTATGCCCGGGGTCGAACGAATTTTCGTTGACAACTCCGCTGTTTGAAAAAGCAACAATTAAATTAGCGAACGGAAAGGCATTGACTATCAAGGCTAATCACCCTGAAAAGAATATGTATATCAACAAAGTTTCTCTCAACGGAAAAGAGATAGCTGCTAATTATGTCACCTACCAAGAACTGATGCAAGGAGGGGTACTCGATTTCAACTTGTCATCCACACCGAACAAGTCCAGAGGCATAGCAGAATCTGACTATCCGCATTCGATGACTACAGGAAAGATTGTTTCGATACCATATACAACAAAAGATCTGGATCTCTTCATTGACAATACAACTGTTGATTTGCATTCGGCGACAAAAGATGTGAAAATTTATTACACCCTCGACGGGAAAGAGCCAACCGAAGAGTCTGCTCTCTATTCCGAGCCAATAGAAATAGCAGCAACTACAACGATCAAAGCTCGTGCATATAAAGATGGATTTATCCCGAGCCGTATATTTACGATTCAAGCCACAAAAGCTGTGTTTAAGAACCCTGTATCAGCCTTGGCCAAAGAGAATGGTACAAACTTTCATTATTACGAAGGATACTTTAGTGCTGTAGACCAGATACAAAAAGCAACTCTCGTAGAGAAAGGAATAATAGCCGAACCGTCAATAAACGGAGCAAAACAAGCAGATCATTTTGCATTTATATTCACAGGTATTATCTTTGTACCAGAAGATGGCGTCTATGAATTCATGACTACCTCCGACGACGGCAGTGTCTTGTATGTTGATAATATAAAGATAGTTGACAACGATGGTTCGCATGCAGCCATATCTGCCACCGGCCGAATTGCCCTGAAAAAAGGCCACCACACATACAAGCTCCAATACTTTGAGGATTACGAAGGAGAGCACCTGAGTTGGGGTTGGAAAAAACCAACATCCGAGAAGTTTGAGAATATACCAGCATCTAATTTATTCATAAAATAAAAAACCTTGATAAGATGAAAAAGTTATTTTATTTTCTTGCTGTAATCGTATTATTGGCTTCATGTAATAGCAAGCCGGTAGACTTCAATGTAATGAGCTTCAACATTCGTTACGATAATCCTGACGACAGCCTGAACAACTGGCAGTACAGGAAAGATGTTGCGGCAAAGACAATAAAGAATCAGAATGCAGACATCGTAGGAACACAAGAGGTGCTTGTAAACCAGCTGAACGACTTAAAATCTCGCCTACCCGAATATAATGCGATAGGAGTAGGTCGTGAAGACGGTATCGAAAAGGGAGAATACAGTGCTATATTATATAAGAAGGATAGATTCAAAGAAATAAAATCCGGTTACTTCTGGCTGAGCGAAACCCCCGAAGTGGCGGGGTCTAAAGGTTGGGATGGCGCTTGCGAGCGCATCGCTACGTGGGCTATACTGGAGGATATAAGCAGCAAAAAACAACTTTTCTTTATCAATACACACCTCGATCATGTGGGTAAAATAGCGCGTCAGAAAGGTGTGACATTATTGCTAAGCAGAGCAAACGCTCTTGCTAACGGTTTGCCTATCATTATGACGGGAGACTTTAATGCGACACCCGAATCGGATGTAATCAAACACGTTACAGATGTGAATAGCCCTGAACATCTTATCCATTCGAAAGATATTGCAGTAGAGAAAAGCGGTACAGACTGGACATTCCACGGATTTGGAAAAGTACCAATGGAAAGACGTGAGTTTATCGATTATGTTTTTGTAAGCAAAGGCATCAAGGTAGCTAAACACAGTGTACTCCCTGAAAAATTGGACGATATATTCATTTCAGACCATTCTGTAGTAGTTGCTCAAATAGAAATAAAATAATTATAGAATTTGTGCTATCCTGCGTGTAACGAAGTATAGTCAACAACAATCAAAAAAGGTTTTTAATCATGAGACATATTTTAAACAAAATATATTTATTAGTCTTATTGACAGGGTTGATAAATATATCTATCAATGCACAACAACGGATACTCATTCACTCTCATAACGATTACGAGCAAAGAGTTCCGTTTTATCAGGCTTATGCGCAGCAAGTAGCATCTATAGAAGCTGATATTTACACAACAGGGAAAGCCAATGAGTTGAAGGTGGCACACGACCTAAAGGACGTAGCCAATGCCCCGACTATAGACGAAGCATACATCACCCCATTGGTCAATCTATTTGAACAAAACGGAGGAAGACCTTGGAAAAACTCAGATAAAACACTTATTCTTTTGGTAGATCTGAAAACTCCGGCAAATCCGACTTTGGATATATTAGTATCCAAACTGAAAGCCTATCCTCAGGTTTTCGACGCTACGGTTAACCCTTATGCCGTAAAGGTTGTTATATCAGGTAATCGTCCTGCCGAGAAAGATTATTCTAAATATCCGTCATTCATTTCATTCGATGGATATAAAACAGACTATACCCCCGAACAGCTGAAAAGAATAGCAATGATAAGCCTTTCTTTTGCCGACTATTCGGTATGGAACGGTAAAGGATCTATTAAAAAAGCCGAGTTGGAGAAAGTCGTAAAAGTGATCAATGAAGTACACGCATTGGGCAAGCCTATCCGTTTTTGGGGAACTCCCGATGGCGTTACCGCATGGAATACGTTCCACAATCTAGGCATAGATTACATTAATACCGACCGCCCTGAAGCCTGTGCCGATTATTTCTCGCATTTCGACAATAAGAATTACCAAATAGGGAAGAATGAAGATATAACCGATGATGTAGCACGTGCCAAAAGGCTGGATAGAACAACTGTTGGATTTCAAGGTTTTAACAACAAGCTTCTGCAACTATCGAAAGGTATCAACGTATATACCCCTACTTACAAAAATGATGGAAGCAACAAGCCTGTCAAGAACATCATATTCCTTATTGGTGACGGTACAGGACTTGCTCAACTACAGGCAGGAGCTACAGTAAATAATGCCAATTACAAAAACGGAAACGGGCTTACAATATTCAACATGAAATATGTGGGATTGCAAAACACCAGTGCAAAAGATGCCTATACGACCGATTCTGCCGCAGGAGGCAGCGCATTAGCGACAGGCGAACTACACAACAACCGTCATATCAGTATGAGTGAAGATGGAGTAGCATACCCATCGATGGCAGATGTAATGTATGCTGCGGGATATGCCTGCGGAGTTGTAACACTGGGTAATGTTGCCGATGCTACCCCTGCCGCTTTTTACGGACACTCGGTAGAAAGAGATAACTCTGACGAGATAACTTCGTATTTGCTCGATGGAAAACTAACCCTTCTGAACGGTGCGGGAATGTCTGTTTTCACACGTCGGAACGATGGTAAGGATATTTTGGGCGAATTAAAAAAACAGTATAGAATCAGTACATCTATTGACGATATCAATGCCGACAACAAGAAGGTTATCTGTATTGACGAACGAATGGATCTGGCTGCATCTGAAGAAACGCTGACAATGCTTGCCGACGCCACAAATCAGGCAATAAAAAAACTATCGACAACAAATGACAAAGGGTTTTTCCTGATGGTAGAAGGTGCAAAAATAGATTATGCCGGACATGCCAATTCTTTTCCGGGTTCTGTAATGGAAACATTAAGTTTCGACTTGGCGGTGAAAGCAGCCCTTGAGTTTGCAGACAGTAATGGAGAGACATTGGTTGTAGTAACAGGCGACCACGAAACAGGGGGGCTTACATTGGTGGACGGAAATGTTGCCAACGGACATCTCACTGCCCGCTATATGACCGACGACCACACTCCGCTTATGCTACCTGTATTTTCTTACGGGCCGGGTTCATCCGAATTCATAGGAGTGTATAAGAATACTCAGATTTTTCATAAAATGAAAAAATTATTAGGATTGTAAAAAATAATTATACCATCTCTGCCATGCTGAGGCACGAAGCATCCCAAAGCTGAACATTTCTATAAAAAGGAAGCGAGATACTTCGTTACACTCGGTATGACAGAGAGAATACAGATAAAGACCATGAGAAAATATACACTAATACTCGTAACTCTCTTTTGCGCAATGACATCATTCGCACAAAAGAATAACATACAACTGAAATTCAATAAGGACGGTTATTTCAAGATCGCCCAATTTACAGATCTGCATTGGAGCAACAACTCACCTAATTGCAGCAAGACTGTAGATGTGATCAAGCATGTTTTGGCAACCGAAAAGCCGGATATTGCGATTCTTACAGGTGACGTAGTAACCGATATGCCTGCCAAAGATGGCTGGAAATCTATTGGTAAAATATTTGAAGATGCTAAAACTCCATGGGCTGTCACCTTGGGTAATCACGATGAAGAAGCAGGGCTTACTCGTGATGAGGTTTTTGATCTTATCGCAAACTACCCTTACTTTATCGGAGAAAAAGGACCGGAGCTATCGGGATCGGGAAACTATCCGTTAGAAGTTAAGGCATCAAAAGGAGCTAAGACTGCGGCTGTATTATATTGCATCGACTCTCACAACAAACCCTCTGCACACAAGTACGGTCATTACGACTGGATACACTTCGATCAGATAGACTGGTACAGAAAAACAAGTGATAAATATACCGCACAAAACGGCGGAACACCGCTTCCTGCTCTTGCATTCTTCCATATTCCTGTATTGGAGTATAACAACGTTGTTGGAAAAGAAAAGACCATCGGCAATAAAGAAGAAGGCGTTGCCTCTCCCGAAATAAATTCAGGAATGTTTTGCTCGATGGTAGAGAAGAAGGACGTAATGGGAGTGTTTGTAGGGCACGACCACGATAACGACTATATAGGAATCGATCAGGGAATAGCCCTCGCATTCGGACGGACAACAGGGGTCGACGCCTACGGTAAACTAGAAAGAGGCGGACGCATTATCAAAATGTATGAAGGCAAAAATCAGTTCGACACATGGATACGTACACCGAAGGGTATCGAGTTTGAATATTATTATCCTTCAGGCTTGTCTTCTGCCGACGAACAAGCAACAAAATATTTGCCTGCTAAAAACATTCAGGTAAAACAACAAGGAGTAGAATACAAATATTACGAAGCCGATTTTAAACTTACGCATACAGATATGATCGCTTCTGCTAGGCTTGTAAAAGAAGGTACGTTGAACAATTTTTCGATTGCCTCTGCTACAGCTAAAGATTCTATGGCATTTGTATTCAAAACATATATCAAAATACCCGAAAAGGGCGTTTATCAATTTTATACTTTCTCCGACGATGGTTCGAAGTTATTCATTGACGGACAAATCGTTGTTGACAACGATGGTTCTCACAGCCTGAAACGTGCCGAAGGAAAGATTGCTCTCGAAGCAGGATATCACGAATTGAAATTATTGTATTTCGAAAACTATATGGGAGAATTCCTCGAGGTAGGTGTTTCGAGCCGCAGTATCAGAGAAGATATTATTCCTGATAATATGTTGTATATTGCAAAATAGTTTATCTATATAAGGACGCTGTCTTATGTTTCTTACTCTATCCTACCGGAGATGATACTTCTCTTCGTTGAGCTTGATAAAAAATAGAAAAAGGTGACAGATAAAAAACAGAATAAAAAGTGTCACTTTTGTCACCTTTTATTTATATCACACAGGTTATAAAGCATATATAAAAACAGTATATTTGTAGAAAAGTAACAATAAAAATCGATTATAATACCCTAAGATGAAAAGACTTGTTAGTTTAATTATTCTAAGCTGTATCGTAACATTCAATCTCTTCTCTCAAGAAAATGAAGAGGTACCTCCAAAATACAACCTGCCATACAAAAATACGTATGTGAAGGAAGCTTTGGTTACGGAGAATGAATACCGTATAGCAAAACCCGAGGAAGTAATTCCTAAAAGCTTCGAAGAGGCTAAGAATATATTGCCCAGTCCTATTTGGGAAGGTCATGCGAAAGAAATAGAGATGTATTGGAAAGCATGGCAAATAGCTATCAGCAATATCCGTCAACCACAAAAAGGTTCGGGCTTTGTTTCCAGTTATCTGGATACAGCTTATAACGGAAATATCTTTATGTGGGATTCATCTTTTATGATGATGTTTGCCCGCTACGGATACCGCTTTTTCCCATTCCAACATACATTGGATAACTTCTACGCTAAACAGCATCCCGATGGATTCATTTGCCGCGAGATCAAAGCCGATGGAGCAGATTGCTTCGAGCGTTACGACCCGACAAGCACCGGGCCTAACCTTCTGCCGTGGAGTGAGATGTTATACTACAAGCAGTATGGCGATAACGAACGCTTAGAAAAGATATTCCCGGCACTATGTGCATATTACAAATGGCTGAAACTAAACCGTACATGGCCAAATGGGACATACTGGTCGAGCGGCTGGGGTACAGGTATGGACAACATGCCACGTGTGCAGCCTCAGTATAATATGATATATAGTAATGGACACATGGTATGGCTGGATGCATGCCTGCAACAAATATTGATGGCAAATGTATTGCTCGAAATAGGTTTCTATCTCGAACGCTGGCAAGAGATCGAAGAATTTGAGGACGAGATAAAAATGCTTACCAAATATGTACACGACAATCTTTGGGACGAAAAGACAGGATTCCTGTACGATCAGTATGCTGATGGTAGTCTGAGTACAACAATGGGAATACCTGCATTCTGGGCATTACATACCGATGTATTGGATGCTAAGCAACTGGATAGAATGGTGAAGCATTTGGACGATCCTAAAACATTCAACCGTCCGCACAGAGTTCCATCTCTTTCGGCGGACAACCCGAAATATAACCCGAGAGGACGCTACTGGCAAGGTGGTGTTTGGCCGGGAACAAACTATATGGTCATCACGGGACTTGATAAGAAAGGATACACAAAACAAGCGAAGGAGATAGCCAAGAATCATTACAATAATGTTTTTGAAGTATACAAGAACACAGGAACATTCTGGGAATATTATGCACCCGAAGCCGCCGAACCGGGATTTATGGCTCGCAAAGACTTTGTAGGTTGGACAGGTCTTCCTCCTATTGCGGTATTTATAGAGTATATCTTAGGTATCCGTTCCGACTATGCCAATCATTCTGTGATATGGGATATTACTCAGACCGAAGCACATGGGATAGAGCGTTATCCATACGGCCCCGACGGCTTGGTTTCGTTTAAGGTTAATAAGCGTAATTCGGCGGATGAAACTCCATCGGTTACGATTGATTCGAACGTTGCTTTCGAGCTAACATTGCTTTGGGGAAAAGACAAGAGTAAGAAAGTAAGCATTCAGGTAGGCAAGCAAACTATTTGATAAGAAGATAAAAGAAACTGCCTTAGAAATTCACTTCCTAAGGCAGTTTTTTTATTGTTTTATATTCGTCATCTTAAAGTAAGAGAATTCAGCAGGCTGAGAAGTGTCTCCTATTTGTATTATTCCGGGACGAGCTACTCTATCCCATCGGGTTAAATAATCGGCTTGGATAGGAGTCTCATTTATCTTCGTCCAGTTTTCCCCATCCTTACTCCAATAGAAAGTCATATAACAACCGTTCTCTACCAAAGCCTTGAGATAGACAAGCTTCTGCGATATTGTTGAATTATAGATCAACGATTGCTGACCATCTTTTATCGATTTCAACTCTAACTTCCCATCCGATACACCCCATACTATGAGATTCTTATCATCTCCATACATGGTAAGCCCTTTTATACTCTTATTGTTATTATTCACCAATGTTTCATAAGTATAATAAGGCGTTTGCGGACGTAAGCATAATGCTGTTCCCCAATCATTCCCTTGTTTTGGAGTGCCGCTAAGCAGAAGTTTTCCATTCCGAACTTCAGTCTTTATATCTGAATAAGGGAAGTTCCAAGTCCAATCTATTTTCAACGTACTACCTTCGAATCTATCTTCAAAATCAGCAACTCCCATCTGCACAGTTCCGGGATATGGCATAGCTTGCTCTGCTTTACCGACTGTTCCTGTGCGAAAATGTGGCCAACTATCGTCTTCCATATACATCTCTTGCAATACAGGTTGTCGGCCGGCAAAAAAGCCTTCACCTTTGAAGTAGGCATGAAACAGATAAAACAAACGACCATCGGGAGTATCTACTGCTGTTCCATGTCCGCAGGATAGATAATCTCCACCTCCTCCATGCAGAATCGGATTGCCAGAATACTTCTCATAAGGACCTTTGAAGCTCTTTGAACGGGCAACATATACATCATAATCACTTTGCGGACCACAACAACTATGAGGTGAATAAACGATATAATAATAATCTCCTCTCTTGAAATGGTACTGACCTTCCATCCCGATCCGCTCATCATCTTTCAACAACGAGAAAGGCTCTCCAATCAATTTTAAGCCATCATCAGACAATTTACTAGCGAGTATCTCTATCGGTCTATTATCGAGCCCGTACGCCTTCCATGATATATACAGCTGCCCATTGTCGTCATAGATAAATGCATCGATCGCTTCTTTCCCGAATTCGACCAGAAGACCATGATCTGTAAATTCATCGGTAGGACTATTTGCTGTAGCAACACCTATGTATGATATCCCATCAGACTTCCGTCGTGCCGTATAATAGCAATAGACCTTATCGTTATGATAAAACAATTCGGGAGCCCAAAAAGAGTTGGAAGTCCATTCGGGTCGCTTCTTAAATATATGTCCGATCTGCGTCCAGTTTACCAAGTCTTTTGAAGTAAATAGCGGATAGTGCGGAGCCCATTCGGAAGAGGTAGCAGTTGCATAATAGGTATCACCTATTCTTATTACAGAGGGATCTGCCATATCTCCATGAATAACGGGATTCCGGAAGTAATTCTGCTGACTCTTTAGACTAGAAATAAGGGCAAGGCTAAACAAAAGGATAAAACAAACTTTATTCATGATAAAATATTATTAGATCTTTACTTTTCTCGGAATTGTTCTCCGTTAGAAAGATATGTTTCAAATGTTATTTACGTTAGATTTTTTATTGGGCTTAAGGAATCTGGTTTTTCCTTTATTCTAAATATATGACGAATATACAAAGAAACATTGGCATTGTAAAAAATAAAGGATCTCATTGGTTTATGAGATCCTTCTTCTTTGTATGTATTTGTATCTTTCTATTATCCT
>NZ_DLIY01000037.1:0-7727 GCF_002483985.1 Dysgonomonas sp. UBA7630
GCATACCTTTTCTATTTAATTTTGTTTTCAATAATAGCCTAATTCATACTAAACTTATATCCTAAAGTCAATAGACCTTGGAATGAATTTGTCTTCAAAGAAGCTTTATCTGCTCCTGCAAAAGAATACAAATCTGCCTTTTGAGATTTCATTACAAAGGCAACATCTGTATAAAAGTAACCATTCGACCAATCAGCTTTACCTCTTCTTTCAGGAATAAATTGATACCCTAATCCATAAGTGATATAGTGAGTATCGGCATCGAATGCATATTGTGTAACAGGACGAGGATCTGTAGTAACCTCATTTCCATTATTCTTTATTTTTGAGTCAAAAGGACTTTGCACCCATGAATAACCTACACGACCAGAAAATTTGCTGGTAAAACGATATTCAAGACCAACACGTAAGGCTGATGCCATTTTGAAATCGTTTTTAATATATTCATTCGGATCCGGGGAAAATACTTTACTGTTACGATTAAACAGCTTCATATTATTCTTATAGTTTGTCAATTCATAGTCTGCACTTATGATAGCCTTTGTCCCTATAACTCCCGCCATACTAAATGTCCATTTATCGGGTGTACGCAATTTGTAATCAAAAACAGCATCTTCCCGCCCGTCGTAGCTCTTTACTGTTCCTGTTACATAATCGGGATCAAGACTAGAGCTAGATACTCCTGATAAATTATGACTCAAATCGGCAGCAAAATGATCTGTCATTTTATACCATGTTGGCGAGTGATAAGCAATACCTATACGGAATTCTTGAACCGGTTTTATTATAACTCCCGCTTTTACTTGCCAACCTGTTCCATCCGTTCTATTCCAATTATACAAATCAAATCTGCGATTATCTGCCAATGCACCATTTCCATCAGGCATATACTCTGTATATTGAGAATAGAGACGATAATTTATATCTGTCATAGAAATTGTAGCACCAATGCTCACGATATCAGAGAAAGAAGTTCCGATATTGAAATCATATGCACTAATATAACCTTTCTCTTCCACAAACAAATCATTGGAAACGTTGTTTGGTATTGCCGCACTATAGCCGTTCGAACCTTCATTTATCAAGAAAGAATTGTAGCCTAATACCGTCAACCAATCCTGACTGTCCCACACCCCCCAAAAGTCATTATCTTTTAGAGATAGGCGTGAAGCTGGAACTTCATTAAAATTAGCTCTACCAGCCATATAACCGGTAATAGATCGAGTATTATCGCCCATTACGGCATATTTCCTATCAAAGCTTTTTAAACGGTTATAAGAAAATCCAAAATTAAGAAAGGGAACTACATCATCATATAAAGGAAAAGTTCCCACAAAGGCTAAATTATCAAAAGCAAAAGTAAATTTATTTTCATTTTGCTTACCTATATTCAACTGACCTTGTGACTTTGTATTCTGAAAATTCATTGTTGTCACAATTTCAGACTTTTGATAAACTCCTATACCGGCAGGATTTATTGCGATACCGGAGATATCACCCCCCAGTGCACCAAATGCACCCCCCATAGCTACAGATCTTGCCGTACCGGTTAAATCATTCTTGGAAAATCTGTATGCATCCATTTCATTTTGAGCATAAACCATTCCTACCGAAAAGGCAACAGCAAGCATTAATAATGATAATTTTTTCATATTTCAATATTTTTATCTAACAGATGAAATTTGCATGTTTAAACTCTTTCGAAACGAAACATACACATTTCAGAGTATATTAAATGTTCTATTTTCTTATATTTTCCATAAAAAGCTGTTCCAATAACCACGTTTGTTGAAACAGCTTTTATATTTTTTATTATGATACGATTGTATTATCTGCGTCCACTACTACTTCTACCACCGCCGCCACTGTATGATCCTCCACCGGAAGAACGTCCCGAAGAAGAACTACCGGAGCTGTAAGACCCTGAGCTTCTTGAAGAAGAGCTACTAGAAGAACTACTACTATAACTTGGGCGCGAACTTGAAGAAGACGAACTGCTGCTATTATAGCTTGGACGGCTACTAGAAGAGCTACCACTGTTGTAACTTGGACGGCTGCTACTAGAAGAGCTCCTTGATGGGCTACTACTGTTATAGCTTGGCCTTGAAGAACTACGAGACGATCCACTATTATAACTTGGACGAGTACTGTTGGACGAACCACTATTGTAACTTGGACGGCTACTATTTGATGAACCGCTGTCATAACTTGGGCGTGTGCTCGGACGAGTACTTACATCGGATGAAGAACCTCTTCCCGAAGATGCTCCGCTATTGTAACTTGGACGAGTAGTAGGTCGTGTACTAATACCGCTTGACGATCCTCTACCTGTAGATGTTCCGCTATTGTAGCTTGGACGAGTAGCCGGACGGGTGTTCACACCGCTTGACGACCCTCTACCTGTACTATATGATGGACGAGTACTTACGTTACTTGATCCTCTACCCGAACTATATGATGGTCGAGTGCTTACACTAGAAGAAGACCCACGTCCTCCGCTATATGAAGAATATCTGCCGGAGTTATTATAACCGGAGTTATAGCGTCCTGAATTATTGTAAGCTGAATATCTGCCGCTTGAGCTATATCTAGGACGACCAGAATACGAATAGTTTGAACGATGATAATGTCCACCGCCATACCAGCCACCGCCGCCGTACCAGCCGGAATACCAGCCTCCATACCAAGGACTATTCCATCCCCAACCCCAAGAGCCATAGTACCAAGGTCTGCTCCAACCCCAGCCCCAAGAGCCATAGTACCAAGGATCATACCATCCCCATGCATAAGAAGGGGAATACCATGAATCGTACCAAGGATAATATCCATATCCACCCCAACCCCAGCCGAAGTTTACGTTAAAATTCCAACCTCGATTACGATAATAGTTGCTATATGTATCATTTACAACATATACATTAATCTCGTTATCACTAGAAATTTTAACACTATTAGCGGGATCATGGAATCTTACTATACGATCGGTATATTCATAATCCTTATATTCATCTGCGTTTGCAATAGAGTCGTCAGGCATCTGTGTTTGCTCGGCATCGTATACGCTTACATTACCTCTACGGTTATAAGCATCTACATCGATATTCACATTCCCTGTTCGCTCTAATGTTATATCCCCATTGTCTTTCACTACCAAAACCTGAGTTTGGTCTACTTGCTTTTGGGGAGCAGTAGTCTTTACTTTTACTTCTTTCTGTTTCGATTCTTTCGATTTAGAAGTAGCATATATGTCATCCCATTCCTGAGCAAAAGCCAAGAACGGTATAGCTGACACGAGAATCATTAGAAACATTTTTTTAGCTTTCATAATCTGCTCTCCTATAATTATTATTTACTAATTTAGTTTTGTATTCACTTACTGTACAATATACTTTCATGTATATATCTTAGACTAAACAATCGTCAAAAGGTTTAAAACTTACAGTAAGATCTTATGGTATATAAAACAAATGTACGACTTTTATTTTTCAATTCAATATTATATATACTAAAGATGCGAAGAAACAAACCGATGTTGCTCTCCATTGTGTTAAAAATAGTTATCCTTAGATTATTTCTTCACTTAACCTCGTTTATACGAATAAAAAGATGCTTCTTGGTTTAGAAGCTACTTTTAGCTACGTTTATTTTTCGAATAATAGAGAATGTGGTGGGGTAAAAGAAAAAGTGTATTTATAAAAGTCACATTAAGCGAATTCATGATTGAATTTTCTCTCCATTACAATATAATCATAGCCATTTTTAGAGAAAAATTCATCGGTTTCACTATAACCAAATTTTTTATAAAAATCGGTTGCTTCACTGCGAGCATTGCACCATAAACGATCTAGTTTTAAATCGTTTGCATAAGATATAAGCCACTCCATTAGAGCTGTAGCATATCCTTTACCTTGCATTTCGCTGCGAGTTGCTAGTTTTCGGAACTGAACATCTCTACCATGCAGAAATATAGACATAACAGATACTAAGTCATCATTTTCGTATACACCAATATGCAAACCTCTGTCATCGTCAGGCAATTTTACGAACTCAAAATCTTTATCCGGATACATCACTTGCCTGCGCAAGCCCAAAACATCTTCATATGGGGCTTCGGAAATAATCATTTTATTAAAATTTATATGTTAGCATTAATCGACCTTCTGATGTTTTAGAAAATACATCATCAAAATATCTATAATTTGTGTCGCGCATATAGTTGTAATATATACCCGTTAAGAACAAATGGCTTCTTAATTTTATATCTGTACGAAGACTGATCGCATGTAGAATTGCTTGCGATCGATCCCCCTGATAATTAAACTCATGGACATCAATATTATCCCAATCTATATCTTTGGGATACCCCTTCCAAGTAAACATACGATAGACCTCATAATTACCCGACATACTGATCCAATCCTTGTACGTCAGATTAAAACCTAACTTTGTACTGAAACCACTGGCAAGGTTATAATTACGCATATCTACCACATAATGATCGCTAAGGGCTCCACCAAGCAACACCAGATTTGTATGCATAAATGCATTAAATCCTACATTCTGTATACGTTTACTTTGATAAATGAACCCGGCCCCGAATGATGCAGGAGTACAAAACTTGTATGGAATTTTACCCGAAACATCTGATATTGTATCCGAATCATAATAATCGAAATGTTGATAGAATCCTAAACTTAGAAAATCATTTTTTGTATCTACCAATTCTGTTACATACAGTCGACCAATAATATTTAATTGGCTAAGCATTGGCTGCGAACTGTGTATATTGAGATTGCTCTTAAATGTGAAATAATCATAGGGTTTTTCATTCTCATCTGAAAATCGATCACCATATTCGATGTTTACATCCATTGCAGCCCCTACCCCCTTGTCGAGAATCTCACCCTTCAGCTCCAAAACTCTTACTCCGGCAGATACCTCTACACTTACATCGGGCACTCCAAACTGTTTACCAGTAGTAGAACGTCTACGCCAAGCATCTCCATTCAGTATTCTTGTCAGCCCTCTGGTTGGAGCTATTACAAATGCTGCTAATTCGCGTCCAAAGCGATGACTTCCTTCGCGGCGATCGTCCAACACCAGATCGGACGTCCGATAAAGCACCTCTCCAAGCGATAGTCCTCCAATAGGCGTTGCTATTATATCATTTATTGACGGATACTCATTTTCCATAAACAATTCCCACANNAGCAAAAAGCCCCGACTCCCAATAATTAAAGCCTCTGGAACGAGCCGAGTTGTAATATAGATTACCATGATAAGGGTGCAGAAACATATTTGTTCCCATCTGATCATTATCCCAAACAAAACCACCCTTTAGATTTTTCTTTATGGTATGCATATTTATATATGCAAAATCTTCCTTCATTACAAACCGATCAAATCCCCAGATAGCCATATTCAGACCAAAATTCTGAGTTGCCGCTTCCCAAAACTTTTTCTTAGAATAAAAAGCTATGTCAATCGAATCAGCCGGCTTGGGTAGAGCCACCTGATAACGAATAGCAAACTGAGCTTGAGCGTAAAATGAGATTAATAAAAATGTAAAGAATAAGAGTAACTTATTTTGCATCGATTAACCTGATTTATTAAAAATATTAAATTCAAGTAGCAAATATAATTCATTGCTTCTTGTAACGATACATAGAGTATCACTTTTTTATTGAAATTGCTACTTTAACTTAAATCTAACTTTTAGCAATACCTCTGTAGGCCTCAACATATATGCAGAATAATAACGACTGATATCGGTGTATGAAGCAGAAACAAACTGTTTGGAATTGAATATATTTGTATAATCAAACATAAACTCTAATTGTTTATACTTGTACTTTGCACTTATATCGCCAAATACCATAGATCGACTTCCGGATACAATTGCATTATTATAAAAACTTTCACACTTGAGGTTAAGCGACATCCCCTTGAATGGAAACATACTCAACTGAACATTATGTGACATTATGCGTATTGGATCAAAAGTTTTTTCCTCATTTTTCACCTTACTGATACTTTGTGAATATTTAAACTCATATTGTAAATTAACAGAAGGGCTTATCTTAGTTATTATACGAGGAGAAAAAGAATATCCCTGATTATTATAATCGATGAGTCTCCCCTGTGTAAACTGAGATGAGCGACTAATCGCATAGTTTCCACCCAGAAAAACAGTTGAGTTTAACGTTTCAATATCTTTACTGAGGTGTATATCTGCTCCTAGCCTTTCGGTAGTAGAAGGTACTGGAATCGAAGACTGTAAAGTAAGAGTTCCCAGATAAGAATAATCAGACAAAAGGTTCGTCCTGATAATGGAATAGCTAATATTAAACATTCCAAATAGAGTTGTAATAGGATTTCTATAATACAAAGATGCGCTTGCATTATGCGCCTTTTGTTCAAAAACATCCCCGTCATTTTTCAACAAGTTACGATACGACGATAGAATATATCCTTTATACAGTTGGTTGATCTTACCGATAGAAGTTTTATAGCTGTAGTTGCAGTAAGACGTCCAATAACCGGATATTTTATAATGAAGAAATAAAGAAGGATTAAAAGAAAAATTATTTTTGCGACGCTTTTCATCGGAAATATTGTTCTTTACATAAAGAAGGGTGTAATTAAAAGGTAATGACAATACAGAGTTTAGCTTTCCTTTAGCATAGGTATAAACGGGGCTAAAGATTAGCTCATATTTACCTTGTCGGAGATCATTCTTCAATGAATCAGGCACATTTTTAGTATTATCTGTTCCCAATTCAGAACTTAAACCTTGTATATCGGTACGCATGCTTACAGCATACTCCTGCTTCCAAGTTCCTTTACCGAACCCTAATGAGACCTTATTACATGCAGCCAAATTATCTTGTTCTACACTCTGTATCATCTTTGATGAATAAGTCGAAGAGCTTAACAAATCTTGATACAGCAAAGGCTCTATAGATAATGTATGCGCAGATGAATTGTATCCGAAAAAAGAATAAAAGTTCCATGTATACTTTTCTCCTGTCTTCACCATATTGAAGGTATTATTAATACTATAGTACGGCTTTTTAAGATATTGACTAACGCTATCAGCAGAAAAGACATCACCCCTCTCCCTGTCCCATATACCCTCAATCTTCAAAAGGTTATTAAAATAAAATTTGTCTTTATTTGCATTCAATTGAATATCTGCCGTCAACCGTTCTTTTCTTAGGCGAGAGTTTATGTATTCTTCTATCTTCAAAACACTATCGTTTGCCAAATAATATTCAGTAAAAGCATAACTGTCTTTTCGTTGCAGATCGTTCAGGTAGCTAACGTTGGTGGTCAATTGATAATCATTCTTTAAAGACCACAAATTATTCGCAGACAATATATTTGCTTGATTATTCAGATAGCGTTTTTCTGCTATGGATGGAGATAAGGGGCTCTGCATAACCAGAAGACCTCCTTTATCCATATTGGAAGCATCATTCGAATAAAAAGATGTCAATTCACGAGTGACATCATCGCCCGAATTGTTTCCCTTATAGATTGTTATATTCTGCAACTTCTTAGCTATGTACATCTCTGTCAATTCGTTGTTCCAAAGCAAAGGCGAACCACCTAATCCCAGCTGTGTATTCGCAATGATAGTTCCTTTGGCCGAATCTTTCAGTTTCAGATTAATAGCTGCATCTTCCGACAATTCTTTGTCTTTTAGAGCTTTTATTGGTTGGTGA
>NZ_DLIY01000037.1:7732-262406 GCF_002483985.1 Dysgonomonas sp. UBA7630
CTATATAGAATTTGTTTATAGGACGATTCTGATATAAAATCGCGCCATTTTCCTGAACCTTTATTCCGGGCATCTTTTTCAGCACATCACCGATTGTTCTATCATTAAGATCTGAAAAGCTTTCTACAAGATAATTCAACGTATCACCCGCTTGCCTGATTTTAGGAGGTGTTATTTTCACTTCGTTCAATAAAATTGATGCCGATTCTATAGAAAAATCTATATTCTGATCCCTGTTTGCGGCAATCTTAGTTTGCTTCTGCACATTAAAGCCAGATACAGTAATTGCAATACTATCAGCCTTGCCTTTATATTCGAGCTTGTATGCACCCTTCACATCTGTCATAGCAAAGCCAAGAGTCAATCGCCCCGACTTCTCTTGCAAGGTTACATTTATGTCTGTTATAGGATTACGCTTCTCATCACGAACTATTCCGGTTATTATAGTTTGAGCCTGAGCAATAGCCGAAATTAAAATAAGAAGGAGGAAAAAATATCTTTTCATATTTTATTTCACATCATACAACCGGTTATTCCTTTTCTAATGATATGTACTCATTATTATTCTTTTTGCGAACCATTATAACATTGCCTCCATTAACATTCACTGCCATCCCCCCGGATCTCTTTTTTTTGAGCTTATCTAAATCCTTAAGGCTGGCGTTGATATAATCCTCTTTTGCCAATAAAATTTCTACAGTTGGGGTTAAATGCTCCAAACCTATAATCTCAAAAGAGAAAATATTTTCGGTATCATTTACTTTTAAAATCAGCCCGGGTAGTCCATAAAATTTCCAAGGACCATCGTTTACCGGAATATCAGAGGTAAACCAGGCTTCATACGTTCTGCCTCTAAAAGTTGTACTCGCTTTCTGGCACAAATAGCCCAAAATAGTCAAGGTATCCGTTTTTATATCCCATTGATGAGAAACCTTATCTATACATTTATATTTATTAGGAGTATCCTCGGATCTGTCTATAATTATAATCTCGCCGACTTGCTTCTTTTTATACAAATGTGCAGTCTCTCCTTTCTCTTTCGATTCGAATGTTGTCCCCACGTTACTATCAAACGACGACATATCTCCATTCTTCACAACCGAAATACTCTGTATTGTTGCCGGATTGAGCTTGTTGTTCATAAAATCACCAAAAATCGAATCGCGTTTAGCTCTCGTAGCATCATAATAATGGGACACTTTTGCTCCGATATCGAGTGTTAGAGTGTCTATCTTCTGTTCAGTTTTCTGACTTATCGTTACCGGCTGCACGAACTTGTAGTAGCAACGAATACCAGCTTCATCAAGACTTTCGGATGAAACATTACCTTTATCAAGCTTAACAACTTTCACATTACTTGCAGATATACTCTGTGAAAAAGCTTGCATACAAGCAGATAGAAGGATCAACAAAACAAATATCTTCTTCATATTATTTCTTTTTTTAAAGTTCTCCGACAAATATAGTCTAAAAAATTAGACAAACAATATTTAGGTCTAATAAAATAGACAAAATTCCAAAATAAAAGTTTCGCTGCTTAGAATGACTGGACTATGAAATATATTAGGTACCTCCATTTATCAACTCTAAAAGTAAAAAGTTAGAAAATATTGAATTAATTTTGGAAAATGATTAAGCAAATATTACTAGTAGGACTTGGTGGGGCTGTAGGAAGTATATTGAGATTTCTTACATCTACCTTTATCGTAAGGATTGAACCATTTCCTTTTCCATTAGCTACATTTCTAATCAACATCCTCGGATGCTTCTGTATCGGCTTATTTGCAAATCTGGTTCCCTCTAATAATTTACGAATGCTACTTATTACAGGATTTTGCGGAGGCTTTACTACATTCTCTACTTTTGCTAGCGAAACTTTAACATTGGCAAACAACAACCAATCAATACTGGCATTTGTTTATGTATTGGCAAGCTGTGTTATCGGAATATCTGCCGTTTGGCTAGGAATGTACCTAACAAAATAACACATTATATATATTTAACTTTTTTGATTGTGCTTTTGGCACCTCCTTTTCATCTATAATATATTAATAAGAAATACAAAACATAATAATATGAAAAAGCATTTATTCTTTATTCTTTTATTCTTTTCATTAAGTAGCATTATGAGATCACAAACTTCTAACAATAAATATGAAAATGAATGGAAAAACATAGAGCAACTTGCATCTGAAGACTTACCCCAATCTGCATTACAGTCGGTAGATGATGTACTGAAGATGGCAATCGCCGAAAAGAACAATACACAAGTAATAAAGGCACTTATATATAAGAATAAGTTCAAAAAAGAAATCGATTTTAGAGATAATGAAGGTATATTAAGTGACCTCGGGCAGCTTCTAAACCAGTCGAATGATACTACAGAAAAAGCACTCTTAAACTCTATGCTTGCCGAAGCTTATCTAGACTATTACAATGCAAATAGCTGGGAGATCAATAGACGTACCAACCTTTCTGATGTAATTCCGGATGATATAAAAGAATGGACAGGAAATATATTTGTTAATAAAATTGCAGATCATCTCAAGCTTTCAGTTGCAGATAATGCAACACTAAAAAAACATACAACAAAAGAATATGATGATATAATCAACCTTGGTAAGGATACTGAAAGATTTCCCACATTGTATGACTTCTTGATGAAAAGAGCCATAGAGATAGCAGAGAATATACAAAATATTGATAACAGTGAATTTGACCCTACCCTTATAGGTTTAGACATCAAACAACTAATCCTCCCAGCTGATGAGTTCGTTAAGCTTAATATGAAGTCAGATTCGGGTAATAGAATGCTTGCATATATATACTATCAGCAATATTTGAAAGATCTATTGGATAGAAATATGACTGCAACAATCATATCAATGGAGATTGGTAAGATAACTTTTACTCAAAACAAGTCGAATTCATTTACGCCAAAAGACATATTGGATACATATTTGAACCTTGAGAAAAAATATGAATCAGACGAAAACTGTTCCGAAATAATAGCTAAAATAGTTGATACTTATAATTACGGAGCGGATGGTATGGACATAGCTAAAAGAAATGAAATCATATATGCATGGTTGAAAAAAGGATTAGACAAATATCCTAAATCGTATGGAGTGAGAATTTTACGACAACAATTGAACGCTCTTGAATCTCCAATCCTTCTAGTCAATGGTAAAAATCTGCAATATCCGAATGAGGAAATCACACTAAAAGTAGAATATAAAAATGTAAAAACAGATAGCATTGCACCATTCAAACTATTGAGGAAATTAAATGGAAAATATTCCTTAATAAAAGAATACTCACCGAATCTGACATCTAAAACAACATACAACGCTGATACATTAGATTTGAATATAGGAAAATTTCAACCAGGTGAGTACATATTCACAACTCGAACTATTGAAGAACTTAACAAAGAAATACCAAAAGGCGAAGAAGAAGATATTCTTTATAATAGGTGGGATGACAACCAATTCAAATTTATTGTTTCTTCTCTAATGACATTCTCTCGCAATAGCGCAAAGAATGAATATGAAATATTTGTAGTTGACCGAAATTCGGGCAAGCCTATAAAAGATGCTACAGTAAAAATACATTCTATAGTCAGAAAAAAGGATGATAAAAAAATATTACTAGCTACATTAAAAACAAATGAAATAGGTATCGCAACATTCATAGATTCGCGTGATATCAAAGATCTATACTCTGTGGCTAAATACAAAGTAGAACTTGGCGCAGACTCGTGTTTGCAAGCCGAGAATTTGAATTCCAACTCGTATAGATGGGAACGTGCAGTTCCTTATAGCACCCAAGAAAATACGATTAATATATTTACCGACAGAAGCATATACCGCCCCGGGCAAACTGTTTATTTCAAAGCTATCGTAATCGATAAAGAGTCCAAAGTATTAGCAAATCAGACTTGTACAATAGAGTTACTGGATGCGAATAATGAAACGGTTACAGAAAAAGAGATCATCACAAATGAATTCGGTTCTGCATCAGGAGAATTTATCTTACCGCAATCGGGTTTATTAGGTCAATATAGCATAATGGTAACCGACGGCGGAGCAGGAACTAATTATTTCAATGTAGAAGAGTACAAACGACCTACCTTTGAAATCACCTTTAATAAATTAAAAGAAACTTATGCTTTCGGAGAAGAAATAAAACTGAAAGGTTATGCAAAAAACTATTCAGGTGTAAGCCTCCAACAAACGGATGTAAACTACACCATAACGCGCAAACAGCTAGACATCTGGCGCTGGGGAAGAGGCTATAAAGCTCCTTTTGCTGATGGTGTGGTAAAAACAAATGACGATGGTTCATTCGAGGTTGTGTTTACCCCACAGCCTTCAGATGAAAAAAGATATACACCTTTCAATCAACAGAATTACACATTTGAAGTTACAGCAACAGTGACGGATGTAAATGGAGAGACTCAGTCGAACCAATACTTCATTAACGTTGGTAATATCTCGATGGCTATCAATATAGACATACCTAGCCAGATAGAAAAATCGGGAAATGATAAAATAAATATAGGTGCAAAAAATTTACAAGGGGAAGACATTAAGACATCCGGAACTTATATTCTTTATAGTTTATCGGAAAAAGATTCTATCAATAAGAAAATATTTGACGGCAGATTTGAAACAGGAGAACAAGCTAAATTAAAGTCTTTTTTACAAAGTCAGCCTTCAGGTAAATATCAATTAAAAGTAAAAGCCCTTGATAGTAAGAATAATGAAATAGAAGAAAAGGCTAATTTTATTTTATACAGCTTTAGCGACAAAAAACCGCCGATAAAGACAAATGAATGGCTTGTAAAAAAGAATACATCTTTTAGTCCCAACAAGCCGGCTGAGATTATATTCGGAGTATCAGACAAAGATATATATGTATTGTACCAACTAAATAACAATAAAAAAGTATTTGAACGTCGCTTCATAAAAATGAGTGAGGCGAATCAATTGTTCACTGTTGCTTATAAGGCTGAATATGAAGATCAGATATACATGTCATTTACTTTTGTAAAAGATGGAAAGCTATACAATCAAAATGTATTACTAGCAAAAGAAACCGAAAAAAACGATACGAAGTTAAATCTTAAACTTGAGGTCTTCCGTGATAAACTACGTCCCGGACAGGCAGAGACATGGACAATCAGCGTAAAAGATACAACCAATACCCCTTCTATAGCCGAAGTGTTGGCATCTATGTACGATGTATCACTGGATAAGCTATATCCGTATATGGCTTGGAGCTTCAATCGCCCATACATCGGAAGAGAAGCAATATATCCTATTTCGTTCGACTATCCATCACGCTATTGGAATGTAGATCAATCTAAGTGGTTTTATGCAGGCTCGTTATATGTGGCAGAAATGAATACGTCTGAAGAAAAAACACCAGCGAGAAGATTTGACCAACTAAATTGGTTTGGATATATCAATCAATCTTTTGAGGAATATATTTATGAAAAAAGTAATCAAAGTATCGGAATTATCACCTCTAGCGGTATAGGTTCTGACGGGATATTTGCAGCAGATATGGCTGTATTAAATGAAAGTATGGTCATGGGGGTAGTACCAGCTCTTACTCCACAGCAAGCAAAATCAAAAAGTCTGGATGGTTATTTCGCAGCAGACTCGATCACTAGACAAGTGGAAACTGTCAATGAAGAGAACAATGCACCCACACCTCAAATCCGTCAAAACTTCAATGAAACCGCATTTTTCTATCCTCAATTAAGAACAAACGAAAAAGGCGAAACGCTGATATCGTTCACTGTACCCGAAAGCAATACAACATGGCGTTTCAGAGCGTTGGCACATGACAAGAATTCGAGAGTAGGAACATTGGAGCAATTTGTGATAACACAAAAGGAACTAATGGTGACACCGAATATGCCTCGCTTTGTTCGTCAGGGTGATAAGACTAGTATTTCTACCAAAATATCCAATTTGTCAGAAAATGCCATCTCGGGAAATGTAAGAATAGAATTCTTCGATCCTGCTACAGATAAAGCGATTGATCTCAGAATTCCAAATCAAGATCAAAAATTCTCTGTAGACAAGGGTGCATCAACCTCTGCACAATGGACTTTTGATGTACCCGAAGGCATTGAACTAATCGGTTGCCGCATTGTAGCACAAAACAAAACATTCAGTGATGGAGAGCAACATGTTTTGGCTGTACTATCAAACCGTATGATGGTGACAGAAAGCATGCCTATCGATGTTACAAAAGCAGGCACGAATACATTTACTTTCGATAAATTATACAATAATACGTCATCTACAGCTAGTAACTATAGGCTAACACTCGAATATGCATCCAATCCTGCATGGTATGCCATACAAGCACTGCCTTCATTCAGTAATCCGACAAGTGAAAATGCGGTGAACTGGTTTGCTAGTTATTATGTGAATACGCTCGGTTCTTCTATCATCCGTCAATATCCGAAAGTGGGTTCTATGATAGAAGCATGGAAGAAACAAGGAGGAGATAAACAGACATTCGTATCGAAACTACAGAAAGATGAAGAGTTGAAGAATGTACTGTTAGAAGAAACACCTTGGGTGCTGGATGCCAAAAACGAAGCAGAACAAATGCAACGTCTTTCTTTATTATTTGATCTGAATAATACAAAACAGATGACCAATGCAGCTACAAAAAAACTGCAAGACCTACAAAACACTAACGATGGAGGATGGTCGTGGTACAAAGGGATGTACCCTAGCCGTTCTGTTACCCAGTATATCTTGTATGGTTATGCTAAACTACAGCTAGTTGGGCAGGTAGAATATCATGAAGATGTGAAGGAAATGCAAATGAATGCTCTCAAATTTATTGATAGTCAAATATTGAAAGATTTTGAAAAGCTGAAAGAGAATAATAAGAATTGGGAGAAAACAACGTCTGTGTCGACCAATCAGTTAGAATACGCCTATGTCCGCTCATTCTACCGAGACATACCGATTGATCAGGCAACACGTGCCGCCGAAAGGTTTTATACGAATGTTGCAAGTAAAAACTGGCAAAAACTCGATTTGTACGAAAAGTCTATTCTTTCGGTTGTATTAAAAAGAAATGGAGAGAAAGAACTTGCAAACAAGATTATCAAATCAATACGCGAATACGCTGTTAAAAATGAAAAGGCAGGTATGTATTGGCCAAATAATCGCAATCAGGTATTTATGTCTCTATCTCCAATCAGTGTACATACTTTCCTAATGGATGCGTTGCAAGAAGTTGGTTCATCGCAAGAGGAAATGGATATGCTGAAGCGATGGCTGATAAATCAGAAACGAACTCAGATATGGGAATCAACGCATGCTTCGATAGACGCTATCAGTGCATTGTTAAGCACGGGTTCAGAATGGTTTGCAAGTGAAGAAACGCCTGTGATCTCTGTCGGAAATAAGAAAATAGAGCCCGAAAACAAAGAAGCCGGAACAGGCTACTTCAAGAAAGTATGGGACAAAGCCGAGATAAAAAACGAAATGGGTAAAGTAGAAGTGACAACATCAGATACCCGTCCGGCTTATGGAGCTTTATACTGGCAATATTATGAAAGCTTGGATAAGATTACAGCACATAAAGGAGACTTAAATGTAGAGAAACAGTTATTTAAAGAAATCAACACAGCTACAGGTAAATCTTTAAGTCAAATTACAGAGAACAATCCACTTGCTGTGGGAGATAAAGTAGTAGTACGCCTAACAGNNTGCGGGCTTCTTGTTTCGAACCCATTCAAACGATTTCGGGTATAAAATGGAATGAAGGATTGATGTATTACCAAACGTCAAAAGATGCATCTACTAACTTCTACTTCGATGTTATGCCAAAAGGAACTTATGTATTTGAATACCCTGTATATGTAAACCGTATAGGAGAATACGCTAATGGAATAACAACAATACAATGTATGTATGCGCCTGAATTTGTATCGCATACAGCCGGAATAAAAATAACTGTAAAAGAAAAAGAATGAAAAAATATCTTCCGATAATAGCTGTAATATTGCTTTTTACCGGTTTCGTATCTTTCATTTGCTATAAATCAAATAATAAATCGACAAAACAAAGCGAAGAAAGGGAAATAGTAGAATCCTCGGAATCGAAACAAAAGAAAGAAGAAAGAAAAAAACTTTATGCAAGGCTTAAAGCAAAGGCAGATGAGGCCAAAGTATATAGTAAACAACAAGGACTAAGCTCGAGACACTGTATACTGATTGATTTCAGTATACACTCGGGCAAGAATCGTTTCTTTATATGGGATTTTACAAAAGACAGCATAAAATACGAAAGTCTTTGTTGTCATGGATACGGACAGAAAAGCACACAGTCTAAACCCGTATTCAGTAATGTTGAGGGCAGCTATTGTTCTTCATTAGGTAAATATAAAACAGGAGCACGATCATACAGCACTTGGGGTAAATGTACACTACAAACTGCATGGTTTAGAAAAAACCAATAGTAATGCATTCAAACGGATCATAGTGCTTCATTCGCACAATCCGGTTGCGAATAAAGAAGTTTACCCAAATCATCTGCCATTAGGTTGGAGTCAAGGATGTCCTGTAATAAATAATGAGGTAATGCGCAAATGCGATGCTTTACTCAAAGAGAGTAAAAAGCCTCTACTGTTATGGATATATAATTAGCACAATACTAAATATTGCTAAATTCTTAAAAAATAGTCATATTTATTACTAACTTTGTAAGACGGTTATAGCTAATGCCTAACTACATAGTTAATAACTTAAAGTAAAATAAAGAAAATTAGGTATATGAAAAAGATTGGTTTTATACTATTGGCTTTGGTATTATCTACCAGCTTTATGATGGCTCAAAATGGAGATAAAGCTCCCAAGGCTGTCTTTACAAAAGATGTACACGACTTTGGAAAAGTGGATGAAAGTGCTGGTTCTGTTACTTGCGAGTTTACGTTTAAAAACACAGGTACTGCACCTCTTCTAATTCAACGCGTACAAACAACATGCGGATGCACAACTCCAGACTACACAAAAGAACCGGTTCTTCCTGGAAAAACAGGGGTAATAAAAGTAACTTATTCGACAACAGGTCGTCCGGGAATTTTCACTAAAGAAATTACAGTATTTACAAACGTTCCTGATTCGGTTTACAAAGTTCGTATCAAAGGAGAAGTTATTCGCAACAAATAAAATAATAGGTTCCGGCATAGTACAATAAACAGCTAAGAACCTATAAAACAATTAAAAACAAAACAGGAGAAAGACTAGTCTTTCTCCTGTTTTGTTTTAGTATTTTATTAGCTTCACAAACATTTTATTTATAACCATCGGAAGCTTTAAATAGAATCTACGTATTACTCTTTGGGGTCGGGTCCGTATTGATTTTGTCCATGGGTGCCATCAGTACAAAGAAGGATTAACAACCAAATACCACCAATTAGAGGTATAAGTGAAACAAAATACATCCAGCCACTATGATTTGTATCATGCAACCTTCTGACCGTAACTGCTAAACTTGGTATAAAAACAGCCAAACTGTATAAACCAACCAGTACCATACATATTATAAAAGGAATTGAAGATTCGTTCATGGCGAATAATATGCCGCCAATAATCATCAAACCTATCGGAATAAAAGAGTTGAAAAGATAAAACATCCAATATTCCGTGCGCCTTGCCCTACCGCTAAAGTCAGCATACTGCTTCAATACTTTCAGATACCATCCCATAATTTTATTGTTTTTATAGTATTAAAAAATATGGGATAAAAATAATATAATATTCTGAAAATGAAAGGAAAAAGAAATGTTATTTATAACACATCTTTTTCCTTTCTCACCTAAAAAAACTACTTTAATAAAATACTACATTGTAAGAACAATGTTATTTTCTTCTGCCATACGGCGCATATTAAGAATAGCATAGCGCATACGGCCCAACGCCGTATTGATGCTAACCCCTGTTTGGTCTGCTATTTCTTTAAAACTAAGATCTTGGTAATAGCGCATTTCTAAAACCTCGCGCTGATTTTCAGGCAAGAAAGATATTAACTTTCTAATATCGGATGTTATTTGCACTTTGATCAGTTCGTCCTCAATAGTGCCATCACATAGTGTAGGGTTATTTAATAAGTCAACCGGAGCCTCGTCATTTGATACCGTATTTTCGTTTTTCTCCTGACGAAAATGGTCAATAATCAAATTATGAGCTATCCGAGAAATCCATGCACGAAACTTACCTAATTCGGTATAACGTCCCTGCTTGATAGTAACGATTGCTTTTATAAATGTTTCTTGGAAAATATCTTCTGCAAGTTCCCTATTACGCACAGTAAAAAAAATGTAATTATATACACTTCTTTTATGACGTTCTAGCAGAATATCAAAAGCAAGATTGTTGCCATTAGAATAATCACAGACCAATTGTTCATCAGTCATAGTAATTAATGTTTCCATTATCTCTTATATTTAAAAATTTAGAGTAATGTCTATTCTATAGGCGTTGATTTTTTTGAGGTTTATAAATAAAACTATGTTAATGATGCAAATAAAGAATAAATTTACCAAACTTACAAATACAGAAGGAATATTTAACAATAAGACCAGAGCGCGTCAAATGTAGTCTTACTTGTCGTCATGCTGATCGATACGAAAATAAAAAAAGAGACAGTTTTATCCATATCAAAATAGAAGACGCTTACGAGTGTATAAGATTCGAACAATAAATTGGGATGTTATAAAAAAAAGAGAAAGTTTTTTAGCTTTCGAATATTTTCTATTAACGTCATTGTATATATTTGTATAGAAATCTATTAAACACTAATCATTATGAAAAGACATCTGTTACTCATTGCAGTATTTACGGTTTTAGCTACAAGATTATTAGCTCAGGGATATGAAGTTCCTAAGAATTATAAATTTGAGAGTAAAGACGCTTATACGACATACGAACCCCAAGTAAAAGAGACTATAAACTGGTTATTAGACACGCCGTTAGGAAAAGAGCCTATCAAAAGACAAGAAGCAAATGCCTTTTTTATGGCCTGGCTTACAGGTACACCGAATGTTAGTGTGGGAGTAGATAGCCGAGTTGTAGATTTCATAAAAGTTAATCCAGAACTATTAATGCCTTTTATGTTGGGTTGGATTAGATACTCTTTTGATAACAACTACTCAAAAGATAATATCCTATGTACAAAAGCTGCTTTGGAAACGGTTGCAGCATTTTATCGAAAAAACAGAGGATATCTGAAAAAAGATGGAAGCGTGGAGAAGTTAGAAAAATCAATAGAGAAAGGTAAATTAGAAGAAGAAATAAGAAAGAAACTTAAATAAGAAGTTCAACTAAGGAAAGGCTTAAGTATAAATTTCTGAAAGATAAAAACAGAACTATAAATATAAAACAGATTATGAAAAAAATTATATTTCCTTTATTATTAGGATTAATCCTAATAGCTGGCTGTACACATAAGACGCAGACAGGACAAGACGATACTATTGTAATAAAATCGGATATGGAAGACGAAAGAACAGGAGATGAGCTCAAAATAGTTGCAATAATGACCGTTAAACCGGAGGCTATAAAAGAAATTCTACCCATTTTTCAGACATTGGTTCAGGGTAGCCAAGAAGAAGATGGCTGTATCAGTTATAATCTGCATCAAGATATTAGCGACTCTACAAAATTTGTAATGCTTGAAGAATGGAAATCACAAGCAGCTATAGATTATCATAATAACACCGAGCACTTTAAAACATTTAAAGAAGCTTCGAAAGGTATGATAGAAAAATCGGAAGTAAGCATATTAAAGTTGGTATATTAAACATCTACTCCTTCCTTTAGAGATATCTTAGATTTGTATTTTTAGATAACAAGATTGTCTAATATAAAGATCTTTGATATAACAGATAGGTAGCCGACAGACAAAGTGATACAGAAAGAATGGAGTAAATACTTGATGTCTCAAAAGACATAAAAACAAAGCGAGACAAGAAAAGTAACAAACAGAAAATATACTTATATCTGTTACTTTTGTTACTTTTGTAACCTTAAAGATTATAAAAGAATAAAAGCTATGACAGAATTGAAGATTGTTGCTGTAATTGTAGTTAAAGCCGAATTTCAGGAAGAATTGGAAAAAGTGTTTCAAAATGTAGTAGATGGCACACGTAAAGAAGAAGGGAATATCTCATACGATTTGCATCAAGATGTAAAGAACCCTTTAAAGTATACAATTCTGGAAGTTTGGAAGTCTCAGGCTGCAATAGATGAGCACAATAATACGGATCATTTCAAGGCTTTTGTAAAAGCGATAGAAGGAAAGGTGGATAACCTATCTGTAGATATAATCAAAAAAGTGTATTAAATATCATCAAATAATATATATGTATAGGAATCATACGTGTGGAGAATTAACTCTTGCAGATGTTAACAAAGAAGTAACGTTAGCCGGATGGGTAAACGCTGTTCGCAAGCTTGGTGGTGGAGTCACATTTATCGACCTCCGCGACCGTTATGGTATTACTCAATTGTCATTCAGTAAAGATATCAATGCCGACTTGTACGAGCGAGCGAATAAGATAGGTCGTGAATACGTATTGCAGGTGACGGGTAAAGTAGAGGAGCGTTCGAGCAAAAACCCCAACAGGTCTACCGGCGATATTGAGATTATCGTTAACGAACTTGTAATATTAAATACATCAGATACTCCACCATTTACAATAGAAGACAATACTGATGGGGGCGATGATTTAAGAATGAAATACCGATATCTCGATTTGCGTCGCGATGTGGTAAGAAAAAATCTTGAACTTCGTCACAAAATAGCATTCGAAACACGCCGTTATTTAGATGAGCGCCAATTCCTTGAGGTAGAAACGCCTGTTCTTATTGGTTCTACTCCCGAAGGGGCACGTGACTTTGTTGTACCATCACGTATGAATCCGGGTGAATTTTATGCACTTCCACAATCGCCGCAATTATTCAAACAATTATTGATGGTTTCGGGATTTGATCGATATTTCCAGATTGTTAAATGTTTCCGTGACGAAGACTTGAGAGCAGACCGTCAACCTGAATTTACTCAGATCGACTGTGAGATGTCGTATGTTAATCAGGAGGATGTATTGAACATGTTTGAAGGATTAACAAAACATCTGTTCAAAGTTGTAAAGGGAATTGACATTCCTGATTTTCCTCGTATGACTTATGCTCATGCCATGAAGTATTACGGTTCTGATAAGCCGGATACACGTTTTGGTATGGAATTCGTAGAAATAAAAGATTTGACGGAAGGTAAAGACTTTGTCGTATTCGATTCATCTGAATATGTAGGAGCTATCTGCGCTAAAGGAGCAGCTTCATATACCCGCAAGCAGATTGATGCTTTGACCGACTATGTAAAACGTCCGCAGATAGGTGCAAAAGGGCTTGTATATGCTCGCTACGAAGCTGATGGTTCATTGAAATCTTCTGTAGATAAGTTCTATAATCCTGAGAATTTGAAGAAGTGGGCAGAACGCTGTCAGGCAGAGCCCGGAGACCTTATACTAATTATCTGTGGTGAAACAGAAAAGGCTCAGAAACAGCTAGGAGAACTTCGTCTAGAAGTCGCTGAACAGCTTGGGCTAAGAGACAAGAACCAGTTTAACTGCTTATGGGTAATCGACTTCCCTCTTTTAGAGAAAGATGAAGAGCTGGGACGTTATTTTGCAAAACACCATCCGTTTACAAGTCCTAAAGAAGAAGATATAGCTTTGCTTGATAGTGATCCGGGAGTAGTCCGCGCCAACGCTTATGACATGGTAATCAACGGCGTAGAAGTAGGGGGAGGATCTGTACGTATCTTCAACAGTCAGCTACAGAATAAAATGTTCCAAATACTTGGCTTCACTGAAGAAAAAGCTCAGGCACAGTTTGGCTTCCTGATGAATGCATTCAAATATGGTGCACCTCCACATGCAGGTCTTGCATTCGGACTAGATCGTTTGGTCTCATTGTTTGCAGGATTGGATAGTATCCGTGATTGTATTGCATTCCCTAAGAATAACTCAGGACGTGATATGATGATAGATGCTCCGGCAACTCTTGATCCGGCTCAACTTGAGGAGCTGAATTTGAAAGTAGAAATAAAGGAATAAAACATATCCTATATAAGTCAAAAGCGCTCTAACTTGATAATTAGAGCGCTTTTTCGTTTTAAAACACTTGTTGTTGTCGGTTGGATAGTCTCAGTCGATAAGAAGTTCCGGTCGATATTCAAAGTGCATTGTATCATAATGATACCATTTGCCACCCCAAATAAATCCATGCTTTTCGAATATATCGACTATAAGTTGAGGTATTCTGTTTTTATATACTAAAGTTGCATCTTCTGATTTGCAACGACAGTCCCATTGCCAGTAGTTTGAATATTTCACATTCAGATCGATAGCAGTACCAAAACTATGGCTGCTCAGCCTGTTTGTTCCTCTTATTTTTCGCCAGTTAAATCCGCCCGAGCTATACAGATATTCTCGCAATTCGGGATGTTTATCTAATTCGTCTGATATTTTCTGCAATTGCTTCGCAACACCATTTATCTTCGTTACTCTCAGAGTCTGGTTTACAAGCGTTGGACACCAAGTGATAGTAACCAAATTAGCTTGTACTTCCGCTGAAGTAGCCCCATACATTAACTTTAAGAGCTCTTCATTTCTTATTCGTCCCGGATCGTAATTCTTAGAAATATTCTCAACCTTTCCTTTGATGTAAGGATATATAAAGATGTCTCCTAAATCAGAACTGTTCATCAGATCGGAGTGAGCCTTCGTTCCTCCTTCGTTATATTTGATAGTTCTTCCGTCTTTTAAGGCAATATTAGAATTATCAAAAGCCACAATACTCTCGGGATAAGCCTTCATTAGCTTATATACAGCTACGGGATATTGATCTTTATTCTGAGAAAAGCTTATTCCGGCAATGAAGAGAAAGAGCAGGACTATAACTGTCTTTTTCATATACTAAAGATAAAAATTAAAAAGGATATATCATGATAATATATCCTTCTTTTATAATTAAAAACAGATGTTTTTTACTTCAGTATTTTCTCTATCAAGGCCAGCTCTTCGGCGGAAAAGTTTGCATTATCTTTTGCCTTCAGATTATCTTTCAACTGATTCAAAGAACTTGTCCCAATTATGACAGATGTAACCTGTTCGTTATGCAACAGCCACGCTAGAGCCATTTCTGCTAAAGTTTGACCACGCTGTAGAGCCAAGTCGTTCAATGCAGAAACCTGTTTTATCACATCCTGAGTAATTTCACTTTCCTGCAAAAAACCATGGCTTTTGTGAGCTCGGGATGTTTCAGGAATACCATGCAGGTACTTATTCGTAAGCAACCCTTGCGCTAATGGAGAAAATGCAATAAATCCTACTCCATATTCTTTATTGATAGCCATATGTTCAATTTCTGGATTGCGAACAAGCATACTATACTTATCCTGATAAATCAAACAAGGCACATGCTGTGACTTCAATATTTCATAAGCCTTTATCAATTGCTGCGGAGGATATTTTGATACACCTACATACAAAGCTTTCCCCTGGCGAACAATATCGACTAAAGCTTGCATGGTTTCTTCTATCGGAGTCTGAGGGTCATACCGATGAGAGTAAAATATATCAAAATACTCCAAGCCGGTACGTTTCAGGCTTTGATCAATGCTTGCCATAATATACTTTCGCGAACCACCATCACCATAAGGGCCATCCCACATCAAGTGACCTGCTTTTGATGATATAATAAGCTCGTCTCGGTGTCCTTTAAGCTCTTTAGCTAACACTTTTCCAAAATTAGCTTCTGCACTTCCGGGAGGTGGGCCGTAGTTGTTAGCTAAGTCAAAATGTGTAATACCACTATCAAAGGCATGTAAAATCATGGATGTAGCTACTTCAAAATCATCTACATCTCCGAAATTATGCCACAGCCCTAATGAAATTTCAGGAAGTTGTAAACCACTGTTTCCGCAAAAGTTATATTTCATCGTTTTCGTTTTATTTTGAATAAAGATAGTTTATTTTCTTTTAGGATTCTCGTATTTATTAAATTTTTAGACAACACTATTTACCTCTTATCTATTCATAATATTTAACAATGGAGCATTAATATTTCCATAATCGAAAAGAATTATGAGCGGAATCTTTATATACTTTTACCCGATTTTTTAACATACATAACATTTATGAAAATTATAAACTATCTAAAATTAACTTTAACAGCTGTAACGCTCTGTTTGATTACAGTTTCTGCTTATGCTCAAGAAGTAGATCAAAGCCCATTAACTCTGCTTAAAGAAGGAAACCTCCGTTTTGTATCAAGTACTCCATTACACCAACATCAGGATATGGCTAGAGTTAACGAACTAAAAAGTGGGCAACAACCTTTTGCGGTCATTGTCAGCTGCTCCGATTCCCGAGTATCTCCTGAAATCATATTTGACCAAGGACTCGGCGATCTGTTTTCGATCCGTACAGCCGGCAATGTTATGGCTGACTTTGAAGAAGGAAGCATCGAGTATGCAGCAGAACATCTTGGCTCAACACTTATAGTTGTTTTAGGACATACTAGCTGTGGTGCAGTGAAAGCATTCATGGATATCAAGCACAATCCGGATCACCAGCATGCGGATCATGCCGAAAAATTAGGTCATATAGAATCTATTGTAAATAAGCTAAACAGTGAAGATGAAGAAAACGAAGTCTTCAAAACAGAAGGTTCGGATAAGTACCAAAAGGCTATCGAAGCGAATGTTATACATGGAGTAAAGCAATTAAGAGAATCTACACCTATATTATCAGAAAAATATAACGAGGGAAAGATTCAAATAGTGGGAGCTATTTACCACATTGAATCGGGAGAGATTGAATTTTTAGACCTTTAATAATCTTCGTTCTTGGTCATAAAAAAAGCTCAGCCTTTGCGGCTGAGCTTTTTCATTATATGCTTTATTTTAGAATAACATATTCTTAATATCTGGATTTGTAAGGAACTTAGCAAATTCGATATCTTTAGCTATTTCTGCAGGAGAAACTCCATTCTGAATAGCAGACTTCAAGTTTCCGGCAACACCTGATGCACTATTTGTTCTTGCAGCTACGATCGCAGCCAAATAATATGTAGTAGCATCTTTAGTTGGTACTGCATCCAATATTTGTTGAGCACGGCTATAATTCTTAGTCAAAATCTGAGCCAATGCAGCATTGTTAGATACAGTGTTACCAAACGATTGAACTGCACGGTTATATTCTCCTTTTTGGATATACATCAATCCCATTGTTTCACCTAACGTGTTAGCTCCGGCTGCATTACCAAGTAGCTGCTCTGCTTTTGCTGTATTTCCCTCAGCCAATGATACTAAAGCTAAGTTCATATTTGCTTCAGCAGCACGAGACGAAACTTCAGTAGCCTTGTTGAATGCTTGAATAGCTCTGCTGTTTTGACCGTTCTTATAATAATATGCACCTAGGTTGTTCCATCCACGATAGTCGTTAGGGAATTTTTGAGTAACAAAAGTGTATACTTTCTCTTTAGATACACCATTCAAGTTGGCAGCATACAACAATTCTTCTACTGTAAGGTCTCCTAGATTACCGCTTACTGCAATATTTTTCAGTTCCTCATCAGTCTTACCAATTATTTCTACGTTAGCCAAAAGGCGAGAACGACGAAGTTTTGGTAAAATAGTTTCAGCTAGATCAGAATATACAACTGAGATATTCTTAATTTCTTTTTCTCTGGTTTCAGGATCCGGATACATAGACAATACTCTAAGAACAAGATCTTTGTCTTGCAAGCTAGATGCTTGAACTAATTTTTGGAATCCATCCCAGTCTTGAGCTGTATATTTAGCATTAATTTCAGTATCAATACTATTCTTCTTGAATTCTTTAGTCAAATAGTTTGTTGTATTTTTCTCACGTTTTTCAGCTAGTTGATCATTCAGCTTGAACCCTCCATCAGGAGATGCATATGCCGAAATTTCAACATCTACTTTCTTACGCTCGTTACTATCTGCTTCTTTTACCAATTCTTTCCATGCATTCAGGTTTGTAGAATTTAATTCGCTAGAACGCAATTCTGCACGTTGGATCAAGAACATTATATCAGCATCATAAGCCTCTTTGATTATGCGTTGGAAAGCATCAGGAGCAACAGCAGGAGCTGAAGTACCCGCATTTGCAAGCGCTTGAGTTGCAACTACACCATCTGCAATTTTCACATCGCCAAAGCCAACTACTTGTTTTCCTCCTCTATGAAAATCGAAGCGTAAAAACAACNNTGGAATATAATCAAACTCAGACTTCATTGTTATAGCACTACCAGCTTCATAAGGCACTACAATTCCGTTTCCGGCTACCTTTTCTCCCTGATATGTATAAGGAGTTCCAAGAGTTTCACCTCCTGCATACTTCAATACCGGTGTAACAACTACTGTTGTGCTTTTCTCAAACCATTTAGCAGGAAAGCGTCCGTTTATTGTAACAGGAACTTTAGTCCCTACCAATTCTAACGGTGAAGGATTTGTTGTAAATAAAGAATTTGCCAAAGGAGGCATTGTTTTTTTGCCGCACGATGTTGCTATGATAGCAACAAAGGCTACTAACGAAAGGAATTGAATGAGTTTCTGCCTTTTCATAACACTTAAGTAATTTAGTTTTATATATTTATTAAATTCCGATTCTTCGTATCACAAAGCTACTTGATTTCCATCTGAAAATAAAATACAATTACCTTATTTTGAATATTCCTAAGACTTTTAATTTTTTTTAATCTTTCAGCATTTTCACACTCAGTGTTGATGCGGTATAGATCCCTTTTTCGGAGAAAGACTTATATATATTCTCGTTCAAACTGACACTTGTATTTCCATAATCCTCACTATTCACCCATACCCGTATTGTTACATTGATAACGCCATTGGAAACATCTGTAACGCCCACAAAAGGTGTAGGGGTATCTTTAATTGATTTGTTTTCTTTAATAACGGAGAGCAGTATACTTTTTACAAGGTCAATATCTGTTCCATAATTAATGTTAAACGTGAGGTCGATACGCCTCTGTTTCTGAGCCGAATAGTTCGTTATATTCCCGGTAGATAAAGGGCCATTGGGTATAAATATAGTGACATTGTCGCCTGTCAGCAAAACAGTATATAATATTCCAATAGACTGAACGACACCATCCGTACTTTGGGCAACAATACGATCACCGACTTTGAACGGTTTGTTTATTAACAGCATCACACCTCCTGCAAAATTAGAGAGATTATCTTTCATAGCCATACCTACGGCTAATCCGGCAGCAGCTAATATAGCAGCAAAAGAAGTAGTTTGAATGCCTAATATATTTACTATAAAAAGAAACAATACAATCTTTAATGAAATATTGATCAGGCTATCCAAAAACGAGCGTACTGTTTCCTCTATCCGTCGGCGAAGTAGAAACTTATCAAAAAACTTTCTTATCCACCCAATCACCCAGCGACCAACAATAAATACAATAATTGAAGCTACAATTTTTGTACCTAGCGCCACCGAAACATCAAGCAGGTAGTCAAGCAACTTATCGAGGGTTGAAACCGTGGCTTCTGCATTCACAACAGACAGACTATCAGTAGAAAATATATCTAATAACATAAACTATATAACAAGTGCAATAATTCGAGCATAAAATTATATATTTATACAATACAATTGTCATTTTATTCGGGATTAAAATAGATTTTTAACAATCGAATTTTACATAATTTTTTATTTCAAATAGATTTTGTATATTTGAGAAAACACAATCCTCTTCCTCAACAGAGAAAGAGATGAATAAAGATAAAAGCCACTTAAGATTGATCGCACTTTTATTTATAAACTTTATAATTAACTAAACACAGTAATTAAGATGAAAAAAATATTATTTGCATTCAGCCTTTTTATTCTACCACTTGCTTTTATTGCCTGTGGTGACGACGACAAAAAATTATCAACTAGCGATTTACCTCCAACAGCACAAGCCTTCTTACAAGCACATTTTCCTTCGCAAAAGGTCACACGTGTAGAAAAAGACAACGACAGCTATGATGTTTATCTGGCTAATGGCTTCGAAATAGAATTTAAACTCTCCGGAGAGTGGGACAGTGTAGATGGCAAAGGACAACAAATTCCCGCCCACATCATCGCATTACTACCTAGTGCGATACCTAGCTATATAGCACAACATTATCCAACGCAATACATAGTGGAAATAAACAAAGAACATTTCGGCTATGAAATTAACCTAAGTAATAATATAGAGCTAGAGTTCGATTCGAATGGTATATTTATAAGGCTAGATAAATAATCACGCACTTATCGAACATACAACAGACAAAGAGCAGGCGTATCTGCTCTTTTGTTTTTTATATCTTTGTCCTACCAAAATAAATTGACAAGTGAAAGGTATAAATATATTTGATCTCAAAAACTTCCTCGACCAGAAAGTAGAACAGTACAACACCCCTGCTTTTATCGATAACGATCCGATTTCCATTCCTCATAGCTTCACAAGCAAGCAGGATAAAGAAATAATGGGATTCTTTGCTGCTATTTTTGCTTGGGGACAACGCAAAACCATTATCAATAAATGTAAAGAGTTGGCAGAAAGAATGGACAACGCTCCATACAACTTCATACAAGGGCACAGTGACGAAGACTTGAAAAAGCTCCTACAGTTTAAACACAGAACATTCAACGATACAGACTTGCTATACTGTATCGACTTTATGAAAAGGCACTTCACTCAATACAACAGCCTAGAGGAAGCTTTCTTCCCTTCCTCCAACATGAATGTAGAGACAGCCCTCAATCACTTTCAGTCATACTTCTTTTCTCATCCCGATGCACCTCACCGTACACGAAAGCATATCCCCTCCCCCGTTCAAAAATCAGCATGCAAACGACTGAATATGTACTTACGATGGATGGTAAGGGATGATAACAAAGGGGTCGATTTCGGTTTATGGAGACAAATCAGCCCATCCAAGTTGATTTGCCCACTCGATCTTCATGTAGAACGTACCGCCCGTAAGCTAGGCTTGCTGGAACGAGACAAACCAGATTGGAGGGCAGCGCTAGAACTAACAGAAAGCCTAAAAACACTGGATATCAACGACCCTGCCAAATATGACTTCGCTCTGTTTGGTATTTCTATTGAAGAAAAATGTATTATCCCCTAACAGCATAAAAAGTAACAAAGGTGACAAAGGTGACACATTTTACACATATTTTTCATGTCACCTTTCTGCTCTCAAATTTCAGTTGTTATAGATGTCAAAGACCTCATTATATGACAATTTTATTCCAAATAAATAAACACAAATAAAATTTCTGTATTTTTTTTATTTGCAATATACAACACCTTTCTCATTTTGAATTCAAAGCAAAAAAAACTATCTTTGAGCTAGTTTTTTAGTAGCTATTAAATCCAATAAACACATATGCTCCCTGAAGATATTATTGACGAACCAGAGAATTTAGATAACGACGAACCAATATTGGATGATGAGTTGGAGAACGCTGATGCAGCATCCCATTCAGACTATAAAGTCCCGATAAAAGATACAGCTGACAATCAGACACATCTTTCGGGTATGTTCCAAAATTGGTTTCTAGACTATGCATCGTACGTAATACTCGAACGTGCGGTCCCTCACATATCTGATGGTTTCAAGCCGGTGCAACGTCGTATCATGCACTCTATGAAGCGCATGGATGATGGTCGTTACAATAAGGTCGCTAATATCATCGGGCATACTATGCAGTTTCACCCGCATGGAGACGCCTCTATAGGGGATGCATTGGTGCAACTGGGACAAAAGGATTTATTGGTAGACTGTCAGGGAAACTGGGGTAACGTATTTACAGGAGATGGAGCTGCTGCACCCCGTTATATAGAAGCTCGCTTATCAAAGTTTGCTTTGGAAGTGATTTTCAACGCCAAAACCACAGAGTGGAAACCATCATACGATGGACGTAATAAAGAGCCTGTTACGCTACCGGTTAAGTTCCCTCTACTTCTAGCTCAAGGTGCGGAAGGTATTGCAGTGGGACTTTCGTCGAAGATTCTTCCTCACAACTTCAATGATCTTTGCGATGCAGCCATAGCGCATCTTCAAGGAGAAAAATTTGCATTCTATCCTGATTTTCAAACCGGGGGCTATATAGACGTCAGCAAGTATAACGATGGCGAGCGAGGCGGATCGGTAAAGGTTAGGGCTAAAATATCTAAACTGGACAACAAAACGCTTGTTATAAGTGACATTCCCTACGGACGAACATCATCGTCTGTTGTGGAATCGATCTTGAAAGCCAACGATAAGGGTAAAATTAAAATCCGCAAGGTAGATGATATCACCGCTCAGAATGTAGAAATACAGGTACATCTGGCAGCAGGCGTCTCTTCCGATAAGACAATAGATGCTCTATACGCTTTCACCGATTGTGAAATAAGCATTTCGCCAAACTGCTGTGTTATCGAAGATAATAAACCTTATTTCCTTACAGTAAGCGACATACTCCGTCATACTACAGACAATACGTTAAGCCTGCTTCGTCAAGAACTGGAGATACAAAAGAGTGAACTGGAAGAAAGCCTTCACTTTTCTTCGCTGGAAAAGATTTTCATCGAGGAGCGTATATACAAAGACAAAGAGTTTGAGAATGCTGACAATATGGATATGGCTGTAGAGCATATCGATAAGAGATTGGCTAAATATGCAAAACAGTTTATCCGTGAGGTTACACGTGAGGATATACTCAAATTGATGGAGATCAAGATGGGACGTATTCTCAAGTTCAATTCCGACAAAGCAGATGAGCTGATAGCCAGATACAAAGACGAAATAGAAGAAATAAAGCACAATATAGAAAACATTGTAGACTATACGATCTCATGGTTTGTAATGTTGAAAGAAAAATACGGAAAAGATTTTCCTCGCAAAACAGAAATCCGCAGCTTTGATACCATCGAAGCGACAAAGGTGGTAGAAGCAAACGAAAAACTGTATATCAATCGCGAAGAAGGCTTTATCGGTACATCACTGAAAAAAGATGAGTTTGTCTGCAACTGTTCCGACATTGACGATATAATTATTTTCTTCAAAGACGGTAAATATAAGATTGTAAAAGTGAGCGACAAGATGTTTATCGGTAAAAACATTCTTTATCTATACGTCTTCCGCCGCAATGACAAGCGCACGATCTATAACGTGGTCTATCGCCACGGTAAGAATGGCCCTTCATACATCAAGCGTTTTGCCGTAACGGGCATAACCCGTGACAAGGAATATGATGTTACACAAGGAGAAGATGGTTCTCGTATCACCTATTTCAGCGCAAACCCAAATGGTGAAGCTGAAACCATACGAGTAATACTGAAGCCGAAACCTCGTCAAAAAATACTTGTATTCGAAAAAGACTTTAGCGATATTGTCATCAAAGGACGTCAGTCTATGGGAAATATCTTAACGAAAGCTGAAGTACATAAAATATCACTGAAACAAAAAGGAGGATCAACTCTTGGCGGACGCAAAGTTTGGTTCGATCAGGATGTGTTACGCCTAAACTATGATGGCAGAGGCAAATTCCTTGGAGAATTCCAAAGCGAAGACCAAATATTGGTTGTACACGATAATGGAGAATTCTACACCTCCAATTTCGATGTAACGAATCACTACGAAGCCGGAATCATCCGTATCGAGAAATTCGACGTAAATAAAAATTGGACAGCCGTTCTGTTTGATGCAGATCAGCAATTTATGTATCTGAAACGCTTTACATTCGAATCTTCTGCAAAAAAACAGAATTTCCTTGGAGATAATCCGAACTCGAAACTGAAGATTCTTACAGACGTTGTTTATCCTCGTATTCTTGTTACTTTTGGCGGGCGCGATAGTTATCGTGAGGCCTTGGAAATAGACGCGGATGAATTTATTGCAGTAAAAGGCTTCAAGGCTAAAGGTAAGCGTTTATCGACATTCGAAATAGGCGACATCAAAGAACTTGAACCTATCCGCTTTCCTGAACCGGAAGAAGAAGAGGAAAAGAAATTTGAAGTACAGATAGACGATGATGATGACGAAGTGGACAATCGCCCTATCTCGGATATTTTGGATGAAATAACAGGGCAGAAATCGTTATTTAAAGATGATGATAAGGAGGAGGAAGAGTAAATATATATTTCTATTATTTCTGAGTGTATGCGTTTTTATTAATTTACAAGCTCAAAACCTTGTTGATAAAACACATGCTCTTGATTCAGTAGAAATTGAAGGTTATGCCCCTCAAAAGAGAACGACAGTTATCGATGATTCCTCTTTAGGGGTTCCTATACCTTTAAGAACGAACAACGCCCTATCTGTCTCTATCGGCTCTGCTAACATGTATGATACATACCTATCGCCATTAGAGTATAAGGGTTTCTCTATTCATCTGATGTATGAACAAATGCGCCGTACGACGTGGTTTGATTATAAGTTCTATAAACAGCAGATATTCGAACTGGATCTTTCGAAAGGAGATAATCCTGCAAAAAATGTATCGGAATACTGGGCACTTCTTAGCTATAGGATAGGCGGTCATTATATGGTGTATAATACCGACAACTTCCGTCTCGGGCTGGGAGGACTATGGGATATAAATGGCGGTGTATTGTACAATGAACGAAATGGAAATAATCCAGCTTCTGCCCGTACATATTCCAATCTCAATATGTCTGTTACCGCCTCATATAAATTCAAATGGGGTGCTGTGCGTTGGCAGATAGATTCTCCGTTTATGGGAATATTGTTCTCTCCTAAATACGGACAATCGTACTACGAGATTTCGTTAGGCAACTCTGTCGGACTTGTCAATTTCGCATCCTATCACAATCAACGAGCATTGCGCAACTACATATCGATAGATATCCCAATAAACAAATATACAATCAGAGTGGGGTATATGGGCTCATGGTATCAGACTAAAGTAAATGATATACAAACACATCAGTATACAAACAGCTTTGTGATTGGATTCCCTATAGAAGGAGTAAAGAAACCAAAAGAAAAAGCTCGCATCGACTATTGGAATGGGGAATAAGCAGTAAAAGGCTTAAATGAGAGATATAAAAGAAATAGAGAAAAGATATAAAGATCCTAACAGGATACCTAGAAAGGGCTCACATCTATTTAAAAAGAGGTATCTTCTTTTTATCATCTTATTCATTGCCTTTATTACAAACCCGGATGAAGAGAAACACAGAGAAGCCGTTAAACATAAAATAAACAGCATTGTGCTTCCACCTGACCCTTCGGGTTCGGGATATGTAGGCCGCCATCCGAGTGTAGACGCATTGGTGAATAATCATATCTCTGTTAATAATTATTTCCTGTTCTCTACAACAAAAGCTTTCTGGAATAATGAAGAAGCAACAATCGGATTGGGAGTTTTTGGACATGTGTTCATTTCCGATATGGTAGACAAAGCCATAAATAAAAGATTAAACAATTAGTACTAGACTATTATGTTCAGAGAAGTAAGAAGACAAAACAGAATACTTGAAGATAAAGCTCGCATAAGCGAACTATTGAACATATCCGAATACGGATTTCTCAGCTTAGGAACATCCGAGAATGGATATGGCTATGGCATCCCAATCAGTTATGTTTATGATGAAGAAGCCAATACTCTTTATTTTCATTGTGCTCCCGAAGGTCAGAAACTAGACCTGATAAAACAAAACAATAAGGTATCATTTTGTGTAGTAGGTGTAACAAAACCCATTGCCGAGCAATTCACCACCTTATACGAAAGTGTTATATCCTACGGTAAAGCTGATATAAATCTATCTGATGAAGAAAAACGAAAAGCTCTCAGGCTATTGGTAAATAAATATTCAAAAGGCTTTGAAGAAATAGGAGAAAAATACATAGACAAATCGTGGAGCCGTACAGCGACATTCAAAATAGAAATAGAACACATAACAGCCAAAGCAAAATATAGTCCACATTGAATTTCTTTTTACCCAAGCTCAGCTATATGTACCTCATAGCAGCAAGATAGAGGAGATCGGGAAAAGTAAAATATCGCTAAATTATACTTTCTCTCAAATAGATTTTCAAAGAAAGTGATTAGCTTTGCACAACTTTATAAATATATCGTAGCAACAATAAAAACTTATTAATTTGTTGATTGTGAGTTCATCTAATAATTCTTACTTCGGAAAAGCAATCTTGTTTATTGTTTTATCCGTAGGCTTCTTTTTACTCTGTAAACAGTTGCTTCCCAACCGCTTATTCCCTGAGAATAAAATAACAACCGAAAATATTGTTGTAGACAGCCTGATGCTGAATGCAATCAATGATACTACTGCCATTGACGATTCTCCAAATATAGCCAAGGCTGACAGCACAAATACAACAGACAGCTTAAACATCCAGCCCGAAGAAATCGACGAAGCTATAAACCCCTCGCTCAATGCAGATGGTTATCAAAATCTAAAACGATTTTATGAAAAGCTGCATCAGCTGGAAGCAAATAAGTCAGGAAAAATAAGAATAGCCTATTTCGGCGATTCTATGAACGACGGCGATTATATTGTACAAGACGTCAGAAGTGAATTCCAGAAAAACTATGGAGGGCACGGAGTCGGTTTTGTTTCTATATCATCTCTTTCTGCTGCTTCACGGGGATCTATCTCACACCAAGTTTCGAAAGAATGGATTGTACAATCTTTTATAAAAGTAAAGAAACCAACCAGACCGTTTGGAATAGATGGTCAAGTATTCTTTACACGTGGTTCAGGCTCTAATTATTGGGTAAAATATAAAGCTCAGGCTCAACCCTATTCAACTGCATTATATAATCCTATACTTTTATATGGTAGTTCCAATAATGCAAATGCGTCTATTACGATTCGTGCAGACAAAGACTCGGTATCTACCAAAAAGCTTACTCCTTCACATTTACTAAATACGCTGCCACTTACATCTTCAAGTGTAAAATCATTGCAGGTTACATTTGCCCATGCCGATTCTATTCCTATTTACGGATTCAGTTTCGATGACGGACAGGGAGTACATGTAGACAATTTCTCCATGCGCGGCAACTCAGGTCTTCCACTTTCTATACTCAATCCATCGCTAATGAATGCGTTCGATAAAGTTTTAGGGTACGACCTCATTGTTCTTCAATACGGAACCAATGTGTTGGGCTATGGTACACTAAATTATAGTTGGTATGAAAAAAACATGACGACGGTTGTAAACAACCTGCATCAATGTTTTCCGAATGCTGACATACTTATTATTTCCACAGCCGATAAGGCGAGCAAAATTGAACAAGAAATGAAAACAGATCCGGCAGTAGTTCCGTTGGCAAAAGCACAAAGGAACTATGCACACAAAACAGGATCGGGCTATATAAACCTCTATGAATTAATGGGTGGTAATGGATCGATGGTAAAATGGGTCGATGAATATCATTTGGCAAATAAAGATTATACCCACTTTAATGCGTCGGGTTCGAAAAAGATAGCCAAACTGCTTTATGACGAGATTAATAAAGGCTACCTGAAATACAAACAACATAAGACCGAAACAGAGATTAAGAAATGATATTTTCGAAAAAATTACGGACAATCGGTTTATTTACATTATTCTTATTCTACCCTCTTACATTTTTCTATTCTTCAACGAAAGATGCGAGAAGAGTTAAGGACATAAAGAATAATGTTTTTGCGAACCAGGAATTATTAAATCCCATCTTCAATAAGTTATACAACTTGGAGAAAAGTAAAAAAGGGAAAATTAATATTGTCCACATAGGTGACTCCCACATTCAGGCTGATTTTTTCACGAATGCCATAAGAAGCGAACTACAGTCAAAATTCGGAAACGGAGGGTATGGCTTTACTTTTCCTTATAGTCTGGTAAGAACAAACGGAACCCGCAACGTAAGATACAGCAGCAATGCCTCTTGGCAGAGCCTCAGAAATGTACTGCCAATAGCAGATGTAGGCGTAGGACTTAGCGGAATTGCGTTATATACTTCCTCTAACGACTTTGTATTGCAGCTATATACAGAAGAAGGATATGAGTTTACCAATGTTAAAGTAATATATCCGGATAAAGAGTCTCATTACAAAATGAGCATATCAGCCGACCCTCTTGAAGTAACAGGAGCAGCACCGACAAGTTCAACGTCGGGCACAAGCATTAAATATCACAAGGTAAAAAAGAGAGAAACATTGTCTTCCATAAGCCGAAAATACAGAGTAACGGTTGCTCAAGTAAGAAAAGCAAACGGAATGAAATCGAATACAATCCGATTGAACCAATCACTTAAAATACCAACGAAAACCACAGCGAAGCCTGTTACGGTTAAATCGAAGGAAACCAACTTGGATACGGAGAATCTGAAATTTGTAAATATGTTATCTAAACCATATTACTCATCGTATACCAGTGATTCAGCCATAAACAGGATCACTCTTGTACCCGATGGTAAAACGGCGATGTACAACCTCAACGGATTTGTAATAGAAAATAACCAGCCGGGAGTTGTATATCATACAATAGGTGTAAATGGCGCTAAAATGACGGATTACATTAAATATCCTCTGTTTTTCAAACAACTACCTATACTCGAACCCGACCTTATCATTCTATCCTTTGGAACAAACGAATCCTTCGGAAAAATGAGCGACACGGAATATGTCTTCCAGCTGAATGAGTTTATCAACAATATAAAAGCATATTGTAAGAATGCAACTATACTGGTAATGACTCCTCCTCCATCCATGTTTCGAAAAGGCAGGCAAAATACATTCGTTGCCGACTATAGCGTTGCTCTTATGGGGCTCAATTACCTACCGGTATGGGATTTATACTCACGCATGAGTGGTGATTCCGCTATCAGACCGAGAGGTGATTATGCATCGATGATAGCTCGCGACAAAGTACACTACACAACTGGCGGATACGAAGCTCAGGGACAGTTATTTATTTCTGATTTTCTTGACGCTTACAATAATTATAAAAGCAAATATGATAAGTAATATATTTGAAAGTATAAGAGATTTCTACTTACCTGATTTTTTAGAAAAGGTAATCAACGATATAGAACCATACTTTATTTACGACCCGTCGCGACCGCTCCTGTTCAATAGTGCCTTCTTTCTTGGGTTCTTCCTTGTCTTCTATATGGTATATGTAGCCAGTAAGAAACACGACCATTTCAGGAAAGTATACCTTATCGCTTTTTCTCTTTACTTCTATTATCTGGCAGGGGGAAATACGATGGATATAAATCTTTTCGGTTTTCATTTTCCGCTCAACTATTTTGTACTACTGGTTATCTGCGCTGTAGCAACACACTGGCTAGCTGTAAAAATGCATGAGTCAGAGAAAACGGGAACACGAAAATTATTCTTGACACTTATTATTGTCGGTAACTTATTGATGCTAGCATACTTTAAGTATACGAACTTCCTTATCGATAATATCAATGCAATTTTCAATGGGAACTTTGCATTACATAATATTATATTACCAATCGGTATATCATTCTTTGTATTCGAAGCGATAAGCTATGCTGTGGATTTATATCGCAAGCAAATGAAACCGGCCGACTCTCTTTTGGATTTCTGTTTTTATATAACATTCTTCCCGAAACTGGTAGCAGGGCCTATTATACGAGCAAAAGATTTTCTGCCGCAGATGAAAAATAAACTGCATCTGACTAAAGAAGACGCAAGTGCTGCTATATTCCTTATACTTATCGGTTTGATAAAGAAGGCGATTATATCAGATTATATCTCGACCAACTTTGTAGATCGGGTGTTCGATTCACCAATGAGCTATACTGCATTCGAGAACCTTATGGCTGTATATGGATATACGCTGCAAATATATTGTGACTTTTCGGGCTATTCAGACATTGCGATTGGACTATCCCTCTTGATGGGTTTCACGATACCGCCTAACTTTTTGACGCCATATAAATCCCAATCAGTCACCGAATTCTGGCGTCGCTGGCATATATCCCTATCCTCTTGGTTGCGGGACTATCTGTATATTTCGATGGGAGGAAACCGTAAAGGCAAGATTAGAACTTATTTCAACCTATTCATGACAATGCTGATAGGAGGATTATGGCATGGCGCATCGTGGAAATTTGTTATTTGGGGTGGACTGCATGGAACAATGCTGGCAATAGAACGATTCTTTAAGCAATTTATAAAAATACCGGACAACCGCTTCACAAGGATAATCTGCATCTTGCTAACTTTTCATTTCGTAGCATTTTGTTGGATATTCTTCCGTGCCGGAAGTTTCGAATTGGCTGGAAGTGTTATTTCAAATATTGGAAACCTAACATTTGCACCGAACGAATGGCTTGTTATTATAGAAGGATACAGAAATGTATTTATCTTACTGGTTATAGGATACATTATGCACTTCTTACCCGAAAGATTGGTTAACAATATAAAAGCGGGCTTCGATTCTATACCGTTATTCGGGAAAGCTGCTTTTGCAGGTCTTATCTTTTGGATGATATTTGCAACAGCCTCCAGCGGACCACAACCATTTATTTATTTTCAATTCTAAAAATATATTTAGTTGAACATCCACTACTTCAATCCCGGACACGAGACAGCAGTCAACAATGCATCGCCTTACTATACACCTCCGGCAAATATAGCGGCTATGCAAGAAGAATTGTCTTTTCTGACGGCATGGTACGCCGATCGGGAAGATAAAGTTTTGGTCGATAGTAAAGACGAAGTATATTATTCATACTTAACAGAACAATTCTCTGCACTAGCTCAACCAATATCTCAGAACGAGCTGAAACTATATAGATATGCAAATGTATCATTATGGGGAGTATCTCCTCAAGCGATTCGCTACTTCGAAGAACTAAATAAGGAATTAGAAATTAATCTGAATATTCCTGAATGGAGTGACGAATATAAATATCTTAATAGCAGACTAGCAGCAAGAGACTGTCTGTCTGAATTAATAAACTCTATCCCCCTACTCTCTCAAGCAGTCATACCGCAATTCTATACAAACCTGGACGATATAAACAAGGCTGTAGATACTTCGATATATCAATTATTAGCAAAAGCACCTTATTCATCATCGGGCAGGGGACTGCTGTGGCTACCGACAACAGGATTAACTCGTACCGAAAATCAGATATTGCATGGAATTCTAAAAAAACAAGGGAGTGTCTCTATCGAAAGAGTTTTAGATAAACAAATGGATTTTGCCATGGAATTTATGGCAGACGGAAAAGGAAATATTGCCTTTGCTGGCTATTCTCTTTTTTATACCAATGCGAAGGGTAGCTACGAAGCAAATTATATAGGCTCACAAAAAAGTATCATAGAACAATTGTCTGAAAAGATATCGCTAGACCTTCTTGATTCTGTAAAGAACAAACTTATCAACATATTGTCTGAAAAATTTGCAACACTTTACAATGGCTGCATCGGCGTGGATATGCTTATTTATTTAGAAGACAATGAGTATAAATTACATCCTTGCGTTGAAATAAATATGCGATACAATATGGGATTTCTCAGTTGCCGGTTGTATGAAAACTATATAGCTACGCATTCTTGCGGAAAATTCTATATAGACTTTAAACCTAAAGCAGAAGAGATGTATAACAACCATCTCTTGATGGAGGAAAAGCACCCTATCCGAATAGAAAATGGCAGAATAACCTCAGGATACCTTTCGTTATGCCCAATCAACAAAAGCAACAGATATAGAGCTTATGTATTGGTTGAAGAAGGCTTTTAATACCCATCACTATCATACGACTACAAATTTCTCCTTCTGAATTCAGCACAAATAATTGCTGTAGCTATAGCTACATTTAACGACTCTGACGTGGGATTACCTACAGGGTAGTTTGGTATATACAGTTTCTCGGTAATCAATCTTTCTATTTCAGGACGGATTCCATTACCTTCATTTCCCATAACAATAATTCCGTGAGATGTAATCTTTTTTTCGTACATATTTTCTCCATCGAGAAAAGTACCGTACACAGGCAAATGTTTATTCCGAGTTAAAAAATCTGACAAGTCTGTATAATGAATATTAACCCTCGCTAAAGCCCCCATTGTAGCTTGTACCACCTTCGGATTGTAGACATCAACAGTATCTTGCGAGCAAAATATATGATGAATACCATACCAATCAGCCAAGCGTATGATTGTACCCATATTGCCGGGATCTTGAATACCATCCAATGCCAAAACCAGCTCATCAGCAATCTCTATATCATCTACATTTTCTGATTGGTAGAAGACAGCTAACACCTGCTGTGGGTTTTGTAAAAAACTCGCTTGAGCCAACTCTCTGTCATTCACTTCTATTACGTCTTCCACATTCGCCACATCAGCCGATTTCAAGAATTCGGGATTAGCAACCAGTAACTGACATTTAATGAATGGTAGTAAATCGCTTACCATCTTATGACCTTCAGCGACAAAAGTTCCGAACTCGGTACGATATTTCTTCTCTTTCAAAGAGCGAATATATTTCAGCTTATTTTTGCTTAAACTCATTTATTTATTATCCAAATTTTACTTCACACGATACCTTAATCTAACTAAAACATTACCTCTAACCTATTTCCTTCAGGGTCTAGCGTTTCGAACTCATAATAGCCATCGCCTGTTTGCCGAGGACCTCTTAATATCTGATAGCCGGCATTCTTTAATTCCTCTGCTTTCTTATCTACTTCTTCTATAGAGTCAACAACAAACGCCAAATGAATAAGTCCTTTGTGCTGGGTTCCCACAACATCATTTGCATTATCAGGAATATCTGTTCTATGCATTATCTCTAATTGCCCGCCCGATTCGAAACTTAGAAAGTAGCTTCTGAAACCTGTGGTTTTATTTTCGTACAGTTGATTCGCTTGGGCTCCAAAATGTTTGACATAATAATCCTTTTCTTTTTCCAGGTCGGTAACCCAAATAGCAGCATGGTGAAGTTTCATAAATTATTTTAAAATCAATTTATACTCTTTTTAATAACAAAACTACAAAAAGAAACAATTAAAACCCTAAATTTGTCGTTCAATTGAATAAATAGAGTTTGCTTCAGGTTATTTTCTATGAGACATAAGTTTTTGATTCCCTTCTTTGTAGTAATACTTCTTACGATCTTCATACAGTCGTGCAGTACAACAAAATATATCCCTGACGGAGAATATTTACTGGCAAGCACTACAGTAAAGAGTGACAAAAAGGTCATGTCAACCATGGATATGGAAACCTTTATCAAACAAAAACCTAACTATAAAACCTTTGCAATATTCAAGCTACCACTTTTCTTATATAATCTATCAGGAAAAGATACGACAAAATGGGTTAATCGTACGTTGCGTAATGCGGGAGATCCCCCTGTGCTATATGATAGTACGATGCTAGAGCAGACAGTAGTCAATCTGGAGCGTATGATGACAAACAAAGGGTATATAGATGCAAGAGTTACCCCCATAGTAGAGCTAAAGAATAAAAAGGCAAAAGTAATTTATGATATAAAAGCTGGTGCACCTTATCGTATAAAGGATTATACTATTAACATCAATGACAGTGTAATAAAAAAAACAATAATACCTGCTCAGCAATACCAGCCATTGATTAGCCGAAGACGAGATAGAGGAAATCTACCTATGAGCATCGATAGTATTTTATCTCGGAACACATTGGTACACAAAAACTCTTTATTGGATTTGGATGTTCTCGATCAGGAAAGAGAACGAGTATCATCTTTATTCCGTCGAACGGGATACTATGCATTTAATAAAGAGTACGTAGGGTTTGATGCAGATACCACACTCGGCAATAATATGGTTAAGCTCGATCTCACTATCGAGCCATTTGCTACTCGTGCCGCAGATGGACAAATCACAGAAGTCCCTCACAGACAATATATAGTAGAAGACGTAGTCTTTCTGGTTGACTATAATCCTCTAACAGACCAAAGCGTTAATGAATTTGAACCTACAAGTGTATACGAAGAAGGAAGATATAAAATAAAGTATGGACCAAGAGAGCGTTACATCAGTCCTAGAACGGTTTTGGATAATTGTTATATCATGCCGGGAGCATTGTTTAATGAGAATGCAACGTCCCTTACATACAGCTCGCTAGCTCAACTTAAGATATTAAAAAACATAAATATCAGTTATTACGAATTTATCGATAATGATTCGACTAAACTGCATTGCGTGATTACCTGTGTTCCGGATAAAAAACAAGGTATTTCTGCCGAAGTGGAAGGCACTAACTCAGGCGGTTATTTTGGTGTAGGAGCGAGCGTAGGATATCTTCACCGAAACGTATTTAAAGGATCGGAGCTATTCAGCGCACGTCTGCGTGGAGCCTACGAAGCTATTACCCCTAGTTTCTCCAGCTTCTCTGACAATTATTTTGAAATTGGAGGAGAAACATCACTTACATTCCCAAGCTTTATGTTTCCTCTTTTGAGTAAAGAACAAAAGCGAAGAATACACGCCTCTACGCAATTAAATGCGAGCTATTCATTCCAACGGCGACCGGGATTTTTCACCCGTACCGTATTAGGATCGGGAGTGCAGTATATATGGCAAGACAGACGTCAATCTCTTAACCGTCACATATTTGATTTGATAGAGATTAGCTATATCCACCTTCCATCTATCGACTCAACATTCGAAAGCAAACTTTCTGCGGCAGCGAAACAGTATAGTTTTAAAGACCACTTTATTCTGGGAACAGGGTATACTTTTTCACGTACCAATGTCGCAAATGTAAACAGACGGTCTTATCAACCGATATATTCGTTACGAGCATCGATAGAAACTGCCGGAAACCTGCTCTCTCTAGCTGCTAAAATGTCAGGAGCAAAACCAGATTCTTTAGGTTCGAGACAAATATTCGGGACGAACTTTGCTCAATATGTACGGGCAACCATAGACTATAGCAAAGCATACCAAATAGACGAAAAAAACTCACTGGCATGGCATCTCGGCGGAGGACTAGCTTATCCGTATGGAAATAACCAACAGATACCTATCCAAAAGCGCTTCTTTGCGGGAGGAGCAAACAGTGTAAGAGGGTGGTCGATAAGAGAACTTGGCCCCGGGTCTTATTATTTTAAAAAATCGGCAGATGGTAATGATAAGGACAACTTTTATTATCACTCGGGTGACATACGGCTAGATGCAAGTGTAGAGTATAGAAGTAAGTTATTCTGGATTATAGAAATGGGAGCTTTTATCGATGCCGGAAATATATGGACAGTGAAGAACTATGAAGATCAACCCGATGGGGCTTTCAAATTAAATAAATTTTATAAAGAAGTCGCTGTAGCATGGGGATTAGGGTTACGCCTTAATTTCGATTTTGTACTTATTCGCTTAGACTGTGGATGGAAGGCTTATGATCCTTCGGGAGATCCCAATATAACCCGATGGCCTATCAAGGAACCTTGGCGCATAGCCAAAAATACAGCTTGGCACATCGCCGTGGGCTATCCTTTCTAATACTACATTAGCAAATTATAACATCTTAAGACTCCGCCCTATAAGTTTTAATTCTTTTTAGGCAATATGTTTTAAGCAAGCGAGTTAATAAGATGTACTTTTGCAATAAATAAAATTTCTATTTATTTGATGAAAAAATTATACATACTATTACTACTCCTTACTTTCGCAACTATTACGTGGGCTCAAACATATGAGGATATGGTAAATAGAGCCATGGATTATATAGACATGAAGGATTATGCCGCTGCGGAACAAGCTCTGAAAGCTGCTTTGCGTAAAGAACCTGCAAATCCGAACAATATCATGCTGATGGTTAACCTGGGTACAATACAACGAAACCTGGGAGAATACGAAGAGGCTCTTATATCTTATAATGTAGCAATAGAACGATATCCCGATCGGGCTTTTCTGAAACATAGCCGTGCAGCATTATATTGCGATATGGGACGATATGACGATGCCATGAAAGACTACAATACGGTATTGCTAAACGACCCGAAAGATATAGAGGCACTTTATAGACGAGGGCTGTTGCACCTCAATAACAATAATATATTTGCAGCCGAAGAAGACTTTGAAAAGACCTTAAAAGAAGCACCAGATAATCTACAAGCGAAACTGGGACAAGCTCTGATAATGAAACGAAGAGGGGAATTTAAAGAAGCAGAAGAGCTATACAGCGATTTAATATACAAACACAAAAACAACGCAGACCTGTATTTCAACAGAGCAGAATGCTACTTGCAGTTAAACAAACTGGCACGGATGAATGAAGATATAAATAAGGCTCTGGAACTAGGCTTCAGAGATCCGATTATCTATCTACTGAGAGGTCAGTTAAGACTGGCTCAGTATGACAAACGTTTGGCTAAAGAAGACTTTCTGAAAGCACAGGAAATGGGAGTAAGCCAAACAATTGTAGCCGACTTTCTCAAATTGTGCAAATAACAAAAAGCCTCGCTTTCATCAAACATAACATTTATCAATATTAACATAATTATTATCTATTTGATTTATTAAGATTATGCTTCTATATTTGCAAGTATAACAAATAAACTAATAATTAAAATTAAGTAATTATGTCAGTATTAGTAGGAAAGAAAGCACCCGTATTCAATACAAGTGCTGTAGTGAATGGAAATGAGATAGTAGAAGGCTTCTCTTTGGAACAATACAAAGGAAAGAAATATGTATTATTTTTCTTCTACCCTGCAGATTTTACATTTGTATGTCCAACAGAAATTATCGCATTCCAAGAAAAAATTGCAGAATTCGAATCACGTAACGTAGCTGTTGTTGGAGCTTCTACCGACTCAGCTTTCTCTCACTGGAAATGGTTACAAACAGAACAAAATGATGGAGGTATCAAGGGGGTTAAATATCCATTGGTATCAGACCAATCACTCATGATTTCTACTGCTTATGATGTACTGGCAGGATCATTTGACTACAACGATGAAGGTGAAGATGTATTCAACGGTGCGCCTCAGGCTTATCGTGGACTTTTCTTGATCGATAAAGAAGGTGTTGTACGCCATCAGGTAGTGAATGACATGCCGCTGGGACGTAGCGTAGACGAAGCGATACGTGTAATCGATGCACTTCAATTCACTGAAGAATACGGCGAAGTTTGTCCTGCAAACTGGAAAAAAGGAGATAAAGCTTTAAAAGCAACCCAAGAAGGGATTTCTGATTATTTATCCCATAAACATTAGTTCTGTCTTGTTTATAACGGATATAAGTTTAAGTTAATTTAGTTCCTAAAGCCGTAGTCCTTCTGATTACGGCTTTTTAATACATAAAAGGAATATATTGCCCTTATTTTTCATACTTTTGTACTCGTTATTTTTAATTTAACTCAAAATGAAATATAATTTCGATGAAATCATCAATCGCAAGGGAACTAATGCCTTAAAAACAGATGCTCTTACGGCACGTTATGGTGACGCCGACCTCATCCCCTTATGGGTTGCAGATATGGACTTCAAGTCACCACCGGCAATAACGGAAGCCATCATCGAACGAGCTCACCACGGCATTTTTGGTTATACTTGTGCATCTCAAGAATATTATAATTCTATTATAAATTGGGTTAACCGCCACCATAACTGGCAAATCCAACAAGAATGGATTACATTTATTCCCGGAATAGTAAAAGGAATAGCCTTCGTTTTAGATTGCTTTACGTCCAAAGATCATCAGATAATAATACAACCACCCGTATATCACCCTTTTCGTATAATCCCCACTTTGCACCATCGTATTGTTGTAGATAATCCTTTAACATTGGAAGCCGGACAATACAAAATGGATTTGGAAGGATTGAAGAATATAATCAATCCGGCTAGTAAAGTACTGATACTTTGCAATCCTCACAATCCGGGTGGAAGAGTCTGGACACGTCAGGAATTAATTGATATAGCTGAAATATGCTACGAACACAAAATATTGGTTATATCAGATGAGATTCATTCAGATTTGGCATTTGCTCCACACAAGCATATTCCATTTGCCAGCGTGTCTGAGAAAGCTGCGCAAAACAGCATTACATTCATGGCTCCCAGCAAAACATTTAATATAGCGGGTATTGTAAGTTCATATTCAATTATTCCGAATGATGAACTCAGAAAAAAATTCAACAAATATTTAGAAAGCAGCGAGCTTGAAGAAGGTCATATATTTGCTTATTTGGCAGCACAAACCGCATACGAGCATTGCGACGAATGGTTGGCACAAGCTAAAGAGTATATGTGGAATAATATCAAGTTTGTAGACGAATACCTAAAAGCCAATATTCCTCAAATAAAAGCAATGACTCCTGAAGCATCATTTCTTGTATGGCTAGACTGTAGAGAACTGAATCTTTCACAGAAGGCATTAGTTTCTTTATTTGTAGACGATGCCAAATTGGCACTGAACGATGGCGAGATGTTTGGTAAAGGGGGAGAAGGATACATGCGCTTAAATGTGGGTACACCTTTAGCCAACATACAAAAAGCGTTGGATAATCTTAAAAAGGCAGTACACGCAAAACAAATACATGACTAGAATTGTTTCTATTACAATTTTGGGCACGATTATTGTCATACAAAAATAAAGTAAAAATAGGTCTTAGGACTTGGTAATTAATCCATATAAACAATTAATAAATAAAATGAAAATTTCAACTAATAAGTTTGTTGCTCTATCTTATGATCTGACAGTTGGTGAAGGTGAGGAACGTGAACTAATGGAAAAGGCTACAGCTGAGACTCCTCTTGAATTTATCTTTGGTACAGACTCTATGCTTCAGGCCTTTGAGAAGAACATCGATGGATTAGCTGAAGGAGATTCTTTCGATTTTACACTCACACCGGAAGAAGCATATGGCGAATACGATGATGATCATGTGGTTGATCTCCCACGAAATATATTCGAACAAGATGGTGTATTGAATGAAGAAGTAATCTTTGAAGGAAATACAGTTCCAATGATGGATACAAACGGAAATCGTTTGAATGGTTCTGTTGTGGAAGTAAAAGAAGATGTTATAAAAATGGACTTCAATCACCCGTTAGCAGGAGAAACATTAAATTTCTCAGGAAAAGTACTAACTGTAAGAGAATCGACACCTGAAGAAATTGCAGCATTGTTTGCACCTCAAGGTGGTGGATGCGGATGCGGTTCAGGATGTGGTTGTGGCGACGGAGAAGAAGATTCTTGCGGATGCGGCAGCGAAAAAGAAACAGCTGGCGGATGCGGTTCAGGATGCGGATGTCACTAATAAGTGATTGACATTAGATAATATATAAAAGACAGATGCTCAAAAGCATCTGTCTTTTTCTTTTATCCGATTATTTCAATTCGGGCAAACTTTAATAACAATTGCTTTACTCCTGAGTTTTCAAACTCTACAGTTGCCTTACGACTATCTACATCACCTGTTACTGCGGTCACTTTTCCGATGCCAAAACGTTCATGTTTGATAATAGCCCCTACACCGACCTCGCCTGCATTACTTCCCGCCGACGCTTTAGGTGTAGCTGTTCTAGCATTTACAAATTTAGGTTGACCGAAGCTTTCATTTTTCGGTTGGGATAGAGGAGTTGATTCTCTTTGTACAGATCGTTCCGCATGAGTAGTACGAGTATTGGATGAGTAGTCAAACAGTTCTTTGGTATATGTCTCAGGACGATTGAGAACACCAAAGCCTCCTGATCCGAGTACTCCGGCATTTACATTCAGATAATTCGTATCAATGTCTCTTAAGAAACGACTTGGATTACATGCATTAATCTGACCGTTACGAAATCGGCTTTTCGCATAAGTTATCATACAAAACTCCTTCGCCCGTGTTATGGCCACATAGAACAAACGTCGTTCTTCTTCAAGTCCTCTGAATTCATCCTTTGCCATAGCCGAAGGAAAAAGATCTTCTTCGAGCCCTACGACAAATACATTATTAAATTCCAATCCTTTAGCTGCATGGATTGTCATCATGGTCACTTTCTCTTTATCGGCTTCCTTGTCGGTATCTTGATCACTGAGAAGAGATACCTCGGAAAGAAAGTCCATCAATCCTATTCCTCCCAAACCTTCTTCCTGACGACTCTCACAGAACTCATGGATACCTCCGAGTAACTCCTGTAAGTTCTCTTGACGGCTCATACCTTCGGGTGTCTGATCTTGGTATGCATCAGAAGCAATACCACTTTCCTTCACAATACGGGTAGCCAGTTCGTAAGCAGAGAGCTCTTGTAATTGGGCGATAAAGCTTTCTATCAATTCTTTGAAGCCAGCCAATTTCTTTGCAGTACCGGCATTAACATCCAAGTTGAATCCCAACGGGTTACTGATTACCTCCCATAAGCTTACATTATGCAGGCGTGCTGCATCAGCTATCTTATTTAAGGTCGTATTGCCTATACCTCGGGTAGGGAAATTAACGGTACGGCGGAAAGCTTCCTCATCGTACGGATTAACGACCATACGAAAATATCCTATTACATCTTTTATTTCTTTACGCTGATAGAAAGATAGTCCACCATAAATACGATAAGGTATATTCTTCTTTCTCAATGCTTCTTCAAAAATACGAGACTGAGCATTTGTACGATACAGAATTACAAACTCACTGTATGGAGCATTCTTATCACGGCGCAAATCCCATATCTTATTAGACACAATCACCCCTTCCTCGAAATCGGAGAAAGCACTTGCTACCTCAAGACGGTCACCTTCCTCATTTTCGGAATATATTGTCTTTTTTATTTGATCTTTATTTTGTTTTATCAAGCTATTTGCAGCATTTACGATATTCTGGGTAGAACGATAGTTTTGCTCGAGTTTAAACAGCCTGGCTTCCGGATATACCTCCTTGAACTTTAATATATTTTCAATATTTGCTCCACGAAACGAATATATACTCTGAGCATCATCCCCTACCACACACACTCGATGATGTGCATCAGCAAGCTGTTTCACAACAAGATACTGAGCAAAATTTGTATCCTGATACTCATCTACCAGTATAAACTGATAACGCTCTTGATAGGCAGCTAACACATCCGGGTGATCTCGAAACAAGCGGTTGGTATAAAACAGCAGGTCATCAAAGTCCATTGTATTCGATGCCCTCAACCGATTGTTATATTCTCTGTATATATCTTTTATCATGGGCATCTTTGCTCGCTGATCGTATTCTATAAGCTCTTTGTTCTGAGCATACATCTGAGGAGATATGAGAGCATTTTTTGCATTCGATATGATCGATTGCACACGTGCCGGCTTGTATACTTTATCATCAAGCTGAAACTGCTTTATTATGGTTTTTATAAGATTACGAGAGTCGGCAGAATCGAAAATAGTGAAGTTAGCTGTAAATCCTATTCTTTCTGCCTCGGTACGTAAGATTCGTGAAAAAACGGAGTGAAACGTACCCATCCATAAGTAACGGGCATATTGCCAGCCAATAAGCTGCGCTATACGTTCTTTCATTTCACGTGCAGCCTTATTGGTAAATGTTAGTGCCAATATACTTTGAGGATGATAGCCTTGCTGCATTAAATAGGCTATTTTGTATGTCAATACACGAGTCTTGCCCGACCCTGCTCCGGCAATAATTAGAGAAGGTCCGCTATTATATTCTACAGCTTCGCGTTGTTGCTTATTTAATTGATCGAGTAAATTATCCATAAAAAATTTGAGATAGGATAACAAAGGTAATGCTTTTTCAGCGAACAATAATCAGCTTATCGCCTACAGAAGTACATGTATTTTTCGTACCCTTCAAATTAATCTATATAAATATTATAAGGTTGAAAGAATATATCTGCTAACTTTGTTTTTGTTACAGTAAATAAATATTGAAAGTATTAATCATAAATCGGAATAGATAGATGTATGTATTTATATCTCCACATTTTGACGATGCCATAGGGTCGGCCGGAGGTGTTATAAACAGACTCGTTGAATCTGGAGAAGAATGTTGCATAATGACCATTATGACAGCGATACCATGGTATCATCCCAAATATGCATATTATGTATTACATAGACAATCTGAAAACAAGAGTGCAGCCAAGGCTTTAAAATGCAGTGTGAAAAATGCCCCGTTTCTGGATGTTGTATACAGAAAAGGGATGAGAAAACTGATGAAGCAGGCGAAGAAAAAGTTGTTCACAGTAGAAGTTACAGAGTATGATTTGATTGAAAAGATCCGGGATTATATTCTGATAAATACAAAGCCTGATGATATATTGATTGCTCCGGCAGGACTCGGCAATCATATAGATCACCGTATCGTGAATATCGCAGTTCAGGATCTCGATAGACGTGTTTATTTCTACGAAGAATTCTATTATGATATTGAACAGACGGAATCGCCATTGACAGCCGATTATCCATACGTGTATTTAACAAAGAATGAAATTTCTGAAAAATTAGATGCAATGTTGATGTATAAGAAAACCCTACGAAAACTATTTCGCAGAAATTGGAAAGAAAGAACGGCCCACTATTATATGAAAGAACGTATACATGCAGGCAAGCCTTATGAACGGTTTAACGATATTACTTTTATAGATGGGAAATAAAAAACTAATAGGATCATTAACATCTTATCCGGCTAGGATAACGACTGTTCACCGTGTAATTGAAACTATTTTAAATCAATCGGTATCACTGGATAAAGTTATTTTGTATCTGGCCGATGAACAGTTTCCAGATCGACAATTGCCACAAACATTAACTGATTTGGCAAAAAATGGAAAATTTGAAGTCCGGTGGTGGGCACGCGATATCAAATCATTTAAAAAATTGATTCCGGCATTAAAAGAGTTTCCGGATGATAATATTGTTACATTCGATGATGATATTTTGTATCCACCCAATATAATTGAAAGATTAATAAAGAAACACCAGAAGTACCCACATGCTATTTGCGGATGCCGTATTCGGTTAATAACCTCTAAAAATGGTGATATTGGAGAATATAAAACATGGAAGCGATGTAAAAAATGGCGATTATTTTTGTACGGAGGCAAACCAAAATTTAGAAATCTAGCGACAACAGGTGGTGGCACTTTATTTCCGCCGCATTCTTTACATCCAGACGTTTTCCGCGATGATATATTTATGGATCTTTGTCCAACAACTGATGACCTATGGTTTTGTGCAATGGCAATTCTTAATGGGACAAAAACTGCTCCTGCAGGAAGCTCTGAGAAAATAACAGTCATAGAAGAGTCTCAGACTGAGGCTTTGATGTATGACAACACACAAGGGAAAAAACTCAATGACAAGAATATGAATAATATTATGGATGCATATCCCGCAGTAAGAACTCGCCTTATCAATCGGAATAAAAAGTGACAAAATAACGGNNTTATTTTTCTATTGGATATGCTCTATTCTTCAATTTATACTAATGACTACAAACTTTACTTACATCTACCGTAAATCCATTATCATTTGAAGGCATAAATTTTCCTTTATTCTTAAGAAACACTATTAATTCATCAATATTCATATCTTCTGCAGAACAAGCATAAAACTTTTGATCTTTACCAAATTGTTCAATAATGGCCTCCTTTAAAGAAGACTCCGTGTAATTATTTCCTTCCATCATATGAAGTACTTCATGAGCATGCAATTGTTCCATAATTATCTTATTCTTAGTTTTCCACACAAAGATAAGGAGTAAACAATCAGAAAGAACGTAACATATGTTACACAGGTATTCCTCTTTACTTAAAAAATATTTTTATTTAGTTTTCTATTTTATTGTATCTTTATGTGTTCAAATCTAAAATCAAAAAAGTTCATGAGAAAAACCCTTAAAACCATTTGTTATTTTTTACTTGTAACCGCTACATTAGCCGGATGCGAGAACAAAATTCCACTAAAGGCTAATTACGAAGTTATCCCATTACCTCAAAGTATAACTTTGGCGGGAAATGAAAGTTTCACGTTAAATAGTAATACTCAGATTAGTTATTCGAAAGGCGATGAGATACAAAAGCAAACAGCCGAATTTCTGTCCGAGTACCTCAAATTGAGTACAGGTTTGAGCCTAAAAGTAACAGATAAAAAAGTATCTGAAAACTCGATTACACTCAAAGCTGATTATCAGGCAGAGAAGCCTGAATCATACAGTCTTATTGTAAACAGCAAACAGATAATCATTAACGGGAAAGACAATGCCGGAACATTTTACGGAGTACAAACATTAAGAAAATCGATCCCCGAAGATGCATCAAACAGTACAATTCTCTTTCCGGCTGTAGAAATAAAGGATTACCCACGTTTCGAATACCGAGGAATGATGCTTGACGTAGGTCGCCATATGTTTCCTGTAGAGTTTATAAAAAAATATATAGATATTTTAGCTCTGCACAACATGAACCGTTTTCACTGGCACCTTACTGATGATCAGGGATGGAGAATAGAGATAAAAAAATATCCCGAACTCACCAAGGTAGGGTCTCAACGTGCTCAGACTGTTATCGGAAGAAACTCTGCTAAGTATGACGGAAAACCTTATGGTGGTTATTATACACAAGAGCAAATAAAAGAGATAGTAGCGTATGCTCAGAAACGTTTTATAACCATTGTTCCGGAAATAGACCTTCCTGGCCATATGTTGGCTGCATTATCAGCCTATCCTAATCTTGGTTGTACAGGAGGCCCATATAAGGTGGGTGAATCTTGGGGTGTATTTGACGATGTGCTATGCGCCGGTAATGAAGAGATATACACTTTCCTAGAGAATGTATATTCTGAGCTTATAGAGCTATTCCCATCTAAACTTATACATGTAGGTGGTGATGAATGTCCTAAAGTGAGATGGAAGGAATGTCTTAAATGTCAGGCTAAAATTAAAGAATTAGGACTTAAAGGAGATACAAAACATACGAAAGAAGACATGCTACAAAGCTATGTAATATCTCGTATGGAGAAATTCTTGAATAGTAAAGGACGTGAAATCATCGGTTGGGACGAAATACTCGAAGGAGGATTAGCTCCGAATGCTAAAGTTATGTCGTGGAGAGGCATGGAAGGCGGTGCATCTGCTGCAAAAATGAAACACGAAGCAGTGATGACTCCTACATCTCATTTATATTTCGATTATTATCAGACAGATGACACAACGGGAGAACCTCTTGCTTTCGGAGGGTTTGTTTCTGTAAAGAAAGTATATAGCTTCGAACCTGTTCCTAGTGAACTTACAGCGGAAGAAAGCAAATATATAATAGGTACTCAGGCTAACTTATGGACAGAGTATGTAGTAGACTCTAAACAGGCAGAATATATGGTATTGCCTAGAGCTGCGGCATTAAGCGAAGTGCAATGGACAATGCCGGAAAAGAAAAACTATGAATTTTTCCTGCCTCGCCTTGGCAAATTGATGAACCTATATAAAAAGCTGGATTACAACTTTGCAACGCATGTAGTAGACATTAGTTCCGAGATTATTCAAGATGCAGACAAAGGTGTAGTAAATGTAAAACTTTTCACCTATGATAACGCTCCTATATACTATACTCTAGATGGTAGTACGCCATCGACTAAGAGTATAAAATATCAACACCCTATCGAGATTAGTTCAACAGCAACCATAAAGGCTATAGCATTCAGAGACAAGGAACAAAGCAAAGAATACAGCGAATCTTTTGAGTTCAATAAAGCCACATTCAAAAACATCAAACTGGAGAATGCCCCTCACAAAAATTATACTTACAACGGAGCAATCACGTTGGTAAATGGAAAAAGAGGCGGCACCTCTCATGCGAATGGAGAATGGCTCGGCTTTTATAATACAGACTTCGTTGCAACTATCGACATGAAAGAACCGACAGAAATNNAGTTACTACGGGGACTTTTGTTAGTCCGGGATCGTGGATTTTTGGAGCAACAGAGTATATTGTATCTCTTTCTGAAGATGGAGAATCTTTCAAACAAGTATTCGAAGAAAAATATCCAATAGTAGATAAAGAGAGCCCGAGTGATAGAGTGCAGGATTTGGTCGCTAAATTCCCAACACAGAAAGCTCGCTATGTAAAAATAACAGCAAAAGTTACCAAGTCAATCCCAGACTGGCATGTAGGGAAAGGAAGTCCCTCATTCGTATTTGTTGACGAGATAATCATTGAATAAGAAAATGTAATGAAAAACAAAGAAGCAATCTGATCAGATTGCTTCTTTGTTTTTTATATAGAATATATTTGTTTCAACAGTTATACACAACACTATATATTTTACTGCGAATATCTACCAAGTTACGCTCAATATCAATATCTCCGTAAGACATTAGTTTCATCGGAATGGCATTCCCATCATTATGATAAGCCGGTTGCTGATATTGTACATTCTCCCACAATCTGAACCCTAAACGCTGATAAAAGCCGATACGGCGCTCGGATAATATGGTTGCAGGAAGTTCTACTTCAAGAATTATAGGCCTAGATGTTTGCATAAACAATTCCATTACTTTACGTCCGTAACCTCCATTTCGGAAGTCGGGTGAAATAGCAAAGTGTTCTGCAAAAATAAATTTATCTAAGTCCCAATATGTGAGAAAACCAACTAATTTACCGTCTTCTATCGTTACAGATATAACAAATGGACTTTCACCTTTATGCAAATCGAGCATTTTCTCGAAAGGGCGTCGTTCGCTAAGAGGAAAAGATTCGATATAAAGATTTTCTATAAACGAAACCTCCGCATGATTTGATATATCTAATTCCTTAATCTCCATTTTCTTGTGTTATTTTTATTAATTCCCTTGGCTGGTTTTTACTTCTTTCAAGTAACCGTCCTCGCATTTTACGATACGTCCGGGATATTTTTGTACAACGGCATAATTATGCGTCGACATGACTACAGCCGTACCATTTCCTGCTATAGTATGAAGTAATTGAACAATCTGCCCCCCCATCTCAGGATCTAAGTTTCCGGTTGGTTCGTCAGCTAATATAACCTCCGGTGAGTTGAGTAAAGCACGAGCAATAACAATTCTTTGTTGTTCTCCACCCGAAAGTTCATGGGGCATTTTATAGCCTTTATTTTGCATACCAACCTGAGTCAGTACTTCATTAATCCGTAGACTTATTAAATCTTTGTTTTTCCATCCGGTAGCCCGCAATACAAATTCAAGATTCTTTTCTGCCGACCGGTCGATCAATAATTGAAAATCCTGAAAAACAATACCTACTTTTCTTCTCAAGTAAGGGATTTGTTTCTTTTTGATATTTTCCAACTCATAGTCCAAAACTTTTCCTGTACCTCTAACTAAAGGTATCTCATGATACATACTTTTGAGAAGAGTACTTTTTCCTGAACCAACCTTGCCAATCAGATACACAAAATCTCCTTCTCTGATAGTCAGATTAATATCACTTAATATTGTGTTGCCAGCTCGCTCGAGATCAACACCTTCGTATTTTACAATTATATCTTTTTCTGTATCCATAATTACTCTATTTCAACAGTTAAACAATTAGCAGATACTATTTGCTCACAGTCTACGTGTTTTATTTCTTATGCCTCTTTTGAAGCTCTCTAGCTAAATCTTCGATGCTCAATCCTTTGGATGTAAGCAAAACAATCAAGTGATAAAGCATATCGGCAGATTCATAAATCAGACGATCATCAGTACCATTACATGCTTCTATTACAGATTCTAAAGCCTCTTCTCCCACTTTCTGAGCCATGCGGTTTATTCCCGATTGAAAAAGAGATGTGGTATATGAGCCTTCCGGCATTTCTTTGTAACGTTTCTCTATAAAATGCTGTAGATATTTAAAGAAAAGAATATCTTCTTTATTGTCCTCTTCAAAGCAGGTATCAGCCCCTGTATGGCACACAGGACCAACAGGGTCTACCTTAATGAGTAGTGTATCGTGATCGCAATCGTCTTTTATACTAATCACATTAAGAAAGTTACCACTCTCCTCCCCTTTTGTCCACAGACGCTGTTTCGTACGGCTGAAAAATGTAACTTTCCCAGTCTCCTGAGTTTTATTCAGAGCCTCTTCATTCATGTAGCCCAACATTAGGACTTTGTTTGTTACATTGTCTTGTATAATTGCAGGGATAAGTCCGCCCACTTTATCGAAATCAAGTTTCATCTTACATTTATATTTTCTTTTTTCAAATACTCTTTCAAATCTTTTATCGCAATCTCCCCAAAGTGAAAAACACTAGCAGCAAGTGCTGCATCGGCTTTACCTTCGACAAAGACATCCCGAAAATGTTGCATATTTCCTGCGCCTCCGGATGCTATGATCGGGATATTTAATGTTTCGGATAACATGCGCAAAGCTTCATTCGCATAGCCGGTCTTCACTCCATCGTGATCCATACTAGTGAATAGGATCTCTCCTGCTCCTAAACTTTCAACTTCCTTTGCCCACGAGAAGAGTTCTTTATCTGTCTTGTTCCGTCCTCCACTTGTATAGCAAGACCATATTCCATCTTTGAGGCTGGCATCTATCGCACACACACACACCTGAGAACCAAAGTTTTTGGCGATCTCTTCTATTATTTTCGGATTTCTGATAGCCGTCGAATTTACCGAAATCTTATCAGCACCCGCATTCAAAAGTCTGTCTACGTCAGAAAGCTCATTGATACCGCCTCCTATAGTAAATGGGATATTAATATTTGCAGCAATACGCTTAACAAGGTCTATAAAAGTTTTACGCTCTTCGTGCGATGCTGTGATATCAAGAAAGACTAATTCATCGGCTCCTTGCTCACTATAACGTACTCCCAATTCGACAGGATCTCCGGCTTCTCTGAGATTGACAAAGTTCGTTCCTTTTACAGTTTTCCCATCTTTTACATCAAGACAAGGTATAATTCTTTTTGCTAACATGTATTCTTTTTATTTTATCTCCTACTCAATTCTTTTAGCGTAACTCTATTCTCATAAATAGCCTTCCCTAAAATAACAGCTGGCACTCCTGATTTTTCTAAATCAAGTATATCCTGAAAACAACTTACACCACCACTAGCAATGAGATACAAATTCGGAAAAACATTTAATATATCCTTATACAAATCAATCGATGGGCCTTGCAGCATACCATCTTTGCTAATATCGGTACAAACAACTTTCGATATACCTTTTTGGTTATAATCGCAGATAAAAGGAATTACCTCAACTGAGGTTGCTTCCTGCCAACCCGACACGGCAATCTTATGATCTTTACAATCGGCACCAAGTATAATCTTATCTACTCCATATCTGGTTATCCAAGAAGTAAAAAGCTCCTTATTTCTGACAGCAATGCTGCCTCCGGTAACCATTGATGCACCCGAATTAAAAGCAATTTCAATATCCTCATCACTTTGCACACCTCCTCCAAAATCAATGATAAGGGATGTGTTGGATGCAATTTTCTCCAATACTGATTGATTGACTATATGTTTTGCTTTAGCTCCATCAAGGTCTACCAAGTGTAAACGCCGAATACCGGCACCTTCAAACATTTTGGCAACCTCCAAGGGATCTTCATTATATACTTTTTTGGCTTCATAGTCTCCTTGCGAAAGTCGTACACACTTCCCATCAATTAGATCTATAGCCGGAATTATTTCTATCATTTATATCAGGTAAAAAACGGTATACTTAGAGGATATTTCCAATACTCTCCATTATTGGCTTTTACGGCAGCAATAATAATAAACACAATCTCAATTATTCCTAAAGCGATAAGCATAGGTATACCAATAAGTACGAGGCAAAGTATGATTGATATAACTATATAGATAAGCATACTCAACATAAAGTTGGCGATATTCTTACCATGCCTACTTACAGCCTCACTCTTATCCGCATTAACCAGCCACATCACAATTGGGATAACAAAACCCAATCCGGCAATAATGAACCCTGCAAACTGGGAAAGGTGCATCAACATCAAGTATGTGTTTTCTTCCATCCCGAGTGAATTTCTGGTTTGGCCACTAAAAGAGGAATTCAGGATTTTATCCTTTTCTCTTTGATATTCTTCTTCTGATATGGCTCCCTTCGATCTTAGATCTTCCAATATTCTCAAATCCTCATATTTATCCATAACAAAATGACGTTTTTTTAAAGTAAAACGATAATCCTGTAAAGATAATATAAAGTTGTAAGTTATAAGATAAGTGTTAGGCGTTTATTACACGTACTTTACCTGATATCATTTCCAATTCACCACGATCAACTAAAAAGCGAATGGTATCCAAGATGTCTTTTTGATTATATTCAGACAATGAACTGACAACATGATCCACAGAAAATAAATCACTCTTTATCAAACATTTTACAGCCTGAGCTATTTCATTAAACGTCTTATTATTTAGCCCCGAACCATTCTTAGCCAAGCATATATCACACTGCCCGCAATCATTTATTTTCTTTTCGCCAAAATAAGAGAGCAAAATACGACTTCGACATATTTCATTTTGTTCTGCATAATGACTAATCGCCTCTATGCGTTTCTCGAAGCGAAATCTACGATCTTCGTTCACTATTCGGGGAATATTAAGATACTTAACATCTATACGAGGTTGGGTATAAGCAATCAAAGGAGTTTTTTTATGAGGTATAAAATCAATAATATTTCTTTTATCTAGCACCTTGAGCATCTCATAAACTGCATTCCGCGACTTATCCATCCTTAAAGCAATCTCAGCCTCATTTATAGTTGCATAATTAGTAAAAAGTCCGGTATAAAGTCGCAATATTGTGTTTACCAATTGCTCATACTCCTTATCAAAATTATAATGGTATAAATCGTCTCGGTAAACAGTAAACATGAGCCTAGAACGATTATCTACTTCATCCGTATATTCAATATAACCGGCAAGATCAAGAATTTTTAAAGCATTATGTACAGGCAGTATTGGCAACTTATACACCGAACAGAATTGATGGATATTAAAATCATAAATCATACCTGTTCCATAACCTTCAGCTATTTGAAAAAAATAAGCTAAAGATTGATATACCTGAAAGATAAACTCCCTTTCAGGAAATTCATCTCTTATGCGCTTTTTGAGTTTAGCACTATCATTTCTATCGTACAATATAACCGCATAAGACTTTTCTCCATCACGCCCTCCACGTCCCGCTTCCTGAAAATATTCTTCGATAGAATTAGGTAGATCGGTATGTACTACCAAGCGGACATCGGGCTTATCTATTCCCATTCCAAAAGCATTTGTACAAACTATTATTCTGATCTCATTATTCTTCCATGCATTTTGCTTGCGTATTTTATCCGAAGCATTCAATCCGGCATGATAGAAATCGGATGAAAAACCATTTTTAATTAAGAAATCAGATATCTCTTTCGTCCGCTGCCTGCTACGCACATATACAATAGTAGACCCTCTTATTTTTTCGAGAATTCGAACTAACTCTTCTTGTTTTCCCTCTGTGCTACGAACGATATATGCCAAATTCTTACGCTCGAAACTTTTTCGGAATACATTTTTTCCCTTAAAGTGAAGCTGCTCTTGGATATCATCTATCACATCAGCGGTTGCAGTCGCAGTGAGAGCCAACACTGCCACTTCGGCTATATGCTGACGTATCTCTACGATGCGCAGATAAGACGGGCGGAAATCGTACCCCCATTGAGAGATACAATGCGATTCATCGACTACAAGTAAGCAGACATTCATATGTTGAAGCTTACTCAGGAAAAGTTGCGAGGCAAGCCTTTCAGGTGATACATATAGAAACTTATAATCACCAAATACAGCATTCTCGAGTGTAGTAATAATCTCCTGGCGAGTCATTCCCGAATATACAGCCAAGGCTTTAATTCCTCTTTCACGAAGATTATCCACCTGGTCTTTCATCAATGCAATAAGAGGGGTAACAACGATGCAAATACCCTCCATAGCCATTGCCGGAACCTGAAAAGTTAGAGATTTCCCTCCTCCTGTAGGCATAAGCCCCAATGTATCTTTCCCTTGGCTAACGGAATGGATAATATCTTCCTGTAATGGACGAAACTCATCGTAACCCCAATATTGCTTTAATATTTTGTTATATATATCCATTCTAAAAAACCTATTAATAAATATGCCAACATCCCAATTTGATTATAATATTGGCATATTGGCACATTAAATTCAGTTTATTCCTATATTAGTTTTTCATTGGACGAATCTCTAATTTTATATTAGTACCATCCAAGGATTTACCTATTTTTTCCTGATCAAATTCTGACATGTGATAAGGGTAAAGAACTTTCGGCTGTACTTTTTTAGCAGCATCAACAAACATGTCGTCATTCATTGTATAAGGAAGATTTTTGGGTAAGAAAGCGATATCTATCGTACCTTTCAACTTATCCATTTCAGGGATATTTTCGGTATCTCCTGCTACATATACTCTTTTATCTCCGAATGCTATAATGTATCCGTTTCCTCTACCTTTTGGATGATAGACTTCTCCATCCGGCTTTTTATTCACAATGTTATATGCAGGCACAGCATCTATATGCAGATTAGCCCAGTGAACATGATCACCATTATTGATTACATCACCATATTTAAGGATTTCATTACATACCTTAGATACAATAAAATGTGTATCAGCCCTTTTCACGGCAGCAATAGCTGTACTATCGAGATGATCTCCGTGCTCGTGAGTGAGCAGTATCAGATCGGCCTTAGGCAACTTCGAATAGTCTGCAACTTTTGAGTACGGATCTACATGTATTATTTTCCCTCCAAACTCGAACATAAGTGAGGCATGACCCACGAGAGTCACTTTCAAAGGCCCGGCACTGGTTTCATACACATCCGCTTTAATATATTCAGGTTGAGTATTCATACTTAATGAATCGGTTGATGCTACAGATGAATTTGCTGTAGATTTATTACCACAAGAAACGAATAAAACTGTAGTTAATACGAATATTGATAATAATGATTTCCTCATAAGCTTAATAATTTTGAAGTTAGCAAAATTGTCCGGTATCAATATCTTTCACATAAAGCTGAATATTAGTCTTGCCGTTATGCGTATTTTCTTCCAATGTATAACATATATCAAAAGGCTTACCACTTTTAACCTTATCTGAACTATCCTGTTGTCTGAAAGCAATTCCATTTACAGGTGTCGACATTGTATCGTCTATCATTTCAAGCTTGAGATGAACATTATCTTTTCCCACCAATTTGCTTGTACCATAATCCATTACATTGCACGTAACAAATATAGGATTCAGGTTTTCAGGACCAAAAGGAGCAAAAGCAGCTAAATCTTCAGTAAACTTCTGATTTATTTCCTTAAACGAGAGTTCAGCATCGACACGTATCTGAGGACGCATCATCTCGGGAGCAATCATTTCGAGAGATAGGGCTTCGAAACGGCTTTTGAATTCCTTTAAATTTTCTTCTTTCAATGATAATCCGGCAGCATAGGTATGTCCTCCAAAGTTTTCTAAAATATCTTTGCAGGCTTCAATCGCCTTGTAAACGTCAAAACCCATTACCGAACGGGCAGAACCTGTAATTAACCCTTGAGACTTGGTAAGAACAACAGCAGGTCGTAAATATTTTTCAGTCAAACGTGAAGCGACAATGCCGATAACACCCTTGTGCCATGTTTCATTGTAGATAACGATACTTTTCTTCTCTTTCATATCTACATTTTCATCGATAAACTGTATTGCTTCTTCTGTAATTCGTTTATCGAGCTCGCGGCGATCATCATTATAATGGTCTATATTCATACTTTTCTCACGAGCATCTTCGATCGTGCTCGACAAAAGTAAATCTACAGCCTCTTTTCCTTTCATCATACGACCCGAAGCATTGATGCGTGGTCCGATTTTGAAAATTATATCATTAACTGTAATATTCTTATATGTTAAACCGCAAATATCAATTATACCTTTAAGTCCTAAACTGGGATTGGAGTTTATCTGTTTCAATCCAAAATAGGTAAGTACCCTATTTTCTCCTGTAATAGGTACAATATCGGATGCCACACTTACAGCTACCAGATCTAGCAAATCTGTAATTTCTGAAAAATCTATTTTATTACTCTGAGCCAATGCCTGCACAAGCTTAAAGCCGACTCCGCATCCCGAAAGATGTTCGTAAGGATAGGTAGAGTCTAAACGTTTGGCATCTATTACAGCTACCGCATCGGGCAAGACATCATCGGGCATGTGGTGATCACCAATGATAAAATCGATCCCCTTGCTTTTAGCATAGTCTATCTTTTCATTTGCTTTTATGCCGCAGTCGAGCGCAATGATCAACTTAACGCCTGTTTCCTCTGCATAGTCTATACCTTGTTCGGATATCCCATAACCTTCATCGTAACGGTCGGGAATATAATAATCCAGATTGGTAGTAAACTTCCGAAGAAACTTGTACACAAGAGCAACCGCAGTTGTTCCGTCTACATCGTAATCTCCGTATATAAGTATACGTTGTTTTTGTCCCAGTGCCTTTTCTATTCTCTTTATAGCCTTATCCATATCAGGCAACAAGAAGGGGTCATGCAAGTCTCTCAAACTAGGATGAAAGAACTTACGGGCCTCTTCGGCAGAAGATATCCCTCTCTGAATCAAGAGTTGGCAAAGAACAGGGCTTATGCCTAATTTCTTAGCAAGCTCATCTCTCTGCTCTTTTTGCTGGGTTGTTAGGGCTTCGTAATTCCATTTGTAAATCATTATATATAGTTTTTCTTTCTTCTGTCTCAAGAGAGATAGGCTAGCATTTTTTTGTTAAATATGACAACAATATGCCCTTTTGCCAATCTCTTAGTACGGCTATTTATATCGAAAAGTAGCCTAGTACGAATTCGTAAAGATAATATATATAAGTGAAATCAGTATCGCCGATTTTACTTTTTATTTTTTATTATGATAGAATAATCTATGCACAAAACACAAATACAATCAGGCTATCGATCGATTTATATGTATAAAAAAAGTCTTACTATTTTTAGTAAGACTCTATATCATTCGGAGCATATATTACTTTACATTACTTGCTTTCAATCCTTTGATAACCGATGACGTAAACCCCGCATGCTCCATTTCATTAAGTCCCTTTATTGTTATACCTCCGGCAGTGGTTACCTTATCAATCTCGGCTTCGGGATGGGAGCCATTTGCCTCAAGCAGCTTCACTGCACCCAACAACGTCTGCATCACTATTTCTTTAGCCTGATTTGGATACAACCCCATCTCCACACCACCTTCCATCGCCGCTCTAATATAACGAAACGCATAGGCTATACCGCACGATGCCAAAGACGTTGCTGCAGGCAATAGCTTTTCATCGATTAATTCTGTTTTTCCTAATTCATTAAATATATCTACAATCTGTGTTATATCTTCTTTTTGAGCATTCAGAGTAGAAACAAAAGTCATACTTTGTTTTTCGGCAATCGCTGTGTTTGGCATCACCCGAAAGATGCTTTTCCCGACTACCGACCAACTCGCTAACTGCTCTAATGAAATACCGGAAGCAACAGACACCAATATCTGAGCTGGATTTTTCAATCTATCTTTGTTTTGTAACAATACTTCCTCTATAAGCCATGGTTTAACTGCAACAATTACAATATCGGCTGTATCTAATGAATCGTATTCACTGGCGACTACATTTAAGCGTTCTGCCGAGTCTTTCATCCGAGTTGCCGAAGCCGAAGTTTTCGTAATGACCGTTATATCCTGAGCTTTAAAAAGTAAGCCGGTAGACAATCCTCGAGCAATAGCTCCACCCATGTTTCCGCCGCCTATAATCGATATTTTCATATACTTATTTATTATAGTGTTTCTTTATATAGTCTTTATAATCTTCTTTCTAGTTATATATCTCACTTATGAAAATTATAGAACAAGTCAACCTTTATCAAGATTCTTTAGTGATAATTAATTCCTAAATTAATATTTACTATTTTAGTATTCTACTTTTCTTGTTCGATGGATGCCACTAAAACGTAAAATTATCAAAAAATATTTCTTTTTTATCTAAAACACCTCCAATAACAAGATAATTATTTCATTTTCCTTACTTTTGCACAAATTCTAAATTATGCTCGATAGATTATTCAAGAAAAAAGACATTTCGGTTATACTTGGAGAGCCTTCAGAAAACAAAGAAGGGCTTAGAAGAAGTCTGACTGCGACCAACCTTATAACCTTAGGAATTGGAGCCATTGTAGGCACAGGTATTTTTGTCATTACCGGTCAGGCAGCTTCAATGTATGCGGGTCCGGCTCTAACGATTTCTTTTGTTATATCAGCACTGGGATGTGTTATGGCTGGTTTATGCTATGCTGAGTTTGCTGCAATGATACCGGTATCAGGAGGAGTGTATTCCTACAGCTATACTACAATGGGTGAAGTATTAGCTTGGTTTGTAGGTTGGATTTTAGTTCTTGAATACCTTTTCGCATGCTCCAGCGTTGCTGTGGGATGGTCGGGCTACATGCTCAGTTTATTAAATGAATGGGGGATACATTTCCCTGAGCAAATAGCAGGGGCCACTTTCGATCACCTGAAAGACGGAAGCTGGGTGTGGACAGGGAAAATCATCAATTTTCCTGCTGTATTTATCGTAGCCATAGTTTCCGCATTTCTTATTGGAGGCATAAAGCAGTCAGCTCTTGTCAACAATGTGATTGTAGTTATAAAAGTCGGTGTTATTCTATTATTCATAGGTTTTGGTTTATCATATATCGACACAAGCAACTGGGTACCATATATCCCTGAAAATACAGGAGGGTATGGAAACTTCGGATGGACAGGAATCCTTCGTGGGGCTGCTGTTGTTTTTTATGCATATTTAGGTTTTGATGCCTTGTCTACAGCAGCTGGAGAGGCACGTAATCCTCAAAAAGATATGCCAAAAGGTATCCTTATATCATTACTTATCTGTGCTGTTCTTTATATTGGTGTAACAACAGTATTGACAGGAATCGTAAATTATAAAGACCTCAACGTAGATGCACCCATCGCGTTAGCGATCGACCGTGCAGGTGAAGGTTTGGCATGGCTGAGCCCCTTTATCAAGTTTGGAGCTATTGCCGGACTTAGTTCCGTAATCTTAGTTATGATGTTAGGACAATCACGAATATATTATGCTATTTCAAAAGATGGTTTATTACCAAGTGTCTTCTCTAAAGTAAGTCCGAAACATGGCGTTCCTCATAATGCAACCATATTCGCCAGTATTGTAACAGGGTTAATAGCAGGTCTATTTCCATTGCATGTACTCAGCGAACTGGTATCAATCGGCACGTTAATGGCATTCACTATAGTTTGTATATCAATTGTTATACTACGTAAAACACAGCCAGACCTAAAGCGTCCATTCAAAACTCCACTTGTTCCATTTGTTCCACTCTTAGGTGCTGCTATATGTATCGTACAAATGGTATCTCTACCTTGGAGCACATGGGAAAGAATGATTGGCTGGACTATTTTAGGATTCATTATATATTTCACTTATGGCATTAAGCATAGTAAGCTGAATAATAAATAAGGCATTGTGCAGAAGGAGTCATTCGTACAATCACTCTTAGTTACCAATACAGATCTTTAAGAAATTTAATTTTGAGTTTTAAAATCATTTTGACACGCAACTAATACAAAATAGTTCAAAAAGTTATTATTTTTGTCAACACACATAAAATATAACAACTTAATGAAAGAACAACTACTCCGCAAGAAGGATATTGCATCCATTCTCAAAGATTCCCTCCAAGAAAAGGGTGGATTGAAAAGGACCTTATCAGTCAGGCATTTAATAGCCTTAGGCATAGGAGCGATCATCGGTACCGGAATATTCGTTCTTACAGGAACTGCCGCTGCAAATTATGCTGGCCCTGCCCTGACAATTTCTTTCATCATTTCTGCATTGGGATGCGCAATGGCCGGACTTTGTTATGCGGAGTTTGCATCCATGATTCCCGTGGCAGGAAGTGCCTATTCTTACAGCTACTCTACATTAGGAGAATTCTTTGCCTGGTTTATAGGCTGGGATCTAATACTCGAGTATCTGTTTACGGCCGGAACTGTAGCTGTTGGGTGGTCGGGCTATTTTGTGAGTTTCCTCGACGACTTCGGATTGCATATACCAATGAATATGCGCCTAGCTCCATTCGATCACACCTCCGCCGGAGGTTGGATTACAACCGGTAGCATTATAAACTTCCCGGCTATGTTTGTTGTGGCAGTTATGTCTGTACTGTTGATTCGGGGAATAAGTCAGTCTGCTACGTTAAATAACATTGTAGTTGTCGTTAAAGTTGTTGTTATACTATTATTTATAGGTTTTGGGCTATCATTTATAGACACTGCCAACTGGACACCTTACATTCCTCAAAATACAGGCGAATTTGGTCATTATGGTTGGAGCGGAATATTTCGTGGTGCAGGAGTTATCTTCTTTGCTTACATCGGATTTGATGCAGTATCAACAACTGCGCAAGAAGCCAAAAACCCTCAGAAAGATATGCCCAAAGGAATACTGCTATCGTTACTTATATGTACTATCTTATACATTGCCGTCACGGTTGTGTTAACGGGAATAGTAAATTACAAAGAATTGAGCGTCCCTGCTCCCATCGCTCTGGCTATAGACAATGCGGGAGAAGGTCTTGTATGGCTGCGTATGCCAATCAAAATAGGTGCCATAGCAGGATTAAGCTCTGTTGTTTTGGTTATGATGCTTGCCCAATCACGTATATTCTATACGATATCTAGAGATGGCTTACTTCCTAAATTCTTTTCGAAAGTACATCCTAAATATAGTACACCTCACAATTCAACGATTGTAACCTGTATTGCTGTTGGTCTTATAGCAGGGCTTCTGCCGATAAATGTACTCGGAGAGCTTGTGTCTATTGGAACTTTAATGGCTTTCACGCTGGTATGTATATCAATAATAATTCTACGCAAAACACGTCCGGATGTAGAGCGTCCATTCAAAACTCCTCTTGTTCCTCTTGTTCCTATATTAGGCGTTTTAATATGTCTGTCGCAGATGCTTGCCTTGCCTTTGGATACTTGGCTCAGGTTGATAGTATGGATGGTTATAGGTTTTGTTATTTACTTCACCTACGGAATTAAGCATAGTAAACTCAATAAGAAATAATACAAAAGAGGTTGTACCAAAAGTAAAATACTTTTATCATTATCCGTCTTGTCTTTTTTAGTGTAATGGAGAATCTCGGCTATTGAGATACGAGATGTTTCACTTCATTCAAACTTGACAGATGATAAAAAATATTTTCGGCACAACCTCTTTAATCTTTATAATTAGTAGGTTTGTTACTTCAGTTCCTTAATTTTTACATTTTTAAACCACACTTCATCACCATGATCCTGTAGTAAAATATTGCCTTCCGCTGCATTTCCAAAGTTAGGCCAGTTTGCGTATTTACTGTAAGCAACCAATGCATTCCACATCTGATTGTTACGCTCATACTCAACAATTTTAACGCCATTCAACCAATGTTGAACTTTATTGTCAATAACTACAACAGTCGCAGTATTAAAACCACTCTTGATAAAAGGTTTATCTGCCGATGCCGGAATCAGATCATACAACGAACCTAATGTTCTATTCCCTTTTACTCCCAATTTTGCATCCGGGTGTTTTTCATCATCAAGTATCTGGAACTCACAACCAATAGCAGAACCCTCGCCTTTATTTAAATCTGGGTTTACAAAATACTTTATTCCACTGTTTGCTCCTTCTGTAATTTTAAAATCTACTTTCAGTATAAAATTCTTATACTTACGGGTAGTTACAATATCGCCGCCATTCGCCGACTCGCCGCCACCGCTTTTCAGTACTTTCAAAATACCATTATCTATTACCCAACCCTTAGATGGGAAAGTACTAATTCGGGCTCCTTTCCATCCTTCTGTTGTTTTACCATCCCACAATAATTTCCACCCATCTCTTGTTTCTTGTTCGGTCAATACATTATCTTGAGCAAACAGAGACATCGTAAATAAACTTATAGCAACCGCTAATATATATTTCTTCATGTATGATATCTGATTTTATATTTTATAATATTGTTCCCAATCTTTGCGCGGAGGAATTCCGGTCAGCATTGCGTTGGCAAACGCATTATTTGTTATTTGTTTTGTTCTACTGTCGAAATAAAATTTCGTATTCAAGCGTTGAGCCATTACTCCTAAAGAGAAAACCTGACTTAATGGTCCATGAATTTCAAACGGAGAACGAGTCTTTTCTACTCCTGTACATGCTAGCAAGAAGTTTGCGAAATGATTTGAAGGGCTCTTCGGTACTTCCGGTAATTTAGAAGCCATATCCCTAGCCTTGCTTTCCGGTATGATAGAAAGTGTAGTACCATGTGAAGCTCCTTTGAAAATCAAATCTTTACTATAAATAATCTTTCCCGGATTTAGAGACGTTTTCTTTATTTCACCTGCTCCGGATGCCGGAATATTAGGATCAAGAGCCGACTCTCCATATCCTTCAGGGATTGGAGGAAGGTTATTCACGCCATCGTACCATGTTATATCACAAGCCGGCATTTCACCTCTTGGACCAAATTTAAACTGAATTGTAGAGGATGTTGGGAAGAAATAGTCATTGTGTCCTGTCAATTTCACCGGATTAATTTCATAAGGTAATCCTAGATCCAGAAACTCATGTACAGTATCCAAGATATGAGCACCCCAGTCTCCTAAAGCCCCCATACCAAAATCGTACCAGCAACGCCATTCTCCATAATGATATTTTTCGTTATAGTCATGGTACGGAACAGCACAATTCCAAGTCATCCAGTCTAGTGTCGACGGAATAGGTTGCGCCTCAGGCAGCTTATAAATATTGGTGTCCCACGTATGCCATCTGCGAGGATTATTCATATGAGCCACTATAGAGGTTACATCCTTTATGATACCTGCTTCCTGCCAAGCTTTGAATTGAAAATAATTAGCTTCGGAGTGCCCTTGATTTCCCACCTGAGTCACTACATTCGGATATTTACGAGCAGCTTTCATCATCAATTCTGCCTCATAGAAAGTGCGAGCCATTGGTTTCTCGACATACACATGCTTACCGTTAGCCATAGCCAACATTGTGATCGGGAAATGTGAATGATCCGGTGTAGCGATAGCAACAGCTTCAAACTCGTTTGCTATTTTGTCGAACATCACCCTAAAGTCTTTAAACTGCTTTGCTTTAGGATATTTGCCCATCACTTTTTGGGTATGCTTCGCGCCCATATCTACATCACATAGAGCAACGACATTCACCAAGCCCGTTTTTTCAAAGTCATCGATTATCTGTTCGCCTCTATTACCTATACCTATATAAGCAATATTCACCTTGCGATTTGCTCCCGCTACTCTGCTATAACTTGCTGCATTCAATGGGTTCATTGTGCCTACAGCAATACCGGCAGAGGTCATTGCAGCGGTTTTTAAGAAATTTCTGCGTGTTACCATGTATTATATATTTAGTTTTAATAGTCTCCAAGTGTTATATAAATATGAGCTATACAAAATAAGGCATATATTTATTAAAATCAAAACGTGTGTGCGAACACACAGCCACAAAATATCTATAAATAACTAATATACAGCAATATAAAAAAACAGGCTTACAACCTTATTTTTTATGTTTTATAACATAGAATCTTTATTCAGCTACAAACTACATATCGCCCTACTATTTTATTAAAGTTAACAATAAGTGTTATCTAAACATTGATTCATAAAGATGTTAAAGAAGCTATTCTTTTGCTATTTTAATCCAGGTTGCTTGTTTCCACAGCCATTCCAATGGCCCATGACGATGAGAACGAAGCCACCAATGACAAAAGAAAAACTGAATAAGGAATATTCCGATACCCATCAAGAAACATACAGTAATACCTGTGTATTTATAAAGACCTAATCCCCAATTGTAAAACAAAAAACCACCGATCAAAGACTGCGACAGGTAGTTTGTCAAACTCATACGTCCATAAGGTGCTAATTGGTGAAGAACATTTTTAAACTTTGTCAAATAATAAACAAGTATTACTCCGGCAAACAATATTCCCGTGAAAGCAAGATTCGAAAGAGATTTAAGTATAAGGATAGAAGGAACAAGCAGTGCATCTCGACTTACAAATTCAGGAAGAGTAGCAATCAAGCCATAAATTGGAAAAAATGCTATGACTGCTACGATAAATATTTTAATCCATAATCTTATATTTTTCTCGGAATAGAGAAATACTTTACCTCGTCCTATTAACATACCAATCATAAATAGTCCTGCTGTTTGTGTAACCCTCCCATGTAATAACATCCACCCCATATTGGCAATATTACCTGTCCATATAGCTGTTTTGCACATTTCGAAGAAAGACCCTTCTTTCTGAGCTACATTGACTATCTCCCAATATGGAGCGTCTAACTGAGCATTAATCCCGGTATATTCGGGATTGAAGAGAGCATATATTATTTGTCCCCATTCAAAAGGTTGCAGAAGAAGAACAATAGCTATAGCCATTACCATACGAGTAGAAAAACGACAAACTGCTATCAGCACATAACCGAGTAAAGCATAGAGTACTAATATTTCACCAGGAAATAAAGTAGAATTGATACACGCTATAAAAAACAGCAATACTAATCGCCAAGCAAACCGTCCACGAAAATCTTTTCCTTTTTCTTTTTGTGAATTGTCTTGAATAAAAAAACTGAAGCCAAAAAGTAATGCAAAAATACAATAAGCCTTACCGGAAAAAGTAAAAAATATACTATCCCAAATTATTCTATCGATAAACATCATAAAATTTGATGTTTCCTCCGGAAAACTATAGAGACTAAAACGTTCAATAAAGTGAATAAGGGTAATTCCCATTACAGCGAAACCGCGCAATACATCTGCGATCTCAATACGATTATTACTGATTAGAGTAGTAGATACGGGCATTTTTTAAGATTTAAATGTTAAGATACTCTTCTATTTTGAGATGCAAATCTAACATAAACCTTTTATGTAACCTAACAGGCACAATATATTTAATTCCAATCTTTATTTCCCTACATTTGTTATAGTATAGTATCATTTGCTAATTTATACTCATTATTAAAATCGATAGCTTTTAGAAGTTGTGCTTTATAACCTTTCTAATATGCAGAGAAGATTGTATTGCCAAAACAAATGATTAGAGTTTAGAGTTTAATAATAAACAACTCAGTGAGAAAAAAGAATTATCAATAAAAAAAATGAAACTGACTTAAATTTTTCATAGCGGTTATGCAATAGAAGGTGATGACTTTACCATCATTATAGATTATTACAAAGACTCGTCTGATATATCGGGCGAAGGTATCGTTTACAAAGAACTTCTGAAAAAAAAGGAAAAACTATATGTCCTCTGTACTCATTCACACCACGACCATTTCAACAAAGAAATACTAAAATGGAAATGGGAACACCCGAATGTTATTTATATCTTTTCGAAAGACATCTTAAAATACAGGAAAGCGAAAGAGAGGGATGCGATCTATCTTGACAAATCGGATACATACAGGGACCAAACACTCTCTATCGAAGCTTTTGGTTCTACCGACTTAGGCATTTCTTTTTTGATAAATGCAGAAGGAAAAATCATATTTCATGCAGGTGATTTAAATAACTGGCATTGGAATGAAGAGTCTACTAAAGAAGAGATAGATGAAGCGGAGGGCTTTTATCAGAAAGAACTGGATTTAGTAGCCGGCAAGGTTAAACACCTCGACTTAGCCATGTTTCCTGTAGATCCTAGGTTGGGGAAAGATTACATGAAAGGTGCTGAACAATTTTTAGATGCTATACAAACAAACCTTTTTGCACCAATGCACTTTGGAGAAGCTTATGATAAGGCAAACGCATTTGCTGAATATGCAGGAAGCAAAGGTTGCAAGTTTATAAAGTGGCAGCACACAGGGGAAAGCTTCGAATTTTGACATCAACAAAATATATTCAATTAATGGCGTAATTTATTCTATTTTCATTAGATTTGTACATAACAATGCTACTGTACAAAACATTTGGATACAATAGGTAAATCCATTACATTATGAAAAATATAATATCTCTATTATCGTTATTACTGACATTCTTGTTTGCTTCTGCACAAGAGGGTCATAAGCTTAATGTCGGGATAGATATGTCTTGGGGAATGCATTATTTCAATAGTGAGAAGAACAACCCCACGGCTGTTGGTGGTAGCATAGGGTACGAGTATGATTTTATCTTTTTCTTCGGAGTAGAAGCGGGATTTCGTTTTGGTGGATTCAATCAAAAGGTAGGTTACAAAGATCCTAATATAGGACAAGGAGGGATAGGTGAAACCAACGGAGATTTCAAAGACATATACAGAGGCACATATTGGGCACCCTATATTGCTCCCAAATTATATTTCCCGATAGGTTATGATGATAAGAGAGATCGGGCTCAATATCTGTATCTTGAAAACAGGCTATCGTATACCCGTATGAATCTCAATCTGGACAAGATAACCAACATGGAGGGATCTGCTCACAAATACAGACTTCAGTACGAGATTAGAGCAGGGTATCAATTTCCTGTAACAGAAAGATGGGCTATTAACTGTTGGTTAGGCTATAATACTTTCGATTTCTCAAAAATCAAACCTGAAGCTATTAAATTCAAAAACTCTACACCTATACAAATAGGAATAGGATTTAATTACATTATAAAACAATGACAAGCCATGCTAGGAAATGCCTCCCTGTTGATTTTTCTGTCGTTTTGTTTGTTATCTATACAAGCACAACAGAATAAAATAAGCAGTATTCTTGAAATACTGAATATCGAAACAGGTGAGCGAACCACAGTAAAAGAATTCCCTTATCTGATAGAAGCGCCAAACTGGACTTATGACGGACAATGGCTTATTTATAACAGTAGAGGTAAACTTTGGAAGCTCTCCCCTGCCACTCCTACCGAGCCACAAGAAATATATACAGGTTTTGCAAGCAATTGCAACAACGACCATGTATTGTCTTTCGACGGAGAACAAATAGCAATCAGCCACGGCACAAAAGAAGATGGGCAGTCACGCATCTATACATTACCCATTGGCGGTGGAGATCCTCAACTCATAACACCTCTAGCCCCAAGTTACCTACATGGCTGGAGTCCTGATGGACTATACCTAACTTATTGTGCCGAAAGAAAAGACAATTATGATGTTTATTCTATTCCGGCTAAAGGTGGTGTAGAAAAACGACTCACAAATTCGGACGGTTTGGATGATGGTCCGGAATACTCCCCCGATGGAAATTATATTTGGTTCAATTCGGTGCGCACAGGCCTAATGCAGATATGGCGAATGAAAGCTGACGGAACGGAGCAAACTCAAATGACATTTGACGAAACACGTAACTCTTGGTTTCCACATATATCACCCAATGGGAAGCTTGTTGTATTTATTGCATATTACAAAGGTGATCTAAAACCTGATGAACATTTGCCTAATAAGAATGTCGAATTACGGATCATGCCGACAAATGGAGGAGAACCAAAAACATTGACAAAGCTATTTGGAGGACAGGGTACTATAAATGTTAATTCATGGTCACCCGATAGTAAATATATTGCCTTTGTAAGTTATCGTCTAAACAATCAATAATAAAATGAATTATAATCCCGAACCGGAGAAAGTAACCAGTATACTCGAAATATTCGATATCATTAGAAACAAAAGTATATTAATAAAAGAATTTCCTTATCTCATAGAAGCTCCCGACTGGACGTCTGATGTAAAATGGCTCATATATAACAGTGAGGGATTAATATATAAACTATCTGCATCGGGAGGCGAACCGCAATTAATAGATACCGGCTTTGCAAACCAATGTAATAATGACCATTTACTTTCTCCCAATGGAAAGTGGCTTGCAGTAAGCCATCGTTCATTACCTCAAGGGAGACCTACTATTTTTATACTCCCCGCTGAAGGTGGTACTCCCAGACAAGTGACGCCATCAGCTCCGAGTTATCTGCACAGGTGGAGTCCTGATGGAAAATCACTGACATATTGTGCAAACCGAAACGGAGAAATGGATGTATATACTATAAATATAGATGGAATGAATGAGACTCGTCTTACTTTCTCAGAAGGATTGAATGACGGGCCGGAATACACCCCCGATGGTAAATACATCTGGTTCAACTCAGTACGCACCGGATTGATGCAACTATGGAGAATGAAAACAGACGGTTCGGAACAGACTCAAATGACTTTTGATGAAGATCGCAACTCATGGTTTCCTCATATCTCACCCGATGGCAAACATGTAGTTTATATAGCATACAAAAAAGGTGATCTTGAACCTCATGAGCATCTACGCTACAAAAATGTAGAGATTCGCATAATGCCGGCTACAGGAGGCAAACCTCAGACATTAATAAAACTTTTTGGAGGTCAAGGAACATTCAATGTCAATTCTTGGTCGCAAGACAGTAAATGCTTTGCTTATGTAAGATACAAAACAGAACTTAACTCTAAATAACGAATATGAAATCTATTAAACTTTTATTACTTGCAATACTACTTTTAGTAGGGAATTATATTGCGGCACAAAGCTCTCCATTCTCTTTTACTATCAATGCCGGAGGAAGTCTTTCCGATATGCGGGTAAAGGGTAGTTCCACCGATTCAAAATATGGATTCCGTGGAGGTGTAGGTCTGGAAATGAATCTCCCTAATAATTTATTTTTGCAAACAGGATTGGATTTTGCTATGAAAGGAGCAAATTCGAATTCAATGGCAGTCGGAGACATTAACGGAGATGGCTATTCTCCTGATTTTTATATGGCAGAAGAAAAGGTGAGAGCTTCATATCTTGTCTTGCCCATTAAAGCAGGCTACAGACTTAATGTGTCAAGGGAGGTACGCCTTAATTTTGCTTTTGGCTCATATCTTGGCTACGGTATTGGTGGAAAATATAAAGCAAAAGAAGCCCTAAAAATGGCTCTACCGGGCGATAGAGAATTATCGAATGGTACTTATACCGAATATTCAGAGTACGAATATGACACTTTTTCTAGCGAAACACTGAAACGCTTCGACATGGGATTAGCCGGATCTGCAGGAGTAGAATGTAAACGTATATTACTGAACTTTGGTTACGAACATGGTTTGATTAATTACTCCAGAGGGAGTGCTTCGTCATATAACAGTGCTTTGTTTTTAACTTTAGGTTATCGGATATTTTGAATTCAGAAATAATACAAGACTAGGATTTGATTAAAAATATTTTTTGATTTATAAGATTCAATGCTGTATAATTATTTTATAGATTTGTAGATTAATAATTACACCTGAACAGATGGAAAACATTAAAGCTCAGTACTGGAAGTATTCTCTTATAATACTTATTCTTTTCATAGCCGTTGTTCTGTTCCGAGAACTTGCACCATTTATGAGTGGAGTACTGGGAGCATCCACTATCTATGTTATGGTAAGAGGGCAAATGAGATACCTTACGCAGAAAAAGAATTGGGGACGGGCTTTATCTGCTATTCTTATTGTTATCGAGGCCATATTATGTTTTCTTATCCCCATTTCTGTAGCAGTATGGTTATTAGTCGGGGAACTTAACAATATAAATCTTGACCCGTCGTCTTACTTATCTGGAATACAACATTTCAATGAGTTAATCCAACAAAAGACAGGTTACAATGTACTTAGTTCAGAAAACTTAATAAGCGCAGCATCTTATTTACCTAAAATAGGTCAGATATTACTAGATAGTGTCAGCAGTTTTATCATCAATTCTCTGGTACTTGTCTTTGTGCTTTATTTTATGTTAATCGGTGGTGAACGAATGGAGAAATATCTTTTCTCACTCCTTCCTTTCGATGATGATAATAAAAAGAGTGTTATACATTCTGTGAAAATGATGGTAACATCAAATGCTATCGGAATACCTCTATTAGCTATAATACAAGGTGTTGTTGCCACAATCGGATACATTATATTTGATGCGCCCAGCCCTATTCTGTTCGGATTCCTCACATGTTTTGCTACGATTATACCATTAATTGGCACATCACTGATATGGTTCCCGCTGGCTGTCTATTTAGCACTAACCGGCGATTGGTTTAATGCCATTGGCTTAGCTATATACGCTCTGATCGTAATATCCAACTCCGACAATCTGATCCGTTTTATATTACAAAAGAAAATGGCAGATACGCATCCATTAATAACTGTATTCGGTGTTATAATCGGTCTTACATTATTTGGTTTTTGGGGTGTAATATTCGGACCATTGTTGCTTTCAGTATTTATCCTTTGCATTGATATTTTCAAAAGAGAGTATTTAGATGAAAAAGACACTGCAATGACTATTGACGATTATAAAGATGATGAAACCTAAATTTATAAACATGAAAAGAACTTTTTTATTTACCATTACTTTAATCATATCAATGGTATATATCCATGCACAACAGGCATTAGGTGAGGGTTCGGACATTATTTCCCCGGAAGTACACAGTAACAACACTGTTACATTCCGTCTATATGCTCCGAATGCAAACACGGTAGAAATCACCGGAGACTGGATTCCTCGAGATAATTGGAAGCCGGGAATGGTAAGCCTTACTAAAGACGCAAAAGGGCTTTGGTCTTACACGACAGAAGCTTTACCTTCTGATCTTTATAGCTATTCATTCTTTGTAAACGGAGTAGAAACAAAAGACCCTAATAATGTATATCTCAACAGAGATGTAGCTACGGTATCTAATATATTTATAGTAGGTAACGGCAACGGAGATCTGTATAAAGTGCAAAACGTACCTCATGGTTCGGTTACTCGTCGCTGGTACGACTCTCCCGGCAATAATAAAACACGCCGTATTACCATCTATACTCCTCCGGGATATGAAACAGGAAAAGAGAAATACCCGGTTTTATATCTACTGCATGGAATGGGTGGAGATGAAGAAGCATGGATGGCTCTGGGACGAACTTCACAGATCGTAGATAATCTTATTGCTCAAGGCAAGGCTAAACCTATGCTTATCGTGATGTCGAATGGAAATGTATCTCAAGAGGCTGCTCCCGGAGAATCCAGTCTGGGATTCTACAAACCCGTATTCCAGTTACCTCAAACGATGGATGGAAAGATGGAAGAAACATTCCCGGATATAATAAAATTTATAGAAAGCAATTACCGGGTCTACACAGACCGTTCGGAGCGTGCTATAGCTGGTTTATCTATGGGAGGATACCACTCGCTGCATATCTCACGATATTATCCAAACACATTCGACTACATAGGCTTATTTTCTCCTGCGATAAATCCTCCGAATAAGAATTCAAAAGTTTATGAAGATATTGATGGAACACTATCAGGACAAATAAATAATGGCTATAAACTTTATTGGATAGGAATAGGAAAGACCGACTTTTTATACAAAGATGTAGAAGCATTCAGAGCCAAGCTTGATAATATGGGTGCTAAATACACTTATGTAGAATCTGAAGGAGGACACACATGGAGTAACTGGCGTGTATACTTGTCTCAATTTTTACCATTACTATTTAAGTAATTAAAATATAGTATAATTGACGGCTGTAAAAGATGAGGTATTAATATTTTTTACAGCCGTTCGGCTTTTTTACCCACACGGAAAAACGATCCTCTTTAACAGCAAACTCTCCATAACCATAGGTATCTATAGTTATATCATATTCTACATTCCCGGTCAAATCATACCAAACTTCACCACTTCGGTGAATACCAACATTCATCATTTTACGTCCACTCTCGCCATTGGATATAAGTAAAGCCAGACCTGAATCTAAATGATCTGTATCACCCAGTCTCACAAAACCAACAATAGCTACATGATCGAAACAATCAACTTGATGACCGTATGCGTATTTATGTCTCGTTTTTAGTAGTATATCTATCTTTTTTCGATGATTGGGTATTTTACCATTCACACCATAATAGTCTCCATAAAAAATACATGGATACCCATCTTTCATTAATAATATCAAGGCGTATGCAGATGGCTTGAACCAATCTTCAACTTCAGACTCTAACGAACTTCCTTTCTGTGAATCGTGATTATCAACAAAAGTCACACCTAACTCAGGATGCATAATCGACAAAGAGTCTTTCAATAAATTTCTCATATCATACTCTTTTTTCTTTCTGGAAGCATCGTACAGATTATAGTGTAAAGGCACATCAAAAAGATCGATGCTCTTATCCACTGCTTCCAAATAGTTATTTAAAGTATCTACATTGCCACTCCAATATTCGCCTACAGCATAGAAATCTTCGCCTCTGTTCATTCTAACCCACTGGATAAACTGTTTGATAAACTTATCATCCATGTGTTTAATAGCATCCAAACGCATCCCATCAAGATTCAGTTCGTTAGCTACCCATACTCCCCAACGGTTGAGTTCGGTAATGACTGCGGGATGATTCAAATCGATATCGTTGTACATCAAAAAATCATAATTCCCGTGTTCTAAATCTACCCCTCTACTCCAATTCTTATTGTCTCCTATAATGCGAAAAATACCACTTCTCCTTTTTATATCATCGAACCCTACACCCGAAAAGTGATACCAATGCCACTTGAAACTAGAATATTTATCTGCACGTCCAAGAAAATCATACCCCGTCCAAGACTGTATTTCAAACTCATCAGAGATATCACGATTCCTCTCTTCAGGGTCTACCTCTCTAACTATAAACTTTTCAGTATAATCTCCCTCCGCCTTATGATTCATCACAGCATCAAGGTATACTGAAATATTATATTTATGCAGTTCGGAAATCATAGACTTCAACTCTTCCTTCGTTCCATATTTTGTCCTTACCGTATTATTTTGATAGAACTCTCCCAAATCAAAGAGATCATACGTCGCATAACCCTCATCTTGTTGCTCATCAGCTTTGTATGCTGGAGGTATCCAAACAGCAGTAATACCAATTTCATGTAGATGCCCGGCATCTGCACAAAGTTGCTTCCACAGTTTACCGTCATTTGGTAAATTCCATTCGAAGTATTGCATCATCACTCCATTTTTCATAATGTTATAGCTTTATTATGACATACCGAAAGGTAAAGTTACATAATTGTATTCCTTTAATACATTTCTAAACCAAGTAAAACAGTAAGCCTCTTTTTAATAAAATAAAAAAGGATACTGAATTTTCATCAATATCCTCCTTAATATCCTTCTAAACTTACACTTACTTATCCGGGTATAAGGCATTCCACCAAGCAGTATCCTCCTTAAGCCATTTGCTAAACCAAGCCATTATAGAATTATTCCATTCCACCCGTCTTTTATAATTTGCTACTCCATGATTTTCATCTTTTACCTGAATAAATTCAACCGGTTTTCCGAGTATCTTGAGAGCCGTATACATTTGAATACTTTCACCAATAGGAACATTCGTATCAACAGTTCCGTGTGTCAACAAAAGAGGTGTTTTTATTTTATCTGCACTAAACAAAGGACTCTGTTTAACATATAAGTCCGGATTATTCCAAGGATAACTATTGGCACTAGCCCCCGAACTATATGTATAGCCCCAATATCCTTCACCCCAATAACTACTGATAGAACTGATTCCTGCATGCGAAACAGCAGCAGCAAACATGTCAGTTTGAGTTTGAAGGTACATAGTCATAAAACCGCCATACGAAGCTCCGATACAGCCAATCTTCTTATCATTTACAAACGGATGTTCTTTCACAAACTGCTTCGTTCCCTCTATTATATCTTCAGCAGTACGCTTCCCCCAAGCATTAACATGAAGAGCCGAAAACTTCTGTCCAAAGCCGGTAGCACCACTTGGCTGCACAACATAAACAACGTATCCCTGTGAAGCAAACACATGACCGGGATATGGTCCTTCGAATGTACGGGATGTAGGCATAGTACCACCATAATAATAAACAATCATTGGATATTTTTTCGTAGGATCAAAATTCGGCGGCAAGTAGAACATTCCTGTAATCTCTGTTCCGGCTGAATTTGTAAAATTCCAACCCTCAACCTTACCTAATGTCATTTGAGATAATCTCTCTTCATAAGGGTCGGCTATCCGAATCGACTTCTGAGTCTTAAGATCATAGATATAACCCCTGGTAGAGTTAGATACGCTAACACCGGCGTAAATACCTACAAGAGCATTGCCCGCAGTGCTAAATGTACGAATAACTTCTTCGTCTAAAGGGAGTTTCGAAAATACTTTAGTCGAAAGGTTATAAGTATACATATTCACACAGTCTTTGTCTGTTGTGCGAAAGTATATAAGGTTATCTTTTTTATTCCAAAAATAGGCATCAATACTTGGGTTAAAATCTTTAGTTATCGGATCTATCTTTTTCGTTTCTAAATCCATAATGAAAGCCAAAGTATTATAACTATTCGCAACCTGCCCTTCCTCAATATTCAACCCTATTCCATTAAAAGCCTCTCCGGCTCCGGCAACAAGGACTTTCTTCCCATCGGGAGAAAACGATGCGCTATATGCAAAGCTGTCTTTTGTCCATAGAGTATCAACTGTCATAGTTGATAAATCCAGTTTATACATAGAATTTGTACTGAAGGGCCTACTGGTAATAGTCTCTTCTGATATTGAAATCAATAATTGTTTCGAATCTGCACTTATGTCATTCAGCACTGTAGAATGAGAGCCAAATGTCAATTGTTGACTTAGCCCTGTGGCCAAATCATATTTATATATAAAAGACCTGTTTCCATAACCGGATTGACGATCTTCCGGTGACCTTAAAAGCTTCAGATCACTTTTATTTTCAGCTTCTTTCTCAAGCTTGGTATAGAATAGAGTTTTCTCATCAGGCGAAAACATGATACTTTCATCCGGTATGTTCTTTGCGAGAACAGCTTCCTGCAATGTTGCAGGATCTATTGCCCTCAGCTCTGAGCCTGAGTCATCTTTAGAAACATAAAACATTTTCTCGCTCTTGGGCATCCAGGCGAGCTGGCTTTTACGACCGTCGGTATCAATCAAGAGACTACTACGAGTCTTTAGGTTGTATAGCTCAGTCGTTGTAACACTCTTTTCTCCAAATGTTTCTCTATAAGAGAGCAAGGCATATTGTCCTCCTGCTGATAAGCTTACATTTATCACTCGTTTCCCCAGAAGCATGTCTGAGAAGTTTACATTTCGGTTTACAGTATTTGACATTGTAAAATTAGAGACAGAATCAGTTTTTTCGTTTTCTATTTCAATTTTCAAAGTAGGGGGTACTTCATCTTTAGCCGAAGCCAAGAGTTTTATTACGACGCGATTTTGTAATGGATAAGGATTTATTGAAGCTGTTATATCTTTTTTGTCAGACCGAAAAGTTTTTTCTTTTGTTGTTTTTGAAGCAGCCAGCTTTCCGTCAATGTATATCTCCAACATATTAGGACTAGTCACCCTCAATGTTCCCTTCGCATATCTATCTGAAGTAATATAAAATGATATCAATTGCAAAGAGAAGGCTCCATCCTGTGGTTTTTCGGGATATAAAAAACCATCACTATCGGCTTTCAGTGGCCTTACAAAAGCAGACTGCTCTGGTATTGAAATCGACATTTTTAGCAAATCTGATTCAGAAAACTTTTCTCCTTTCAAGTTTACACTATCAATCTTTAGTGGGTTTACGATTGTTACCGGAGGGGTGGTATATGCCTGTAATAAGCTCTCTTTTTTCTGCCCAAACAAAGTGACTGCAACAATCAAATTGAGCAATAGAATAACTGACCTGAACTTCATATCTTTAATTTTAGTGTTTTTATATACTACAAATGTACAAATTATAGAATGAGTTTGTGTCTCTTCATAAATCTGATTTTTGAAATATTTCATATCATACCTTTAACAAATTAGATTACTTTTTAATATTATATTTATTATCTTTGTGTGTCTAATAGTAAAGCCTAAACAAAACTAAGAAAATGAAATTCTCCTCTTATGTAATATCTAGTATAATACTTATTATCATATGCTTATCCTGCTCGGATGAATCAATAAGATTATATCATCCTCCGCAAGAAGATCCTGAACCTGAGCCCGAAATACCTGAATATTATTGGTTATTAAAAACAGTTACTTACCCTGAAGATAATCCGGGTTTTTCTTTTCGTTATAGTCAGGAATTTACATATACAGATAATGATTTGATGAAAACGATACAAAGTTCTAACATCAAAGATTCTGCAATAGTAGTAGACTATATAAGCGACAGAAAAATATCATATTCCAGATTAATAAAACAAAGCGAGTCTACAATATATTATGATAGCTTGTTAGTCTTTCGTAATGATAAAAAGCAAGCTGAATATGCTTTACATGTAAGATACACAGAAAGAACATCAAACGGAAAGGTCTCAAAGCAGGTAGCTATCAACGACTCTACCACATTTATTTATGACGATGGGGGATATATCAAACAGCTTGATCATTATGATAAGACAGGCGTTACCTCATCTTTGAATTATACGGAAAACTACACTATTAAGGATGGAAATATAACAGAGATCACAACATCTAAAGGATACAGGTTTGTGTATACATACGATGATAAGGAATACGCAGCACCATCGGACTATTGCTATGAAATGCCACGCAATACGTTCAATATGGCAAGTACATGTTGGCTAATGGCAAGCCTTCCGTTTCTGTCGGAGCATATGGGGACAAAAAATAAAAACAATATTATCCAAGCAGAAATTATCCAAATGGAAGGGGAAAGAAAGTATGCTGATATAAAATACAATTATACTTTTGACGAAAACAACCTTGTTTCTCAAATCGTGATGTCTGGAACAACAAAGTATAACAAAACATTTGAGAATTATATAACTTCATTCTCATACATTCAAAAAGAGAAAAAGAAAAATTAAAAAGATATATAAATTCCCCCTGATTGCAAGGAATGAGGACAGAGAAGACATTCTATTTTCATCACCCAATTAGGTCAAGGCTAAGGGAAAGAGCCATATCCAGAAAGTTACTTCCCATGAGAAAGGTGGACTATCTTTCCTGTTATTTTATTTATTTTAATTTCTGAAACACCACCTTTTCCTCCATCTTTTGATGAGCCGACAACTGTCCATATATTATTTTCAAGACTTACCAATAACGGTTTTTCGGCATCGACTATTTCTGCTCCATATATTACCTTCAATTCAGATTCAGCTCTTTGTAAAACGCTTTCTATAGTGGGATAGACTGAACTATCAACAGTCAATGATTGAAACTTAACAGGAGTTTCTTCAACGGAAGTCAGACCTTGGCTTCTTAGAGATTTACTTTTGAAGTGATATAGAGGAATAGATATAATAAGTCCAATTAGACATACAGCGAATACAGATGATCGGTTACTCATAATTTCTAGAATTAACGATTAATATTCAATACTCTTTATTTAGTAGAGAATTATCAGTTTGATTTTTCATAAAAAAAAACGCTGAAAATATTTTCAGCGTTTCTAATCAATATGCTTTTTTCCTTTATTTTTCTAATAATCTAAGAAGCAATTCCGGCTCATCGGTTGTGATGAAATCCAGTTTTAATTTCAGCATTGTTTGCATATCTTCTTCTTTATTCACCGTCCAAGCATTAGTAAGCAAACCCATTGACTTCGCCTCATCAGCTAATTTGGAATCTTTTTGAAATAATGAATAATGGAAATCAATTCCATCTATATTTGCTGCTTTTAACTCTTCCAAGCTTTTATCCGATCCTAAATAAAGTACTTTTGCTGCAGGATCTAATTCTTTAACTCGAGTAAGATATTGCATACCGAAAGATATATAATCTACCCATGCCTGAGCTTTCATCCGATGTACTAAATGCACAACAGAGTCGGCGATAGCCTTTCCTTTATTTGTTCCTTTTATTTCTATGATTAGTTTTGTTTTATTTTGTGTTTTTATATAGTTGATATACTCTTCTAGAGTTGGTACAAAATCTCCATTCTTCAATGCTACAGCAGACAATTCTGCAGCTGTAGTTGATTCAACATCCTTCCCTCCTATCGAAGGATCGTGTGAGAGTACAACAACATCGTCTGATGACATCCATACATCCAGCTCTGAACCTTCACAACCTATTTCTACGGCATGCTTCAATGAACTCATCGAATTATGGCTAAAATCACGATCTTTCCAAGCTCCTCTGTGAGCAATCACTTTGTTATGCAAAAACTCATCTTTTACCAACTCAAATGATTTTTCGTTCTTTCCTTCTTTTAATATTATCTTATAAGATATAGGCGAATTTGCAGTTAGCTGTTTTCCTTTTTTTAGCTTTATATTTTTTTCTTTATCGATTTCAAATAACCCGGAAGGATCTTTTAATGTAATTTTTTCATTTCCTGTTGAAATGACTTTTCCTACAACAGCACCCTTATTATTTAGCGGGATAGTATAATTATCCAATACAAGAAGTTGGTTCTGAGAGTATGTATGGATAAAACAAACACTTAGTAATACGAATAACAAAATAACTTTTTTCATAATAAAAATCTCATCTTTTATATTGATTTGTAAAGATACCAATAATCTTTTTTTCGCTGAAAGTTTAAATTGGATATATTGTACAATAAGCCCTCTTTTTGCTTATCACGCCTACAATCTCAAACAGAAGTGCGCTCTACTGAGTTAAAGGATAAGATAGAGATACTAATAATGACATTGAGGACACTATTTTTAAACATTATGACACTTTTAGTTAGTAGCATTTTATTACCTTTGTTTCAAAAATATAATTATCATGAGCACTTATTCTGGTTTTCAAAAGCACCTACAAAACGAATTAGCTGACATTCAGTCAGCAGGATTATATAAGAACGAACGCATAATTGTATCACCTCAGGGTGCTGCAATCAAAGTAAATACCGGACAAGAAGTCCTTAATTTCTGCGCAAATAATTATCTGGGATTATCTAACAATAAGGAACTTATACAAGCAGCCAAAGATGCTATGGACGAACGTGGATTTGGCGTTTCTTCCGTGCGGTTTATTTGCGGAACACAAGACCTGCACAAACAATTGGAAGCAGCTATTACTAAATTCTTCGGCACAGAAGATTCAATTTTATATGCAGCTTGCTTCGATGCCAACGGCGGAGTGTTCGAACCCCTTTTGAACGAACAAGATGCAATTATATCCGATTCTTTAAACCACGCTTCAATAATAGATGGAGTACGTTTATGTAAGGCTGTACGGTATCGTTATGCAAACGCAGATATGGCTGATCTGGAAAAACAATTGCAAGCAGCCCAAGCCCAACGTTTTCGAATAATAGTGACCGATGGAGTTTTCTCAATGGATGGCAATGTGGCTCCGATGGATAAAATATATGAGCTGGCACAAAAGTATGATGCAATGATTATGATCGACGAATCGCACTCTGCCGGAGTGGTGGGCAAAACAGGACGCGGAACAACCGAACTGTTTAATCTTCGTGGGAAAGTAGAAATCATTACAGGCACGCTTGGCAAATCCTTCGGTGGAGCTATTGGCGGTTTTACTACAGGAAAGAAAGAAATCATCGACATGTTGCGCCAACGTTCCCGCCCTTATTTATTTTCAAACTCTATTCCTCCGGCTATAGCTGCAGCAGGTATTAAAATGTTTGAAATGATGGATCGCACAAATGAGTTGCAAGACAAGCTGCATGCCAACACCGACTACTTTGTAGAAAAAATGAAAGCAGCAGGGTTTGACATCAAACCTACTCAGTCTTCTATCTGTGCCGTAATGCTCTATGATGCAAAACTATCGCAGGATATGGCTGCAAAATTATTAGACGAAGGTATTTATGTTACAGGCTTCTACTATCCTGTTGTACCTAAAGATTTAGCTCGTATCCGTGTGCAAATATCAGCAGGACACGAAAAAGAACATCTCGATAAATGTATCGCCGCATTTACGAAGGTAGGAAAAGAACTGGGCGTTATTAAGTAAGTGGAATATTGAAACAAGATACAACTAAACAATCACCCTTTTACAATCAGATTTTTCTTTTATGAAAAACATTCTTATCGTAGGCAGTACGGGCCAGATAGGCTCGGAATTAAGTATTAAATTACGCTCTATTTATGGAGAGAGTAATGTTATCTGCGGATATTACAAACCTCCTTTTCCTGAAAACTTTTTCGAATCGGGCCCTACTGTAGAAATAGATGCTACAGACAAACAGCAAATAGCTGACGCAGTAAAAAAATACAAAATTGATACTATTTACAATCTGGCAGCAATATTATCAGCTACAGCCGAAAAAAATCCTAAGTTAGGGTGGGATGTCGGAGTAAATAGCTTGATGAATTGCCTCGATGTAGCACGCGAGTTTGGTTGTGCCGTTTTTACTCCCAGTTCTATAGGTGCTTTCGGTCCTAACACACCAAAAGACAAGACACCTCAAGACACTATCCAACGTCCGAATACAGTGTATGGAATTACAAAAGTAATGGGTGAACTGCTTAGCGACTATTATTATACCAGATGGGGAGTAGACACTCGCTCGGTACGTTTTCCGGGTATTATATCCAACCTTACTCATCCCGGTGGAGGTACAACCGATTATGCCGTTGAGATATATTACAATGCAGTAAGAGAGGAAAAATTTATATGTCCTCTGAAGCCGGGAACATTTATGGATATGATGTATATGCCCGATGCCCTAAATGCAGCAATAAATATAATGGAAGCCGACCCTGCAAAACTTATCCACCGAAACTCGTTTAATATTGCATCTATGAGCTTCGACCCGGAAATGATCTATACAGCAATAAAAAAACATTATCCTAGCTTCGTAATGGAATACGAAGTAGACCCTCTAAAACAAGCTATAGCAGATTCATGGCCAAACTCACTTGACGACACTTGCGCCCGTCACGAATGGGGATGGCGTCCTGAATATGATCTGGAGAAAATGACTGCTGATATGATAAAAGTTTTGAAGGAAAGAGAAGTGTTTTTAAACGCCTAACATAGAGAACTCGTTTAGAGATAATTAAAACTTACCCCCCTGCTTATACAAGATGCTAAGCAGGGGGGGTTTCAGTCTCGGTCTCTATAAAAAATTTCGGTTATTTTGTTGCACAATCAAAATATATCATATTACTTTGTATTTCAAAGTAAATATTATGGATACAAATTTAGATGATATAAAACACATACGTTCCATGATGGAACGTTCGAGCAAATTCTTATCGATCAGCGGTATGTCTGGTGTTATGGCAGGTACATTTGCTATATTGGGTGCTATATCGGCTTATTTTGTATTGATAGGCGAATTTACTTTTACAGGGAATCTTCTATATGATCTTATTTTAATTGCCACGGTTGTACTTATTAGTGCTGTTGCAGTGGGATTATATTTCTCAGCCGGCAAGGCTAAAAAAAGAAATTCAAAACTTTGGATGCCTGTAACATTAGAGATAGCTAAAGATTTTAGCGTGCCATTAGTATCAGGAGGTCTATTATCCATTATCCTTATTTACAAAGATGTTTACTTTATGGTAGCACCGTGCATGCTCATCTTTTACGGACTAGGGCTCATAGCTGCCGGTTCTCGCACATTCCGTGATGTAAAGGTATTAGGAGCATGCGAAATAATATTGGGATTGGCTGCAGCTATAACTGTAGGCTACGATCTTATATTTTGGGGAATAGGTTTTGGTGTTTTACATATTGTATATGGTATACTAATTCATTACAAATATGATGTAAAATCAGAGAAAAACGGTTGATTATGAAAGATATTATATCAGGATTGAATAAAATCTTCGACAGCCGTATCCGCTTAGGTATAATGTCGGTGCTAATGGTAAATGACAGTGTAGACTTCAATACAATGAAAGAGCTGCTTGACGTTACCGACGGAAATCTGGCCAGTCACTTGAAGGCTTTAGAAAAAGAGGAAGTAATTGAAGTAAGAAAACAATTTTTGGGAAGGAAGCCCAATACATCTTACAAGGTGACACCTCTGGGAAAGAAACTCTTTAAAGAACATATAGACGCTCTCGAGCGATTACTTAATCCTCTGTCGTAATTTTTTTTATTTACAAACTTTGAATTTCAAAGAACTTTTAAACATGTTATTAATTTAATTATTTATGAAAACAAAATTCGATATCGGAGTGAACATGATCTTTGTAAAAGTCATTGTTGTTACAGTTTTAATTGCCGTTATGCTATTACCGATCAATCTGATAAGATCACTCGTTGAAGAACGCGAAGGGAATCAGAAAGCAGTTCAAGACGAAATAAGCCAGAAATGGAGTGGGATTCAAACTATATCTGGTCCTGTATTGGTACTCCCTGTACAGAGTGGAACTGATAAAAATCAAAATGTAATTACCAATTATGCTTATTTCCTTCCCGACAGCTTCAATGTTGAAGGAAATATAAAAACAGAAGAACGCTCTCGCACACTCTTCAAGACATTACTATATCAGTCTAATTTGCATGTAAGTGGAACATTCTCTCTACCGGACTATGCTAAGTTAAACATAAAACCCGAGCAAGGAATGTGGGATAAAGCTTTCGTCCTGATTGGTATTACGTATCTGCAAGGGATTAAGAATAAAATTGTATTTAATGTAAATGGAAAGCCACAGATCGTTCAACCGGGCATTAAGATCAATTCTTTTGTAAGTTCGGGAGTGACAGTTGAAACACCTTTAGATCCCGCTATCAACAATTACGATTTCAATTTCGAACTGGCTCTTAATGGAAGCGAAGGATTATACTTCAACCCTGTGGGAAAGGAAAGTACAATACACCTAAAATCACCATGGAATACTGTATCTTTTGATGGCAACTTCTTACCGACAGAACGCACCGTGAATAAAGACGGCTTTGATGCTAAGTGGAATATATTCGATTACAATCGCAATTATGTACAAATGTGGATTGGCGATAATGACGTATTAAAATCATCTGCCTTAGGTTTAGATATGAAATTCCCGGTTGATAAATACCAGATGACAATGCGTTCGGTAAAATATGCAATCATGTTTATAGTATTCACTTTTGTTGTGTTTTTCTTAGTTGAACTTCTTAGCCGAAAAAGGATTCACCCCGTACAATATTTATTGGTAAGCAGTGGGCTCGTTATATTCTATGTACTATTACTTGGGATATCGGAGCACCTCAGTTTTGGCTTATCATATCTGATCTCGAGTTCTGCAACCACTATCCTCATTTCCTTATATTCAATAACAATGTTTCGCAGCACCAAACAGGCAGGTATGATGGGGCTATTCCTTGCGGGACTATATACCTATCTGTATATAGTATTACAGTTAGAAAACCTCTCTTTGCTATTCGGAGCTATTGGGCTGTTTATAGCATTAGCTATCGTAATGTTTGTATTGAGAAGAGTAAATTGGTACAATGATGATAATAAATCAGACCAAATAGCAGACGAGGATTCTAATCATAATTAAAAGATGAAAATAGTAGTATAAATTAAGTTGAAGATAAAACTGGACCTGTCTCCTATTTTCGCTGACATACCCAACTCTTTAACCCGTGTGAGTAAGATATATAGTATCTCACTAACACGGCTTTCTTTATTATTCATATATCATTTTTTCAATAATGAACAAACAAAATAATTAATTAAAGTTAATTATTCAATGACACAAAACACATAAAAAGCTATATATCAACAACATAAACAAAATACACAATTTACCCATAAGTACTATGCATTGCATAGTACTTATATTTATTTATATATTTGCATTACAAACAACATTGTATAGGATAATATTAGGTAATAGAATACAAAAAAAACAAATAGTCTAAAATATGAAAAAGGTTATTGAAGTAAGTATAGGAGGCATCAATTTCACAATGGAAGACGATGCATATTTCAGATTAAAAGATTATCTGAAACGATTCGAAGAAACTATTCCTGACAAACAGGAAGCTCGTGAAGTAATGGAAGATGTTGAAGCTCGTGTAGCTGAGATATTGCAAAAAGAAATAAAATATTCAAATCAAGTTGTAGACATGAAACAAGTACAAACAGTAATAGACCATTTAGGCGAAGTAGACTCTAAATCGTCAGAACAGGAAACTGAATATAAAAATTATAAAAGCTCAGATAAAGAATATACAAGAGGAGATAAACGCATGTATAGAGATATTGACGAAAAAATGGTATCAGGTGTATGTAGTGGTTTAGCGCTATACCTTGGCATCGACGTAACTATCATCAGGGTGATTTTTGCAGCTACTTCTTTCTTGTATGGTACAGCCATCCTTGTATACTGTGTTCTTTGGATTGTAATGCCTAGAGCTATAAGTGTAGCTCAGAAGCTGGAGCTGAGAGGTTATGCTCCGACAGCCGAAAACATTAGAAGATTTACATCACAACACAAATAAATGAATAATATGGAAACTATAAATGTAGACAATATAAAAGCTCAGATGCGTAAGGGCATATTAGAATATTGTATCCTCAGTATTCTATCTAAAGGAGACGCATACGTATCAGATATAATAAATGAACTGAAAGATTCGGAGATGATCGTGGTTGAAGGAACATTATATCCGCTGCTTACTCGACAAAAAAATCAAGGGTTACTCTCTTACAGATGGGAAGAATCGACACAAGGGCCACCCCGCAAATATTATGCAATCACAGAAAAAGGAAATGCCGTATTAGGAGAACTAGATGGCGCTTGGACTGATCTGGTAAGAGTAATAGACAATATTAGAAATAAATAAAATCTGATAACAATGAAACCAACAATTAGAGTTAGCATAGGAGGTTTAGCTTTCAATCTCGAAGAAGATGCATTCCGTGTCCTCGACGATTACCTGAAAGCCTTAAGAAGGCATTTTGAAAAAAATTCAGAATCGGGAGAAATCATATCTGACATCGAACTTCGTTTGAGCGAATTATTACAAATGCGTGTAAGCTCGGCTGATGGGGTCGTATCTATGGCGGATGCGTTGGATATTATAAAAATTATGGGAAGCCCAAAAGATTTTGACGATGCACCGCAAGAAGAATACAGAGAAGAAGATTCTGAAAAGAAATCGTTTGGTAAATCAGACTATGCAACCGACGACACACAAGATTTGTTCAAGAAAAAGCTATACAGAGACACTGACAACAAATTTATTGGTGGAGTGTGTAGCGGATTGGGCCACTATTTCAGAATAGACACAACTATCATGCGCCTTATATTCTCGGGAATATTCCTTTTCTTATTATTCTTCATGCACAAAGGCCCCTCATGTATGGTGATAGTGTTGATATATGGTATCCTATGGGCAGTAATGCCTGCGGCTCACTCTTTCAAACAAAAACTATCAATGACCGGATCGGATCCTTCTATTTCAAATATTGAAGAAGACCGTACTCAATCCCGAAAATATAAAGGTAGCTCCTTGGCTTCGGCAATAGGTATTCTTGTGAATGTGTTTATTGGTATTTTAGCTGTAATCTTGTTTCTCATCATCATTGCGATGATTGGTTCCTTTATTTGGTTGTATTTTGACACAACAATCCTAGGTCTGAATAATTATCTTATACTATTAGGATTAAGTTCTATTAATTTAAAGATTGCATTCTTATTAGCATCTTTAATTCCACTAATGGGGCTGCTATCTCTAATGATTAAAATCTTGAAAAGATCTCCATTTACAACTCAGACATTAATAAGTTTTGTTATAGGATTTGTATTATGGTTAGGGGCTTCTTTCTATTTAGGAAATACCGGATTTAAATTCGGATTAAATCATCGTCACACTGCGGAAGCCGTAGAAAGTGTAGATGCAAATACAACCTCAGATTCCCTATACGTAAAATTGGGTAGCGAATATTTAAGCGCAGAATCACAACCGAACAATCCATTTGTTTTATATACCGGATCTTCGGACAACAAAAAGCTGTGTGTGTTACCTTCGATACAAACCAGTGTAGATACAACATTAACCAATTATGTAATTGAAATACATAAGAAGAATTTCGCAGACAACGAAATGACAGCCAAAAGAAAAGTAGAAGATCTGCACTTAGATTACACCCTGACTGATTCTTTATTAACGATTAATCCTACATGGCATACAAATTCAAATCCATGGAGTTTGGAAACGTTTGAGATTGTGATAAAAACGCCACGTGATAAGAAAGTTATAAAAGAATATCCCTTAAACAGATCTTATAAAGATTTCAATATAAATATAAACAGATATGGTTATAATCGTTGTTTTTACAATTTTACTATTGATTGAAGTCATAATAGAACATCTTATATAAAAGATGTATTACCTACTGAATGATAATAGATAATAAGTTTGGTGTTAAGAAATCGGATAAATCTTTTTGTCCGATTTTTTATCGAAAAAGACGCAACATTTTAGCTATTTTTACGTTTAATATATGTACATTTGTAAATTAATATTAATATTAAAGCTGTGAAAGCGAAATTTTTAACATATATACTGATGGCCTTTTCTATAGGTCTCTTTATGCTGTCTTGTGATGGGGACGAAAACCCACCTACAAGCACCATAGAAGGGCATTGGATATATACAGACACAAAAATTGATATCTCATTAACAGATCACAATCCGGAGTTAAAAGCAAAAGTTGAAGAATACATCAAACAAAATGTAACATCTGAGCATACGAGCTATGAATTTAAGAATGATAAGACATATTATTATTATCTTAATTTCGCAGACCCGCTAAAAGGTAAATATAAAATGCAGGATAAAAATTTTGCAACACTGGATGACTCAAGGGGATTAAAGAAAGTAATTTGCGAAGATCCTTTGATTTACGTTCAATCTGATTTGAAAAGCCAAATTGCAAAAGATTTAAAAATCAGTGAAAGCAAGATCATAGAGGCTACAATTACAGAAGTTTTCGAAAAAGGGTTGAAACCCTCGAATTAGAAAATATCATACAAATCTAAAATAAAACCTCAAAAGCTTCATTTTGCTTTTGAGGTTTTATTTTTAATATCAATACAAACGTTTTAATCTTTCTTTGAGCCAATCCATGTTGCCTTTTTCCATATATATTCTAGAGGTCCATGCTTGTGGTTTTTCATCCACCAACAAGAGAATATATATTGTACGATGAATATTCCGACCCCGATCAGAAAGGACATTGTTATACTCACTGATAGACCAAGCCCCCAGCTATAAAATATTGCACCACCTAGCAAAGATTGAGTTATATAATTGGTAAGGCTCATTTTACCATAAGGTATTAATTTCCTTAATAAGTATCGTCCTTTTTCAGTAGAATAATAAACAATAAGGACTAATGACACAAGGAAAAACAGAAATGAAACATTGGTAAAAGATTGAACTATTATCCCTAAAGGCTCTAACACTGCTTTATTTTCAATAAAGCCCGGAAGCATAAGGGTCAACCCTTTGAGAGGGAAGAAACAAACAACTCCAAGAATTAGCATACGAACCCATTTGCGAATATTGGTTTCGGGATGAAGGAAGAATTCTGTACGCCCTATAAGCATTCCGAACAAGAACAATCCGGCAACTTGACAAAAACGTCCATTTTCCCATGCCCACATAAAGCTACCCCATTCTCCATGATGCAACATTACATTAAAGATATCACTCAAGCTTGCCGATTTATCTATCAAGATAGGATTTAATTTACCATAATGATATCCTACCATACTTTCGCCCATTACATAGTCCGGATTAACTAAAGCATAAATAACACGCCCCCACTCTATTGGCTGAAGGATAAAGATTGTGGCGATAATCAATACAGTCTTGGTAGACAAACGTGCCGTTAATATCAGCATAATACCAATGAGTGAAAACATTACCAGAACATCGCCCGTATAGAAAAGAGAATTGATCATTCCCCAAACGAATAGTAAAACTAAACGCCATAAAAAACGAGGACGAAAATCGTTGCCTCTTTTTAACTGATTATTATCCTGAATAAAAAAACTAAAGCCAAATAATAAGGCAAATATACCATAAGCTTTTCCTGCAAAAATAAAAAAAGTAGAATCGAATAGAACCGAATCCAGAAACTTCATAAATGGAGTATCTATCGGAGTAAAATTGAAAAGATTATAGTTTTCGAGGCTATGTACTAACACTATGCCTAGTACCGAAAGACCTCTCAGGGCATCGGCAACATCAATACGGTGGACACTTTTTGTCATTTTTCTAAAATATGTTTTTTGGTATTAAAATTCGAAATATAAAATTGCACTCTCTGCATGATGCGGCAAAGATAATATTTTATATAAAAAGAAAAGCATGAGACTAGTCTATAGTCTCATGCTTTGCAAAAAATATCTTTCTTTTTTAATCCCAGATATGCTTTTTACTAAGAGCATATTTGCCACCACCGGTAAACACTAAAGCCAAAGCGCCAAAGATATATAAACCTTGCAACTCGAGCATCCAGCCTCCGGTCTCATTTAGCGAGAATACATCACCGCTATGAGCAAGCGAAACTGCAACCAACATATTAAATACAAATATTGCTGCAGCAACGCGTGTGCCGTATCCGAAAATTATAAACAAAGGAGCAATAATCTCTCCAACATACACCCCATAGGCGATAAAAGAAGGTAATCCTGCACCCTCCACCATTTGTTCTATCATTCCTGCCCCATGTGATAATTTAGCTATCCCATGCAAAAGCATTAATATACCAACACTTAATCTTAGAATAAGTAGTCCTAAATCTGTATTACGTTCTAATGTTTTCATTAATATATACTGTTACTATTTACATTACAGATATAAAACAAAGAAAAGTTAAATTAGTTCACATGAGAGTTATTTTCTATTTAGGTAATTCAAATGAAATAGGCAACATCACCTGCTTTGTGACAGGAACCCCATCTTTCAATCCGGGAATCCATTTAGGCATTTTTTTTATCAAATAATAAGCTTCTTCATTACAATCAGGAAACACACCTTTAAACAACCATATCTTTGATATCTCACCTTCAGCGGACACCTCTATATTAAATATAACCCGACCTTCTATTCCATATTTAATGGCACGCTTCGGATATTTCATATTAGTCTTCAGGTAAGTATCTAGTGCCTCCTGCCCTCCCGGATATTGAGGATCAGTGTTTAAAGAGTCAGACTCTTGAACAATCTGTTTTTCTTCTATCTGTGTCAAGGTATCTGTCGGAATCATTACCAAAGATGACTCATTTGTTAATTTCTGCTCTTCGTTTTTAGGCTGTTCCTTTGCTTGTGCTATTAACGTATCGGTCAACTTGAAAGTGACAGAAAGATGCTGAGTGAAATTGACAGGATTACCATCAAGCAAGGCAGGCGACCATTTGGGCATCGCTTGCAAAACACGTATAACCTCGTCATCTGCATCCGGATCAAATCCTCTTACTATTTCTACATCTTTTACACTTCCATCTTTAGCTACGTTGAACTTCAACTCCAGATCCCCTTCCATCTTTATTTTTATCAAAATGGGAGGATATTTTATATTAGTCTCTAAAAAATCGTATAACGTCTTCTCGCCATCCTTATAGAGAGGAGGAATAACTCCATTCAATGACGATGTTTCTTNNGCAGTAATAGCTTTCTGTGAATAAACAGGGGTTAATATACAAAACAAGAATATAAATAAGGCAGTATGTACAAATTTCATTTTTGGCTCTTTTTTACAAACAAATATATACAAATTACTCAAGTCTAGTATGTATTTATATTTTATTAAACCCGCAAAATACATTTATGTTAATATTAACGTTTTTAATATTTGGAAACAATATTTTTAACAATACTATATATATCTTTACAGCCAAATAAAAAAACAATATGTGTGGAATTGTAGGATATATTGGCTTTAGAGAAGCCTACCCCATTTTGATAAAAGGTTTACATAGACTAGAGTATAGAGGATATGACAGTGCCGGAGTAGCAATTATAAATAGTGAAGACAACCTTTCGGTATACAAAACAAAAGGCAAAGTACAGCATCTTGAGGAATATACCAAAGGAAAAGACACAACCGGCACAATCGGCATAGCACATACCAGATGGGCCACACATGGCGAACCGAGCAACTGCAATGCACACCCCCACTACTCTCAATCAGAGTCTTTAGCCCTCATACACAATGGAATCATAGAAAACTATGCAGTACTTAAGGCTCAGCTAACACAAAATGGGTACAGTTTTCAAAGTAGTACCGACACGGAAGTACTGGTACAGCTAATTGAATATATCAAAAGCTTAAATAATTGCGATCTGTTTACAGCAGTTCAAATTGCACTCAATCAGGTAGTAGGTGCATACGCCATAGCCGTGATAGAAAAAGGAAAGCCCGACCAGATAATTGCAGCACGCAAAAGCAGCCCGTTAGTTATCGGAATTGGTGATGGCGAGTTTTTCATCGGATCAGATGCTTCTCCTATTATAGAGTATACCAACAAGGTTATTTATCTGGATGATGAAGAAATAGCTATACTCAAAAGAGATAAAGAGCCTAAGATAATTACGATCTCCAACATACAGAAAACACCGGAGATCAAACAATTGGAAATGAATCTCAGCCAACTAGAACGTGGCGGCTATCCACACTTCATGCTAAAAGAAATATTCGAACAACCTGAAACTCTTAAAAACTGCATGAGCGGACGCATTAATATAGAAGGTACAAACATAACTTTATCCGGGATAATAGACCATAAAGAAAAATTCATAAATGCACGGCGTATCATTATCATCGCATGTGGAACTTCATGGCACGCCGGACTAATAGGAGAATACTTATTCGAGGAGTTTTGCCGCATTCCCGTTGAAGTAGAGTACGCCTCAGAGTTTAGATATAGAAATCCTGTGATCTATGCCGACGACATCGTAATCGCAATTTCTCAATCGGGAGAAACTGCCGATTTGCTTGCAGCAATTGAACTAGCACGCAAGGCCGGAGCTTTTGTATATGGAGTATGCAATGTTGTAGGATCATCAATTCCTCGCAACACCAATTCGGGATCATATACGCATTGTGGACACGAAATAGGAGTAGCATCGACCAAAGCATTCACGGCACAGGTTACAACCCTCATATTAATGGCCTTGACTATTGCGAAAGAGAAAAAGGTGATAGAGGACGAAAAATATATAGAAATCACTAAAGAGCTTCTGTCTATTCCGTCGAAAATAAAAAAAGTTTTATCAAGCAATGAAAAGATTAAGGAACTATCCAATATCTTCACTTATGCACAAAACTTTATTTACCTCGGTCGTGGATACAATTACCCTATAGCTCTGGAAGGAGCCCTCAAGCTAAAAGAGATATCGTACATACATGCCGAGGGTTATCCGGCAGCCGAAATGAAACACGGACCAATAGCGCTCATAGACAATGAGATGCCGGTGGTAACGATTGCAACTCATAGTGCCATATACGACAAAGTAGTCAGTAACATACAAGAAATAAAAGCCAGAAGAGGCAAAGTAATAGCCATAATAAACGAAGGCGATGAAACAATGAAGTCAATAGCCGACCATTATATTGAAATACCGACTACAATAGAATGTCTCGACCCTTTACTAACCGTCATACCCCTACAGCTACTCGCCTATCATATTGCTGTAAATAAAAACAGGGATGTAGATATGCCGCGCAATTTGGCAAAATCCGTAACGGTTGAATAGACTGCTTGTTTTCACAATATATATTAAGTTTTGAATCCGATATTCAAAATATTTCTATCTTTGCATAAACTTTACACAAAAACATAAAATTATGAAAACAAACATTTTGATACTCACGTTTCTTTCTTCGTTTGCACTGAATCTGAGTATTAATGCCCAAAACTATCTTGCAACAGGAACTCAAATAACAATGGGAGACGATCTAAGAAAAGGAGTGGAAGATGTTACTGTGGGCGACGTTATTTTATCTTATGACTACACAAAAGACTTATACGAAAAGAAAAAAGTAGCAGGAGTGGACAAAATCATGTTCAACAGATTAGCACGCATCGTCTTAGAAAACAAGATGCAGGTACTTGTTACTTCTCAATATCCCTTCTGGAGCGAAAGAGGCTGGGTTTCTATCGATCCGGAAATGACAATTCAAAATCCCAAATATGCATCAGTAAAATCATGCAATGTGGGCGATTATTTAAAATTCTATGATATACTGAGTACCGGTTCGGATAGAATTGCTATTATAGAAGGCATACTCGAACCAATCATGGGCTATAATATCCAGCTCGAAGAAGGGGGCTCTATTATTGCCAACGGTTTTATCATAGGCGTTGATTAATAAAATTAAATGAAGCTGAACACCAATAACATTCAAGAACGTATTAAAGATACATTGATAGAGACGTTGAACATCACATTCATAGAATCGGATGATCAAACGTCTCTTGAAGCTATTATGCCCGTAGAAAAACGTTTGAGTCAAACGATGGGCGTATTACACGGAGGAGCAACAATATCTCTGGCAGAATCTGTTGCCGGCGTAGGTTCTAACACACTATGTGCACACGATGAACAATGCTTTGGCATGCAAATAAGTGCCAGTCATATCTCCAGTGCGAAAATAGGAGATATGGTAAGAGCCATAGGTACCTTACAACACAAAGGGCGATCTACTCACGTTTGGAATGTTGACGTCTTCTCGGAGACAACAGGAAAACTAATTTCGTCTGTGCGTGTCACAAATGCAGTTGTAAAAAGAATATTATATACAAAAGGAAAATAAAGGCAAGGAATGTGATAGGGGTTAGAATTTTTTAACTCTGGTTATATTTTCCGCTATTTCGTCCTGATTAAAGTGAAGGATCTCGAATAAGAAAAGCGAGATATTTCACTCCATTCGGTGTGACATAATAGATTTGATGTTCTACCCCTATTACACCCTTGCCTTTTACGAATTGAATTCTATTAAGCAGGAATGAGATTTATAAATTAAGTATTATAGAGAAGATATTATCATCTCCATTATTTGAAATATCATTAGAATAAAACAAATAATAACGACTGCAATCATAATATTGAAAATTTTGTTTGTATATTTTTTCATTTTACTTCCTTTTTAAATTGTTCGTACTGCTTTACTATATCATCGATACTTATATCGAGTAAATTCATAGAACGAAAAGTTTCGGGTAGTACTTCTTCAAAAAATTCTTTTTTCTGAAGCTTCGATATCTGTCCTCTAGCATTTTCGGCGACGTAATATCCCATGCCGCGTTTCGAATATATAATTTCCTCAGACTGCATATATTCAAAGGCTCTCATAGCCGTGTTAGGATTCACCTGCAATGTCATCGCCAGCTCCCTAACAGACGGAATTCGCTCATCTTCGCGCCATTCTTCTGTAAGGATATGCTGAAAGCAGAAATCTACTATTTGAAGATATATTGGTTTATTTGCTTTGAAATCCATAATACTATACTTCTGTTTCTCTTAATTTGAAATACGTCAACACCCACATTCCAAGAGGGAATATCGCTGCCAGTATATATTTAGCTACATCATACAGCAGTGTTGCCTGTGTTGCTACAAAACGAGATGAATCGCCTTCGGGAATCCAATAGCCATCAAAGCTTAGAATAGAAATCGGATCCATAGAACTTCTTATATAGGATACCTCCGGATAGAATTGATTTATAATAATCTTAGAAACAATTATTATAAAAATAAAAAACGCAGCGATTAATGACAATGTCTTCACAAAAGACCTTTTCTTCAAACATGCATACCCAAACAAAAAAACTGATTGAGCAGCATACAACATATGATAATCCCACCAATCGCTAAACTTAACGACAGGATGTCTAGTGGAGACAAATAGGGAGGATATAAAATCTAAGCACACTGATACGCCAAAAACCAGCAAGGGTATAATAACAATATATTTGATCCACAGACCCAAAAATCGTTCAAAAGTAGATACCGGCAAGGTAAAATAAAAAGTACTATTAGCATCGCTTAAATTCTTATCAAAAGAAATACTACAGATGATAATTGCTACATAAACCGGAGGAAGCATATTCCATAACCATCCGGTATCGATAGATTCCCAAACAGTCGCAATTGTATAATACGCAGCTATACCGCATACAATAAAAAGGTATTGCTTCCAATACATTGCAAACTCCCTTTTCTGCAAATTCCAAAAACGTTCTATATTAAATACAGCACTCATATCCATTTCGTTAAGCGTTAAATATATTCCTTATTTTTTCCTTATTCGTAACCACCGCATTAAACAAAGCTTCAATATTTAATGTACTTTCTTCATTGTACTTGTTCTCCAAGACCGAAGTGTATCCCAACATAGTTTGCTCTGTGAACAAGGCGTCTTCGGGTCTTGTAGTAGAATAAGTAAACAGTAGTTTGTTAGATATCTCCTCAACCGTATTATTAAGTAACACCTGATTGCGATCAAGAATAATGATAGGATCTATCAGACTTTCCAAATCACGAACTTGATGAGTGGAGATTAGACTACATTTGTTTTCGTCAAATGCCGAAGCTATTACTTTTCTAAATTGAGATTTAGAAGGGATATCCAGCCCATTAGTAGGCTCATCCAACAAGGTAACCGGTGTATTAAGAGATATAGCAAAAGCGATAAGAACTTTCTTCTTCTGTCCAAAAGACAATTCTTTCATCCGAGAATCAATATCCAAATGAAAATCATCTAAATATGAATTAAACTGTTCATTGCTAAAGTTGGGATAAAATACTGAATTCAACTTTACAAAGCTTTTAACTGTCTGCGATGACACAATGAACTCTTCAGGCAGATAATACAATTGCTTCAACATATCGGGATTTCTAAGTGCCGTTTCAGTACCTAATACTTGACAACTTCCTTTTTTAGGAAAACACAACCCACTAATAATGCGCAACAATGTGGTCTTTCCAACACCATTTTCTCCGAGCAAACCATAAATACCATTTTTCATTTCAAATGAAACATTCTCAAAAATAGGCTTACGCTCTCTGTAATAAAAAGTAAGATTATTTATTTCTACCATAACAGTGCACTAGTTTATTAATACACTGCAAATATATTATATATTTTGATTACACCAAAACATTTGAATATATTTTTGCTGATTAAAAAAAAACTTAAAAGCGATGCATAATTACAATAATTGTAAAAACAGGGAAAATATTTTTAAATCAACAAAATTTGTCTCACAAATTACCCCTTTTTCACAAAAAGATAAAAGACAGCTTAACTCTATTGAATATTACAATAAGCCATGATAAAAAAACTAAATAAAGACAAAAAAGTAATTATGAAGAAAGGAAATAGATTTTCTCTTTTACAATAGAGAGAAGCCTTATGCACAAACAAGCATTATCAGTAAATATATTTAGGAAGTAGTGTTTTTTTATATACTTTTGCTGCCAAATAACATAAACGACATGGAGATCTGAAACCATACAAAAAAACGAGGCGGAACCGAAAAGCCAAAAGAGTAGGATAATTTTTTACAAAACTAATATTATAATGGAGTGGTTTTTAAAAGTAGTGAAAGAACATTACGCAGACTTTAACGGAAGAGCTAGACGAAAAGAATTTTGGATGTACAATCTTTTTGTGATGATAGGATACTTTGCCCTATACATAGTAGGTATTATCCTTGCATTTGTTTCCACAACTATTGGATCAATCGTTTTGGGATTATTAGGATTAGCGTATTTGGCAATCCTCATCCCTTCAATCGCTGTTTATGTAAGAAGAATGCACGATGTTGGTAAAAGCGGATGGTTTATATTAATTCCTATCTACAATCTCATTTTGGCTATTACAGAAGGAAATAAAGGGGACAACCAATATGGCCCCGATCCTAAAGTCTAATAACCTCAGGATCTATCATATAGTTTGCACTATAAGAAAGAAGGGCATAGATAATATTATTTATGCTCTTTCTGTTTATAAACTATTGATATTTATAAATTTATCTTATCAGGATTTTAATAACAATTATTTATTTAACTGCCCCTGTTATTATTATTTTTTATTATATTTGTGAAGTTGGTAAAAAGCGTATTCAACACTTATAGTTTTAAAGCCAGAAACACATTATTCTTCGATATACGGAAAGAATAAACAACAATAATAGAGTATACATCATAATATCCGGTATGGAGTTATTATACAAACAGGAGCATCTCACTTGCTACAATTATGAAAAAGGTAACCGGCCAACAATTGAGAAAATATCTTTATTAGATGGACAATCTTGGAATATATTTTCAGTTGAAAACAAAGTTATATTTATCATAGAAGGGTCTTTATCTTTTTCTTTGGATGAGCTAAACAATCAGACCATCTCTGAAAAAAAAATGGTAATGATACCGGCAGGATGTCATCTCAATAGCAAAGCAGATAGAGATACCACATTAATTATCATAAGGTTGCATAACACTAAAATGTTATGCGATTGCTTCTCTTTAGATTTATTACTAAAAGAAAAAAATGAAGAATTTGAACCCGGGTTACACTATCTGACTATAAATGAAAGAGTAGACTCATATCTCACATTCTTAAACACGTGCATGTCAGAAGGCTTAAAGTGTACATATTATTTTGCACTGAAAGCAAAAGAATTTTACTTTTTACTAAGAGCATATTATACAAAAAAAGATTTACTGGCATTCTTTTTCCCTCTCATTAGCCACGATCTTTCTTTCTCCGAGTTTGTCCTTAAAAACCATCACAAGGCAAAAACAGTACAAGAGTTAGCCGACATGATGCACTATAGTCTTTCAGGATTTCAAAAACGTTTCAAAAAAGTATTTGGAGTGCCTGCTTATCACTGGATGAAAGAAGAGCGATCAAAATCAATTTTTTATCAAATAAACAGTACTGATAAGTCCTTTAAGGAAATAAGTGACGAGTACGGATTCTCGTCCCCCTCACATTTTAATGACTTCTGCAAAACCAATTTCGGCAATACTCCGGGCAAAATTCGCCAACAAAAAGCGACTATGAACCCTAGTCATTAAGAAAAGGCACGAATTCTGAAAAAGCAGGCAGATATCTGTAATAAACAACCCTTCCAATCTTCATATCTTCGTAGCGTAAATATATGAGGAGTATATTTATAATTCTAAACCTGACTAGATTTAGAATTTAACTCTATTATTGTGTAGTTTTGTAAAGTTTGTGTTAAGGTTGGAAAGTCTGCGAAGTGAATTTGCGGGCTTTTTGCATTTTATAAAAGATCTCAATGTAGTTAGAATGCAAGAAGGCTCTTCCCAAAAATTTTCGATAAGAACCTTTTTATATAATAAAATTTATGCTTATTTCAGAAATAAAGGACGATAGGGTCAAAACCCACTTCGTTGCTCTGCCAAATCAATCCTTTTGCGCTCTTTCATCACAGTATACATTTGAAGTAATACGGAAAGAATGATTAACAGCAAACCTGTATAAAATGAAAAGTTTAACTCTTTAGCCTCTCCAAAAATAATCATAGCCAATACAATACTATATATAGGCTCTAAGTTATAGCTGAGATTAAGAGTAAAAGCAGATATGCTCTTCAATGCTTGTATTTGCAACATATACAGACCGATTGTACAAACCATTGAGAATATTAATAAATAGATTAAATCTGTATTACTCGGAAAAAAAGACATGACAGGAAATAATTGCAAATAAAAAGGAAGTATAATACTTAAACTAAGGAAACCTCCAATCATTTCATAAAACAAAGTAACATCCCATGAATAATTAGTATTTGTTGCAACTCTTTTATTGGCAATCACAAAACTTGCTGCCAAAGCGGACGAAATAGCCCCACAGATTATACCTGTTCTGTAACGAGTATCGAAATGAAAAATCAGCGCAATCCCCAAGAGAGCAATAATGCTAAAAGACAATTCTCTGAGAGAGATTCGCCGACGGCTCACTGCAGGTTCTAAAACAGCCGTAAAAAAGCCTGTCATCGAGAAACAGACTACACCGATAGAAACATTCGAATATTTAATACTCGCATAGAAAAACAGCCAATGCAGTGTTAATAATAGCCCGACAAAACCAATCTTATAGACATCTTTCATCGGCAATCGGACAAACCTTTTTGTCACCGATAGCATTATTAATAGTAACACTGAGGTAATCAATAAGCGGTACCAAACGAGCATACCTTCGTTCAGGGTTATAAGCTTGCCGAATATACCCGTAAATCCGGCAATTAGAATAGATAAGTGCAACTTAACAAATGCTTGTTTCATCGTTGAGAAATATTCTGCAAAGATACCCTTTTAATCAAAAAAAGCCCCAAAGATCCATTCTCTTTGGGGCATATATTATTAATTAAGCCGTTTAGTTTTGACCTCCAGCACTACCTCCACTTTGTTCTCCTTGTCCTCCAGACATAACATCATCATTCTTGATCCCACGTTTTGCTTTTTGTATTTGAGATTTCATCTCTCCAAAACGGAAAGATACAGAGATTCCAAAATTTTGAATTTTATTAGACATGATTGTTTCTGAATAAAACGCTTGATTATTCATTGTACTTCTGAAATCATGAATGCGTTTAAATGGATTCTGAGCATAAGCAGATATATTCAATTTGTCATTATTAAAGCCTTTGCTTACATTAAATCGGTGAAAGAAAAACGAAGAGTTTTCACTTTGTAAATTTATATATGGAGAGAAATAGCCTACATTAACAAAAGCTTTCCACGATTTAGGAAGTGAATATTGCGCACCTCCAAAGACATTCGCGGATACTCCATCTTTCTTTAATCCTGAGCCATTATTTGCTTTTATATCCACATACCGTGCCCCCATATTAGAAAATATACTCAGTTGTTCCAGCCATTTATATTTATCTCCACCCATTTTAGGAGTCCATCGCAGGTTTAAAGATAAACCAATATCTTTTCTTTTTCCTATATTTTCGTAGGTAGAGGTCACTACTTTATTTTGCTCTGTCGTAATTTGTTCTATTCCATTATTCTCGAAGCTATAAGCCAAATTCACATTCAAAGTCAGATTACGGTTGAAAAGCCCATAGTTGGTACTTATCGTATGATTTTTCACAGCATCTAATGCCGGATTCCCCTTTTGTATATTATTCGGGTCGGAAGTATTCTCATAAGGATTTAATTGCCAGATACCCGGACGTGATATACGCATATTGTACCCAAAACGCAAGTTTTGCATTGGATTTATCTGATATGTAACGGTTGCAGAGGGTACTATGTTAGAATAGTCGACTTTAAAATCTTGAGCTCTATCCTTTGGGAATTCAGCATTCAACCATGTTGCTTCATAACGCAATCCGGCTTTGAAACCCCAAACATTCCTGAACTTGGCATTGTAACCGCCATACGCAGCCAATATATCTTGTGTATGCCTAAATCTATCAGTCGAACGTTCTATGGCGACCCAATTACCTGTAGTATTCAGACTATCTAAACCACTATTGCTATTATTTATACGGATAATATACTTTACTCCTGTTTCGACACTATGAGATAGGATATCAGACTTATTCAAAGGAGTTACAAAATCTACCTGAAAGGTATGTTCTTTCATATCTGCATCAGAATACTGCTTGTTAGTATAAATATGCTTAGGCAACTCTCCAAATAGTTCAGTAATATCCGAATTTGATTCCGAATCGTTAGGGTTCATACTGAATTTATAAGAAGCTGTCAGCAATTGTTCTTTTTTATGGAAAGTGCGCTGATAATCTACATTCAGATCTGTACCGCCATACGTTTGTTTCATATAGCCTCTTTGATCATATCTATATTGGCTATCCTCATTTATTCCGAGCCCCTCATTTAAGATATTACTTCTGGATTTATAATTACCTTCGAACCTATTGAATCCGATATTAATAAGATTTAAGGTATCTATTTCATAACTTAACTCTCCTGAACCAAACTGTCCGAGTCCGTTATTCTTTGAAGGGCCTACTCCTGTAAGATATTTCGGATTATTGCTTAAGTTATATTCTCTAAAAGAAGAAGAGGTTCCTTCCGGACGTTTCCATTCGTAATAGTTATAATTCCCGGTGAAGCCAACTTTGCCATATTTCATGGTCCAATAAGCACCTAAACCATATCCACCTTGCGAGTCTACCCTGCCATTCAATGTGGCAGTATATCCACCCATAGAAGTATTGGTTATAATGTTGATAATACCTGCTACACCCTCAGCATCATATTTTGCTCCGGGATCGGTAATCACCTGTATATCTTTCACCGTATTGGCAGGCATGCTGCGAAGAACTTCCTTCGGATTGTTAGAAATCATGTTAGAAGGTTTTCCGTTCAGATATATTTTAAAATTAGTAGATCCTTTCAGCTGTACATTATCTTCGCCATCAACGGTTACCATCGGAACTTTCTTCAACATTTCCAATAGGTTATTCGTCGTTGATTCAGGATCACTCTCCATACTATATACAATTTTATCGAGATCAACTTTTACCAGTGGCTTCTGTGCCGAAACAACAACCTCCGACAAGGCATTTTCATTGTCACTCATATATATTGTACCTAGGTCTACTATCTTTGCGTCACCTACAACAACAGGCTTAACAAGGGTCTTTTTACCGATATATTCTACCGTGAGCAGATACTCTCCCTTTTTATTCATCGAAAACTGAAAGTTTCCATTATCATCGGCTGCTACAGCCTTTAACGGGCTTCTCGGATTTGCCTTACCTAACAATTTAACTGTCGCGTAGGGAACTGTTTCATTTGTTAATGAGTCTGTTACTACACCTTTAATCTGGACATTTATTAGTGGGCTGGATTGAGAGAATGCTAATGATGAAATTAGCAATGATAGAAAAGTTAATAAAATGCGGACATTCATAAGTTTAGTATAATTATAAATATATTTCGTTTTTTTAGTTGTTTTTCAGCTGACTAAGATATACATAGATTTAATCCGTTTGACTGAGATATGCTTACTAGTCGCCATAATTATACATTTATCACTAAAGCAATAAATATTTTATCATTTTTAACAGAAAGACACTTTTTTCACAAAAAAAAGACACCAGGCTCTGCTTACCTGATGTCTTTTACCAACTCATCTACAGATAAATTTTATTTACTAAATGGAATATCCTTTATCGACATCACCTTACCATAGATTTCTACATAGCGAACATTTACTGTATCTAAATACATCTCTATCCTATTGTTCTGCCTATTTCTTTTTAATTTCAGGTCTACGTGTAGAATATCATCGTCATGACGAGAAGCACTCCAGCCCGAAACCGTATAGATTGGATTTTTAGAGTTAAAGTACAAGGTATCTCCTGTTACATTTCGGCATATATTAATATCATTTGCCGAGCTACGAACAAACCACCCTTGATTACGCCCAATGAGCCAACCGCCTATAACTACGGCCACAATAATTAGAGTAAACAGAATTGAATGTAATTCTTTGTTCATATACGAAACCAATTATTCGACCTCTTTGTCCTGTTCTTTCTTAGAATCTTTCCTCTCTATAAAGTAAGCAATAACAAGCCCTATACCACCAAATATGGCAGCGCATGCCGGATATAAAATAGATATAGTATTGCGAAACTCATAGAAAGCTCTTTCGTCCGCACTTGGAGGAGCCACAGCCAACAAGTCTATAACAGCGACGATAGCAACCCCTAACCCAACACCTACTAATAAGAGCCCAACACGAATAGCCCATGAAGTTACATAGTTGTTTACATTGCTTTTATTCGGAGACATATCCAATTGCCCTTTTAGTAAATTCGGGTCTATCCCTTCTGAAATTTTTTCGATAAAAGCTAAGCGCTCCCTACGACGAGCAAACAACTCAAACAAGCGGTAGATTGCATATGCTATTGTAGCCACAATAACCATTGCCATAATTTGATCCATAATTTTCTATTTTTATTAATTAAACATTTTTGTTTCATCCGTTTGCTCATTTTGACGCAAGCATTTTTAAAAGGTTACAACAAAATAAAAAATATTTTTTTGAAAAGATTTTACATTACATTTGTAACCTATCAAATATTCTTGCGTCATACGGGTATGGCTGAATTTGATGATATCTATTTTATACGCCGAATAAAGGACGGACATACCGATGCTTTTGTACACATTGTACGTCGATATGAGAGAATGGTATTTACCATTGTCAATAAAATAGTTTCTCGTCGGGTAGAAGCCGAAGATATTGTTCAGGAGATATTTATAAAGGTATTTCAGTCATTAAAACAGTTTCGTGAAGAATCGAACTTTGCAACATGGTTGTACAGAATCGCATACAACACAACTATATCAGAATTACGAAAGCGTAAACATGAATTTACGGCTATTGACGATAATTTCTCAAATATCCCTGATGACGAAATATCAGAAACACTGGATGAGATTACAACTGAGGATAAGTTACAGCTTTTGGATACAGTACTAAAAAAATTGCCCCCGGACGATGCTTTACTGATCAGTATGTTCTATATAAACGACCAAAGCGTAAAAAATATAAGCATCATCACAGGAAATAGTGAAGCAAATGTAAAAGTAAAGTTGTACAGAATCAGAAAAATTATAAACTTTGAAATAAATAAGCTCATACAATCATGAATACAGAAAATGCAGATAGGCTAAAGAGTTTATTTCAGGAAATAAAACTAGACGAACCATCGACAGACTTCGAAAGTCGGTTGATGCAACGAGTACATATTGTTGCGGCAAAACAAAATCGGAAGAGAAGCATTATTTCAATTCTTTCTATTACGTTCGGCATTATAGGAATGCTTGGAATACCGGCACTCATCTTTTGGCTTTTGGGATTACCTCTCAAGGAAGACATTCAGAGTATGGGGTCAAATATCACATTCAATGTCCCATCAGTAGGATTTAATCCTTTCGTGGTATCTGTAGCTTGTGTCGGAGTACTACTCCTTATAAGTGACTCGGTGATCCGCAGACGAATCAAAGAGAAGAAGCACAAAGATTAACAGAAGCTTACGGTAGAATTTAAATATAAGCAAACTATCAAATATCTAACTTCCCTACTTTATACTCCTTATATTTAAGAGAGAGCAACCTCAAGAATGAGCTTATCTGAGATAACGCAGATTGAGTTTCTCCTGAAATATCTTTCTTTTGCAAGCGCATTAACAAAAAACCATATAGAGCAGCAAGGCAGGTTTCGAGTTCGGGAGTATTTTTATCTTGCGTCTTGGAACGTAATTCAACAATAAAAGGCAAGGTTTTATAATAGGCTTCAGTATATTCAGTTTCTTGCGGCAACTTCAGCAGTCTGTTGTGTAGTTCGGTCAATTCCGATATTACATTCTTATTTATAATCAGATGCCCTTTTTCCACCACGTCTTCTCTCCTCATCATGTCAATAAGGTTTTCGTACCATTCCCTTATTTCATTTTTCACATTTTGAGGCTGTTCGAACCCTGATATTATTTGCTTATCAATTATATCTATGTTTAATTTGTTGGCTCTTATAATATCCTCTATCTGCCACATATACAAGAGATATTCGGCGATATTTTCTTCTTTTAGTTTTTTAGCTATCAGCATAGTATATTTTAAGAATAAATGATAAACAATAATCGATTATGCTTTGTTTATATACAAAACAGAGTACAAAAGTAGTATTTTTTTATATATAAAGTTTAAGATGGATTTATACGCTATTATATAAACTTAATCTATCTCCACATAAATAAAACAAATACAAAGTATTCTGAACAAACATGTTGTCTTTGATGTTCTAATGTAAAACAGGTATGATTTACTTTTTTCATAGTGTGTTAGATAGATTGTTTAGTTGATTTTTTACCTGTTTTATCATAGTATATGTTAGTTTTATATTAGTGTTAAGAGGGGAAGGGATGATTGTGATAATCATCTCTTCTTTTTTGTATATTAGCTGAATATTTAGAAAAAATGGTTGACATAAAAATAATAGAAAGCGGCTATATCCTGGCAGATGGAGGCGCCATGTTTGGAGCTATACCGAAGCGTGCCTGGCAAAGGAAATACACAAGCAATGCCGACAACTTGTGTACATTAGCTATGCGATGTGCACTCGTCATATCCGAAGACAGGGTCATATTAATAGATACGGGTATGGGAGATAAGCATACCGAGAGAATGTCTTACTACCAACCACACTCTCTGATTAACATTGAAGAAGAAATAAAGAAATATGGCTTCTCGAGTGAAGATGTCACCGATGTGATATTGACCCACTTGCATTTCGACCATTGCGGATATGCAACTAAAAGGGATAAAAACGACAAAATAATCCCTTCTTTCGCTAAAGCTACTTATTGGTTAAGCCGCAAACAATGGGACAATTATTTAACCCCCAACATACTGGAAACAGATTCCATCTTAGCTGAGAATATACAGCCGATACACGATGCCGCGCTCTTACGCTTTGTTGACCAAGGCATGCAGATATCTAAAGAGGTAAGTGTGAGATTGTTTGACGGACATAGTATAGGGCAGTTAGTTGTATATATCAAGACAGATACGGGTATATATACATTCCCCGGGGATCTGATACCGACAAGTGCTCATGTCCCGTTAGAATGGATTTCAGCTTACGACATTAATGCATTAAAATCGGCCGAAGAGAAACAGCGATTTCTCGTTGAAGCAGAAAAAGAAAACTATACCCTTATTTATTGCCACGATGTAAAGGTAAAGACAAGTAAAGTAAAACGTCTGAATGATAATTATAAAGCCTACTGACTTTTATTATAAAAAAAGGATCTCAAAGCTCGACTTTGAGATCCTTTTACTAATGTATATAATTCAACCTCTTCTATTAAAATACCATCGGCACATCTATCAGCAGTATGCGTGCATTGTCAGATTCTGCAGTGATATTTATACCATCTGTATCCCATACTCCAAGTGCATCTCTGTGATATAGTTTTTGCCCTTCGACAGAAAACTCTCCTTCAACAACCATAGCAAATACGCCGTTCCCTTTTTTCTTCACCTGATAGTTTGTATTGACACCTTTATCGAAAGTACCCATATTAAACCAAGCATCCTGATGTATCCAAAGTGCCGTATTTGAAGGATCACTCTTCGGTCCAACAATTTGGATGAATTGATTTTTATTATCTATAAAATCAAATTCACGTTGGTCGTAACGAGGTTCTACATTCTTTTGAGATGGAAAAACCCATATTTGGAAAAGACTTACCGGTTTGTACTCATTAGCATTGTATTCACTATGTGTTATACCCGATCCGGCACTCATTACCTGCACTTCTCCGGCCTTTATCACTTCTGTATGTCCCATGCTATCCTTGTGTTCCAAATCACCATACAAGGGAATAGTAATTATTTCCATATTGTCGTGAGGATGAGTCCCAAAGCCTTCTCCTCCGGCAATTATATCGTCGTTTATAACCCTTAATGCGCCAAAATGTATACGGTTGGGATCATAGTAGTTTGCAAAACTGAATGTATGGTGTGTGTTCAACCATCCATGGTTTGCTGATCCTCTTGAAGATGCTCTAATTAATGTTGTTTTCATAAAACTACCCTTTCTGTTATATCTGATGAGTAACTATTTATAATATAAAGTATATCATAGCAATACACCTTATTTTTATATTACAAAGATAAGCACTATCCATCTATTATCAAAATAAGATAAATCATACATATATATAAATATATTTATACAACATTGCAATACATAGACCAGAAAGGCAATGCAATAGAACAAGGATTTATATAAATTTATTTATGCTAATTTTATCTTATTATATAAATAACAAAAAAGAGTATGGGTAAATAAAAATGAGTAAAAGTGACAGCACAAAAACAGATAAAAACTGTTACTTTTACATACGCTTCACTCCTGTGACCGTTGGTTGTCACCTTTTTGCAGGGAAACATTTACTAGATGAGCTATAAAGCATAAATCTATCAGCTATTTACAACTTCTTTTTACAAAAAAGATATGTTTCTTTCACAATTATTTATTAACTTTACTGTTGTAGTAATTAAAAACAAGAAATCATGAAAAATCTAGTCTTTATACTACTTTTACTCGTCTCAGTTACCTCTTATTCCCAAACTGAGATTCCTAAAGATAGCTTTCCTCCTCTAAAAAAAGGATCTTTCAAGTTTGATGAAAGGTTAGAGAATTACTTGAACTTGGATGTATCGGGCAACAATAAATCATCTGTAACCAAATATGATTTGTATAAACCTTTAGAAAAAGGATATGATGCAACTATAGACTTAGTACTTCCTCCGCTTGATGTATATCTCGGACCTCCTGTAGAAAGCAATACGATTACACGGTATCCTTTTGCCAATGATTATAGCTATTATTCCGGAATGAATCTGAATGACGAAGCTTGGCTCAATTCATCTTCTATACAGAATACATATCCATCCATAGGCGCAATAAGGTCTGTAAGTATGTACTTTAACTATCAACCAACAGATTGGCTGGTAATTTCGGCTGGTCCTTACGCCTCAAAATATGCACTATATGGAGGAAACTACAACGATGTGGGTGCAGGAGGAAATATGAAATTCATCTTAAGCGACAGAATAAGAATAAATGCCCGCGGACAATATTCCGTGAGAGGAAAACATAACGGAGTAGAAGGACCGATGATGGGTATGTATCCTCAAACATATTACGGAGGCACGCTAGAGGTCAAAATCACTGAAAAATTTGGAATCGAAGGCGGTGTAATCCGTGAGCTTAATCCATTCAACGGAAAATGGGTGAACAGGCCATACTTTGCGCCGGTATTCTACAAGAAATAAACTCTCTGGATGTATATAGTCAGTAATGAAAATACATTTATCTTATTTGTATATTTTAGTATCTTTATCACAAATCCCGAAATAAAGAATGAGACTTAGCCTAACAATACTCTTTACATTCATTATATCCGTCTTTATTTCTGCTCAGGAAAGCGATTTCTATAAAAGGTTATCAAATGCAGCTATAGAGCTGACTAAGGATAAAGTTGTTTATGATCCCCGCTATTACACAATCCCTTATCCGAATGGAGATGTGCCGGCAAACAAAGGTGTCTGTACTGATGTGATAATAAGAGCATATCGCAAACTAGGTATAGACTTGCAGAAAAAGATACATGAAGATATGAAAGCCAACTTTAGCAAGTACCCTAAGAAGTGGGGTATGAAATCAACGGATAATAATATCGATCATCGAAGAGTACCTAATCAAGCCACTTTTTTTAGTAGGTTTGGCTCTGTAAAGAAAATTTCAGATAAAGCAGAGGACTATATTGTCGGAGATATTGTTACATGGGATCTAGGCGGAGGAATTACACATATAGGCATAGTCACAGACCGCATGTCTGCGGATAAGAAACGGCCGCTAATAGTGCATAATATAGGACAAGGACAAGTCTTACAAGATTGCTTATTCAGCTATAAAGTGACAGGACATTATACATACAGAAGCAAATAAATATAATATTCGCCTTCGCAAAAAACTCAGTGCACTTAAATATAACATAACTAGATATTGAGAATTATCTTATTATATTTAAAAAATCAGTCGATAAATATATCACGTAGAATCTTTCTCTGATTATTAAAAAATTCTGTTCTGTATAAATCTCCACTTTTAGAGATCAATGTAGAATAGCGTTTCAAAGATTCAATCCATTTCTTGTTAGCTTGACATATTTCAGGAGTAAACGATCTCACTACGTTAATAGAAAATACACGTATCGTAGACAATTCGAATTCAGGACACTGCATATAACTATAAGTGGTATCAAAATCGATATTGGATATATAAAAGTTAAATTCAAAGTCATCCATCCAAACTCCTGATATAGACATCGACTCCAATCTCTCCAACATACACAACAACTCGTTCTTAATCTCTTCTATATCCTCATTGTTCAACAAATTAAGTTTATAAAAGTATTTTACTGTATTCAGAAATGAAGACAAAACATTTTGAGATAGGATAGACGTTGTATGACAAGAAGAGTTAGATTCTGAAATATACTTTTTATTCAGGTCGATAACTCTCTGAGGCAAGTAGAACTCAGAAAACGGAACAGTAGGCTTGGAAGTCTGAAGCTGATATACCCATTTGTATAAATAGAACTTAGCTATTTTTTCATGAGAAAGGTAAAATGAAAAAGGCAACTCATTATTAGCTCCTTGTACCTGAGAACTAGGGTACACTTTCATTCTACTAAAAATATCTGTATAAAAAATCAAGGAATTACAATATTGCTCAAAAAACGATTCTTCTTGAATCATATCTATACTAAACAATGCTGTAGCATCGTTCTTTCCCAAAACATCATCTATTGAGATATTTAACGCTTTAGATATTACAGAAAGCTCCTCTAAGTCAAAAGACACATCCCCTCTTATCCTACGATAAACAGCTTCACGCCCGATAGAAAGCAAATCCATTAAGTAGGTTGCAACCTTTATCTGAGGAGGAAGGGCTTCTTTGATAGATATAATTAACTTACTGTTTAATTCGTTTTTCATGATATTTATGTTGTAGAGAGAAAAGGTTAGAAATTAATCTTGATTATTAATAATATTAAAGCCTTAATTATATTGAATATTCATCATATAAAAACAAGAGAATAATATGTTTAGTTTTACAAAACTACATAAATATGTAAAAGTAGATCTAGAAACAATTACAAGGAATCCTAATTGTATTTTTATCACATTTTCCAGAGCACAAAAACACGGTAGAAAAGTATAACTTCTTGCCTCACTCATAGGGTTACAAAAAGAGGAACATACATCAAAAACATATTGAAATATGCATATCATAATGCAAAACTCTACAACAAATCCGCATAAAAAAGAGCAACAAATAGATTTTCCCTATTTGTTGCTATACGTTTTATATATTATTTAAAGAGATTAGTTATTATTACCCCCCCTTCTGAAAAGAAGACTATATCAAATAGTCATATCATCTTTTTCGAGCCAATGTTTTTAATTTCCTTATAGACTCCTTGGTCTTAATTCGTGCTTTATACAAATCATGCCTATCCAAATCCAGAACTTTTTCATAATCAGCGATAGCTTCATCATATTCATTTTTTCGCTCATAAATTGCAGCTCGCTTATAATACAGGCGTATATTCTCAGGATCGAGAATAAGTCCTTTATTACAATCGTCTAAAGCTTTATCAAATTCCTGACGGAGTATATATATTTCGGCTCGATTGGTATATGCATTTATATTTGCAGTGTCTATTTCCAATACTCTCGAATAGTCGCTTAATGCTTTGCTGGTATCTTTCATAGACAAATATATATTTCCTCTATTATTATAGATATCTGCAACATTTTTTGGTTCTTCTTTTATCGCCCGATTGTAGTCTTCAAGTGCTTTTTCACATTCTCCACCTACTTCATAGATTATACCTCTATTGTAATATGCATCGGCATAATTATTATTTAGTCTGATAGCCTGCGTATAATCCCTCATGGCAAGGCTATCATCTCCTATAGATTGGTAAATACTTCCTCGATTATAATACCCGGTAGCATCAGTAGTATCAAGCCCTATGGCGATATCGGTACATTCTATTGCCTTTTTATAATTCTTGATATTAAAATATTCATTGCTCAGATAAAAATTTGCTTCTATCAGCAACTTATTTTTTTTTCGAGGAGTTATCAAATCCTCATCGGCTTCTATATTCTCTAGTATTGTCTTCAATGCATTAATTCTTTCGGCCGGTGTATCTAAGCTATCTGCAACCCGTCCCATCTGATGCTTAAAAGAGACAATATGTTTATCTTGCCTGATATCTTTATCAAACAATCTACACGAGCCAAAAACCAAAGGGAATACAATAAGAATCAGAAAGTATAACTTACTGTGTGTTTGTGAAATTTTCTTTGTCTTGCGCATAAATTGTATTGATATATATGTTGGCAAAGGTATAAAAAAAACGGATACTTAAACTCAATTGATTTATATAAAAAAGAAGCACTTATCTGTCTCAGTTAAGTGCTTCATGGTAGTGTTTAAATAAAAAAGTGATATTATAATTATTTCTAGAAATAATAATGTTATACTTCTTATTATTAATAACGCATAAAGGATAAAGAAGTTACTCTTTTAACATAAAATATGATATTATTCTCCTTTATAACCTGTATAAAAAACAAAAAAAGATTAAAAGCGATCCACTCTTAGTCTTTTTAGAAGATGAAATTATTAAAATATTCTACAAAGGAACACTCAAACAGTCTTCACCCCTCTAACAACTCTTTATATAAATCACCTAGCCTCTCTCGCAAATGAAGTACGGCATAACGTTTGCGAGAAATTAGTGTATTTACACTTACTCCAGTAGCTTCTGATATTTCCTTAAAGGAAAAGCCATCAAGCTCAGTCAACTCAAATGCCTCCCGTTGTTCAATCGGAAGTTCGGACAAAGCAGCGTCTAATTCTTCCCAAACCAAAGCCCGCAAATATGTAGTCTCGGGAGATGCATCTTTATCAAACATAAGGCTAGAGACCTCCGCCAAGAATGTATCTTCATCATCTTTAGCTGTCACATAAGGCATATCCACCTCCTTATGCTTGCGGCTACGGTCTATGATCTGATTATTGGCCACAGAATACAACCACGCAGACATTTGCTCAATTGGTCTTTCTATCATATCTATTTTTGATAATTGATAAAAAACATTCTGCAAAATATCTTCCCTATCCTCCTTCGAAAAGACTCGTTTAGCTATATAATTTTTCAGCTGCACGCGATACTTATAGAAAATATCGGTAACATTCTGTTGTCCTTTAGCTAAATCGTTCGTCATTCTTTATTGTCGTTGGCCATATCTGATTCAAAACCTCTTCTTTCACATCTTTCTCTCATGTGCTTCCGAATATATTCGCGTCGCTCACTAAGAGGCATATCTTTCATTTTTGCTCTTAATGCATGCCAATAGTAGAAATCTTCATTCCGCTTATCATGGCGAGGATGTCTTCCTAATTTACCAAAACGTCCAAATCCGCCCAACAGTAACCTCGACAGTATCATAAGCCCGGCCGCCTGCCAATAATTGATACCCGTCCACCCTATTATTGAAGGTATCAGAGCATTCCACAGAAGCATTACAACAGCTATGGATACCGCAAAAACAGCAATAAATATAAAAAAGTACGCGATCTTTTTTCTTTTAAAATTTTTCATATTGTTTATCCTTTTATTTCTCAAACTCTTACTTTATCACACTTAAATACAAATGAAGTATACTAATCGTTGCCATCAGTAACGAAGCAACTATAATTGCTATAGGGACAGCCGTTTTACTTATATCTTTCTTTTCCATTATTTATTCTATCTCAAAAATATCTCTATTATTTATGACGAATGAGGCAATAAAATATTTTAGAAAGATTTTTATTAAATACAAAAAAAACTAAATCTAATTCACTTACAACAAACATCAAGCCGAATATTCTATCGAATATATTTACTTTTATGCTCTTTAAATCATAAAGAATGAGAAAAACATTACTGATAGCCGTCTTGGCTTTACTGAGTTACTCAATATTTGCACAAAAGAATAAAAAGCAAGAAATAGATATTCTCCCATACGACAGCACTAGAAACTTTCTTGGAAAAGATGTTCTACAGTACACAGGACAAGAATTATTTCTTAAAGGCCTTGATAAATCTTCACAAAAATATGGGTACAGTGAATTTATCCTCAAGTATAAAAAGGATGACGACATACTAAACGACGAAAAGAACATCTATAAGCCGAATGATAATTACAATTCTCGCTATGAAGATCTGGCAGGAAAATATTTCCTGATTTTAGAAGTTTTGAATCACCCGAAAGCAAAATCAAACAGACAGGATTATGCAGATGATTATTATCTGAAACTTCAGGAAAAATCGAGTAGAGACGTATTGCTTTATAAATACAATGTCGATTCCGAATATACATTTCCATTTATCGTTACAGGATTTTTCCTAAAACAGAAAGCAATACAAACGGGAAAAGAATATGTTCTATCCGACGACATCCTGAAAATGTCACGTAATCTTTCTACCGGAAAAGCGCTATCGTTTACAACCGGTCAAACATGGAAATGTACCGACCTGACAATAGATAACACAAACAATGAATTATCTCTGATATTAGAAAGCAAAGGTGGAGTAAAAACCGCAATCCCCTACTCTCTTTTGAATAACAACGAAGGTATAAAAAAAGTATACACTGCTACTGAAGCTAGCGAGTTGACAAAGAAATATAATGTAAACAATTTCCGCCGTATATTGCAAAACAAAATCAGGGTTGGTATGACCAAAGATATGACTCGCCTGGCATGGGGTGAACCTACAGAAGTCATAAAAAATGGCAATGTAGAACAATGGCTTTATCCGGCAGGACTATTAAACTTCAGAGGCGATAAAATAGTAAGTATAAAATAGTGGATTTTCTTCTACCTTAAGATATAATCAAAGACGTCATACTCAAAGATCCGGCTATAACCTTATCATTAAAAAATCGGACTTCCTCTCCTTTCTGTTGCAAGGCTAAGATATAGAGTAGCGGAATATAATGCTCCGGGGTAGGAATAGCTAGTCGTGCAGAATCGTGCAGATGACTAAAGTCAATCAAAGCATTGTGATTCTCTTCTTGGATTTTATTTTTGAAAATATTATTCAGTTCAAACGCCCAATCATAACCATATTCCGTATTGAAGTCTCCATTTTCTACTTTCACCATCCTGAGATTATGGATCATATTGCCACTACCGATTACCAAAACACCTTTAGAACGCAGAAAAAACAGTTCCCGAGCCAGTTCATAGTGATACTCTGGTCCTTTAAAGTGGTCTATACTAAGTTGTACAACAGGTATATCAGCCAAAGGATAGATATGCTTCAACACACTCCAGCTACCATGATCTAAGCCCCATTCGTAATCAAGTTCTACTGCTTTTACATGATCTTTCACGATAGCTGACAAGTCTTCTGAACCGGGCGCAGCATAGCGCTGATTATATAATTCTCTTGGAAAACCGTAGAAATCATGAATTGTTTTAGGCATATCCATTGCTGTCACAAATGTCCCCCTTGTTTCCCAGTGCGCTGAGATACAAAGAATAGCACGAGGCTTTGGCAGTTCACTTCCCAGCCGATTCCACTCATTCACAAACTCATTATCTTCTATTGCATTCATTGGGGTTCCATGTCCCACAAAAACAACAGGCATCAAAGGAGTATCATCAAAAGACATAACCTTTTTATGTAATTCTTTCAGAGTCATAATTCTAATCTTATATACAAAAACAGCCCTGACCTACGATCAGAGCTGAATCTCATCTACCTATTTATAAATATATTTATTGTTGCTGAGCTGCCTTTGCTACTATAGTTATCTGTAGTTCAATATTATCGTTTACGATATTCTCTTTCAAGTCTGCAAAAAGAGTTTTAGAACCATATTTTACATTCCATTGCGTACGATCTATAGAGAATGGAACTGTAACAGCTTTATATACATCTCCTTCTTTTGTTATCTTAGCTCCAAATGTAATATTTTTCTCTACATCTTTCAATTTCAGGTTACCGCTCACTTCATAGTTTACACTATCAGTGGGATGAGCAGCCTTCGCTACTTTAGTAATAGTAAATGTACTTTCGGGATAAGCAGCGACATCAAAAAAATCTCCACTTTTAAGGTGACCTGTGAGTTTATCTTTTAATATCTGAGTAGGAAGGTCTTCATCTACAATATTATTCATATCAATCACAAAACTACCTGAAGCTACCTCTTCTCCATTTACAGCTAACTGTCCACTCTTCAATGCGATTGTTCCTACATGGTCTCCTCCAACCTTAGACCCTTTCCATTTAATGATAGACGCTGTTGTATCTACTACCAATTGTTCACCTGTTCCTGTTGCTGCCGACTGGGCATCTGTTCCTTCTACCTTGTTCTTCGTTGTTGTATTGCAAGACACGGCAAACAATACTACCGCAATAGCTAATAAATATGTTTTCATATTATTTATAATTTTTAAATACTAATCGATTTGTTCTATTAAATATGATGCAAAGTTAAATTATCATTTTCTATTTACAAAATAGCAATATTTATACATTATCATAAAAAAATTTATAGATTTGTATTTCTTTAGTCTTTGGTTGCTAATAGTTTCTAATAAATATAGAACTCTGTAACCCTGAAGATTGTTCAATTTCAATTCATGAATTTATAATTTGCAATCAAATAGTAATGGTAAACTTAGAATGGTACAGGACATTTAAAGCCATTTATCAATATGGTACGCTCACAAAGGCTTCACAGGAACTTATGGTATCTCAACCCAATGTCAGTATTCAATTGGCATCCCTAGAAAGCTATATCGGTCAGCCTCTATTTATACGAATGCCTCGCAAAATGGTTCCAACGGAGTATGGAAAACAGCTTTACACGCAGATAGTAGAATCAATAGACAACCTCGAACGAGTTGAAACCGAATTTAAAAGGACTGTACTCAACAAAGCTCCAAGCATACGCTTTGGCACTCCGGCAGAACTCTTTTCGGATTATCTGGCCGAACATATAGGTAGTCAAGATGATCTGCACCTAACCGTTGAATACGGACTGGCGGACGAACTCACAGGCAAGCTTATCAACAATGATCTGGATATTGCAATCATCACCAGGCAGAGCAAATCAGATGATACGCTCACCTATGAGCCTCTATTCACCGAGTCATTTATGATTGTATGCAATTCGAATATGGACACAACTGTATTTGATGACCTAATAGCAAAAAACAATTTGAGCGAAGCTGAGAAATGGCTTAAAACCCAAAAGTGGTATGCCTACGATAATAACCTACCTCTTATCAGGCGCTTCTGGCGCGAGAGCTTCAAGAAACGCCCTATACTGAAATTACATGCTGTAATTCCGGATAACGTATCTATTCTAAAAGCCATAAAAAACAATAGTGGTCTTGCTGTATCATCTGACATAATAGCAGGAAAGGCTTTAGAAAACAAATGGGTAAAGACATTATGGAAAGGAACAATAACGGCAACGAATACACTCTATTTGGCTTACAATAAGAATAAGATACAGCCACAGTATGTAGAAAAAATCAAATCTTTCATATTAAAACATGTTGATACGAATATGGAAGATTTAACAACTGTATAATACCCGAAAAAACAAAATTAAGTTATGATTCTACCTAATTCACAAAAAAGTTAGTTTTTTGTGTATATTTGTATACATTACCTAGTACAATTTAAAATATGGAAAGCGGAAAATTTCTAACCCTCATAAAAGACGGAATATGTAACAACTGGGAGCGACCGGCTCTCACAGATTATAATGGTGAAACATACTTATATAAGGACTTCGCCACAAAGATGGCTCAATTGCATATTCTATTCGAAGATATGGATGTCCAAAAAGGTGATAAAATAGCTATTTGCGGACGTAATTCAGCAAACTGGGCAGTTGCCTTTTTTGCATCCCTCACCTATGGTGCTGTGATAACANNGGAGAAAGTATACATTCGCTAGTAAATCACTCGGAATCAAAAGTATTCTTTGCAGATGAGTTTGTATGGTCGAAGATAGACCCGATACAAATCCCAACTGTGGAAACCATTCTTTTGATAGATGACTTCTCTGTACAGAAATCACGGTCAGCCAAATTGTTGGCATCGTGTGCCAATTTAGATCAGGCTTTACTGAAAAAATATCCCAATGGCTTTACGAAAGAAGATGTAGTTGTACACGACGAGTCGCCCGACGAATTAGCCGTACTAAATTATACATCAGGTACAACAAGCAACCCGAAAGGCGTTATGGTTCCTTATCGCAGCCTATGGTCTAATACACGGTTCGCTATAGATAATATCGAATTCGTAAAAGCCGGTGACGGTATTGTATGCATGCTACCGATGGCCCACATGTACGGATTAGCCTTTGAAGTTTTATTATCCATCGCCAAAGGCTGTCATATTCATTATCTGACACGTGTTCCTTCTCCTCAAATTATAATGGATGCCTTTGCGAAGGTAAATCCGACTTTGGTACTGGCTGTGCCGCTGATTATTGAGAAAATCATACAGATGCGTGTGTTTCCTGAGTTAAAGAAGCAGCCGGTGAAAACGCTGATAAAAATTCCTTTCTTCAGAAAAAAAGTATATCAAAAAATAGCAGACAAGCTAATACCGATGTTTGGAAGCAAGCTGGTAGAAGTTGTGATTGGCGGTGCTGCACTCAACAAAGAAGTAGGACAGTTCCTTACAGACATAAAATTTCCATACACCGTTGGATATGGAATGACAGAATGTGGGCCGCTGATTTCTTACGAGTATTGGGAAACGTACAAACCCGGATCTTGCGGACGTCCTGTAGACAGAATGAGTGTACGTATCGAATCGTCGAATATGGAAACCGAGACAGGCGAAATCATGGTAAAAGGGCAGAATGTAATGCTTGGCTACTACAAGAATGAAGAAGCGACAAAGCATGTCATAGACGAAGCCGGATGGTTACGTACAGGCGATTTAGGCGTGATGGACAGGGATGGTTTTATATTTATCAAAGGCCGGAGCAAGACTATGATACTAGGAGCGTCGGGACAAAACATATATCCGGAAGAAATAGAAGGCTTTTATAACAATTCTCCATACGTTGCCGAATCGCTCATCATAGAAGAAAATGGAAAACTAATCGCTCTCATATACCCCGATAAAGACTATATGAAGAAGCATGATATAAAAGAAAGTGAATTTTCCGAGATCTTCCTTACTGAACGGAAATCTATTAACAAGCGACTGCCAAGCTATAGTCAAGTTGCAAACTTCAGAATACAGGAGCAAGAATTCGAAAAAACGCCAAAACGGAGTATAAAACGATTCTTGTATCAACGATAAATAATATTCCAAGGTGGTATATATTGCGTTCCTCAAGGGAATTAATGTTGGAGGGAAAAATGTCATAAAGATGTCCGACCTGAAACTCATGTTTGCCAACATGGGAATATCGGATGCTATAACATATATCCAAAGCGGCAATATTCTTTTCACATCAGATGATACAGAGGAAGCATTAGTAAAGAAAATAGAAGCTTCTATTTTTAAAACATTCGGACTAAATATTGCGGTTATATTAAGAACTCTAACTGAATTAAAGCAACTGTTGAATTGTATCCCTTTTTCGGAGAATAATATTCGATATATAGAGCAAAATGCAGAAGGTGAAGTGTTCTATTTGTTTCTGTATAAAGAAGCTTTATCTCACGCTAGCAGAGAACGTATATCAGCACGAAAACAAGAAAATGATAGGCTAGAGATAATCAATCGGGATGTATATGTTTTATTTGATAAAACGATCAGAAATTCGAAACTAGCCAATGCTTTGCAGAAAGCAGATGAATATTGCACTTCTCGAAATATAAAAACAATAAATAAATTAGTAGAATTAGGTACAAATAATTTTATATAACAGACATGTCAGTAGACGATAAAAAAATCATCTTTTCAATGATTGGCGTAGGTAAAACGTACCCGCCACAAAAACAAGTATTAAAGAATATCTACCTCTCTTTTTTCTATGGTGCTAAAATTGGCATCATCGGGCTCAACGGTTCGGGTAAGTCAACATTACTAAAGATCATAGCCGGTATAGACAAAGAGTATCAGGGAGAAATTGTATCAGATAAAGGATACTCGGTTGGGTACTTGGAACAAGATCCAAAACTTGACCCCGCAAAAACCGTTAAAGAACTTGTGCAAGAAGGTGTACAACCGATAATGGATGTACTAAAGGAATATGAAGGCATAAACGAGAAATTCGGTCTGCCTGAATATTATGAAGACCCGGACAAAATGGATGCCCTCTTTGCACGTCAGGCAGAATTGCAAGACAAGATAGATGCAAGTGACGCTTGGAATATAGATAACAAACTAGAGCGTGCGATGGATGCTCTTCGTTGTCCGCCCGAAGACCAATTGGCAGCCAACCTGTCGGGAGGAGAAGCCCGCCGTGTAGCTCTGTGTCGTTTGCTATTACAAGAACCTGACGTATTATTGCTGGATGAGCCAACCAACCACCTTGATGCAGAATCAATTGACTGGCTGGAGCAACATCTCCAACAATACAAAGGTACTGTAATTTGTATTACCCACGACCGCTACTTCCTAGACCATGTAGCCGGATGGATTCTTGAGCTCGACCGCGGTGAAGGTATTCCTTGGAAAGGAAACTACACCTCATGGCTCGAACAAAAGACCAAACGTATGGAACAAGAGGAAAAACAAGCAAGCAAACGCCGCAAGACCCTCGAACGTGAGTTAGAATGGGTAAGAATGGCCCCTAAAGCACGTCAGGCAAAAGGGAAAGCCCGCTTGAACGATTACGAAAAACTCTTGAACGCCGACCAAAAAGAACGTGAAGAAAAACTGGAAATATTTATTCCGAATGGGCCTCGTTTAGGAAACAAAGTGATTGAAGCACACGGTGTAGGCAAAGCATTTGGAGATAAACTATTGTTCGACAATCTCGAGTTTATGCTTCCACCATCAGGTATTGTGGGTATTATAGGACCGAATGGTGCAGGAAAAACCACGCTCTTCAGACTGATACAAGGACTCGAGCAAGCGGATAAAGGCACATTCGAAGTGGGCGAAACCGTAAAAATAGGATATGTAGATCAATCACATGCTGATATAGATCCTAACAAAACGGTATATCAGGTAATATCCGGAGGGAGTGAATTTGTTCGTGTAGGAGGCAAAGAAATCAATGCACGTGCTTATCTTTCTCGTTTCAATTTTTCGGGAGGCGATCAGGAAAAGTTGACAGGTGTATTGTCGGGTGGTGAGCGTAACCGCTTGCATTTAGCACTTACACTGAAATCGGAAGCGAATGTATTGTTACTGGATGAGCCGACCAACGATATTGACGTAAACACCTTACGTGCTCTTGAAGAGGGGCTCGAAAACTTTGCAGGCTGTGCAGTGGTTATTTCCCACGACCGTTGGTTCCTCGACCGTATTTGTACTCATATACTGGCATTTGAAGGAAACTCGGAAGTTTTCTTCTTCGAAGGTAGCTATAGCGAATACGAAGAAAATAAAAAAATACGATTGGGTAATGTTGAACCAAGACGTATCCGCTATCGTAAGCTTATGAATTAAAAAAAGTAACGTTTTATGCAACGTTACAGAAATTACATAGTCTAATTAGTATTGATAATCAAGAGTAAATATCGATATTTACTCTTGATTTTTTAAATACAAAAAACAAATGTGATTCCCCAATAAAAGAATGAGTAAAACTCCACAATATATTATACTAAAGAAGACAGTTTTTCTCTTTTTATTCTGTTGTTTTTGTGGCATGACATACGCCCAATCCCTCACAGTAGTACGTGGAACTGTTAGAGATGCTGTAACAAAAGAAAAGTTACCTTTCGTAAGTGTTACGATCGACAATACATCTGCAGTAACATTTTCGGACGAAGATGGTGAATATAGACTAAGCTATAGGGGAAATAGAACGACAGTTTCGGCTTCACTGTTGGGGTACAAAAGCCAATCATTCACGATACATCCGGGCGTAACCACCACAAGAGAGATATTACTAGAACCAGAAGACAAACAACTGAAAGAAGTAATAGTACGTCCACAAAAAGAAAAATATTCGAAAAAGAATAATCCGGCTGTAGAACTGATCAAGAAAGTAATAGCCCACAAAGATATCAATAGTATTTCGGCATTAAAGTACTATCAGTATGAAGAGTACGAGCGTACATTTATAGCTCTGAATGAATTCAAGCCTGAACAATCGCAATTTAAGCGTTACAAATTCCTCCCTAATTATATAGATACATCTTTGATAGATAAAAAGCCTATCTTGCCGGTATCGGTAAGAGAAAAGCTAACAGATGTGTTCTATCGTAAAGATCCGAAAGGCAACAAACGTATTGTAAAAGGCTATCATATAGAAGGTCTTGATCAGACTTTCGAGACCGAAGCTCTCGATGCCATTATCAAAGAAGTTTTTAAGGATATTAATATTACAGACAACTCAATCACTTTACTATTTCAACAATTTGTCAGCCCGCTAAGTGATCACAGCTCTGTAAATTTCTATCGCTGGTATATATCCGACACAGTTAATATAGATCATAACCGATATGTGAAGCTCGACTTTGCCCCGTTCAATTCACGAGATATTGGCTTTACAGGGAACTTATTTATTTCTCTGGATAGTATGTATGCTGTAAAAAGAGCAATATTGAGAACTCCCCAAAAGATGAATATCAATTTTGTGGATGAACTGATCATACAACTCGATTTCAAAAAAACAGCAGACAACAAATGGATTCCGGACAAAGAGCGCATGGCCATAGACCTGTCGATGATAAACATGGTAAAATTCTATGTAGATAAAGTAAAGTCATACGAGAGATTTACAATAGACAATCCGATGGATCCCGTTTTTGCTTTGGCTGCTCCCGAAGCATTTGAAAAAGACTATCTGAAAAGAGATAAAAAATATTGGACTAACAGCCGTCCTCCGGATTTCAAGAAAGATTACCGGATGGATCAGATGATGGAAGATGTAAACAAAGTAGCTCTATTCAAAGTTTTGCTGAATGCTGGAAGTGTATTATCAACAGGCTATTTTCCTACCACCAAAAACAAGGAGGATACAAAGCTGGAAATTGGAAGACTCCCTACAATGTATAGTTTCAACCCTGTTGAAGGGAATCGTTTTAGATTGACCCTCAATACAACGAAGAACCTTCATAAACATCTCTTCTTATACGGATATGCAGCTTATGGTACTAAAGACGAAAAGTTTAAATACTATGGCGAAGCAACATGGGCTTTTAACGATGTAAAATATACCAAAGACGAATACCCAAGAAACAACCTGACGGTAGCTTATAAATATGATGTAAACACGCTTGGGCAACGACAGACACAAGCCGAGAAAGATAACATATTTATGTCGTTTCGCAGATCGAATAATGTGAAGATGACATACAACCGCCAGGCTGAAATATCGTACGATAAAGAATTTTACGGTGGATTCTCATTCACGCTCACCGGGCATACTTTTGATGAAGAAGCAGCCGGAAAACTTCTCTTTGAGAAGATGGACGAAAACGGTAACAAGTACAATGTAAATAGAATACGTACTACCGAAACAATGCTTACCTTGCGCTATGCACCGAATGAGAAATTCTACCAGATGCGCAGAAAGAGAAGTTCGTTGACTGCACCACGAACCATCTATACCTTATCGCATGTGATGGCAGTAAATAATCTCTTTGGTGGGCAATACAATTACAACAGAACTTCATTATCATTCTTCAAACAAATGTGGGTAGCTCCCTACGGAAAGCTGACCTTATCAGCACAGGCTGAAAAGCTGTGGGGCGAAGCTCCTTTTCCATTCTTGATTACGCCAAGCGCTAACAATTCATATACAGTCCAACGTGGTAACTATTATTTGATAGAACCGTTGGAGTTTGTGCACGATGCTCAAGTATCATGGGAAATATATTACCATCTGGGAGGCTGGTTATTCAATAGAATCCCTGTGCTTAAATGGTTGAAATGGAGAGAAGTATTTGGGTTCAGGGGATTCTATGGAGATTTGAGTAAGCGCAACAACCCTCGGTTTAATCACAATTTATTGTTATTTCCACAGGAGACGTTTGCAACCACAAATACCCCTTATATGGAATATAACATAGGTATCGAGAATGTTTTTAAATTCTTCCGAGTAGATTATGTTAGAAGGGTAAATTATCTCTACCATCCGAATGTAGATAAAGACGGAATCAGAATATCATTCGAGCTAACCTTTTAAAATTAGATAGAACCTAAAACTCTCAACAGTAGTTCTTGAGGATCAAGAGGGTGTTTCTTTTGTGTTTTTTTAGGAACAAGGACTTTCAATCCGAATGGAATTATTTTCACATGTATTTCTTTCCCCATCTCTACCGGATCACCGTCAATGTGCATCACCCCGGCTTGCTCTCTGATAATAGTAACTTCATTGGTCAAAAGCTCAACCATCTTACTATTTTCATCTATTTTTTTTGTAAACAATTGTAGTGAAGTTTGAGGTACATCCAATATTGAAAGAGGTTTCAATATCGCCACATTCATCAACCCGTCCTGTATATCGGCATGAGGTGCAATATGGGCATTGTATCCGTACTGCGATGCATTAGCACAAGTAACAACGAAGGCTTTATCCTTTATTGTACCTTCGGGGCATGTAACTATATACTCTTGTGGCTTTTGTTGAAAAAATATTTCAAGCATATTTCTGAGATACATCAAAGAACCTCTATTTTTCCTACCCGAAACCTTAGCTGCAACTTCAGCATCGAACCCTACTCCGCAGGTACAAAGGAATATACGGTCATTCACTGTTCCGTAATCAATGGATATTATATTTTCTTCTAATATGATCTCCATTGCTTTCTTCGGATCGATTGGAATGTTCAGGTCGCGTCCTAAACCATTTCCCGAGCCCATTGGTATAATACCAAGAGCTACATCAGAACCTACGAGAGCCCCTCCTACTTCATTTACGGTACCATCTCCCCCCACGGCAACCACATAGTCGGCCTTATCTTTTATTGCCTGAGTAGCTATTTCTGATCCATGACCGGGATAACCGGTAACAAAAATATGCACATCAAACTTATGGGCGTCAAATGCTTCAGCAATCTTATGCGGAATATTTTGCTTAGCCGAAGTACCCGATTTAGGGTTGATTATTACATATATTTTTTTCTTCTGAACCATAATGAAATGAATCTGTTTTGCGGTACAAAAATACTCTTTTAACTATCACTGTCAAAATAAATAAGTATTGAATTATATGACACGTAAAAAGGCTATTGATGCGATCCTATTATGGGTCTCCATATAAATAAAGTTATATTCTAAATTTATCTTATATATGAAGAAAGGCTTTCATAGATTGCTATAGTATTTTCTATACAAAACGAAAAGTAACACAATAAAATAACTCAAGAACTGTCACCTTTGTCACCTTTTAAACTTAAACATCTGTTTATATGACAATTACAAAAATAACTATTGTTACTTTTTTTATAAACTAAAACATCATCTATTGTTTGACTTATTGTCAATTATTTCTTTGCTTTTCCTTTTTTATGAAGCCTTTAACAATAAATAGAAAGAAGAACCTGTATCTTTGTCTCAATAAAACCTAAATCAGCTAAATGAGCATGCTAAACGAATGTGAACGTAGTCTAATCATCAGTTTAATCAAAAAAGAAGTTGTTCCGGCTATTGGATGTACAGAGCCTATTGCGGTCTCCCTATGTGTAGCCAAAGCCACTGAGGTATTGGAAACCGTGCCGGAGAAGATAAAAGTATACCTGAGCGCCAATATATTGAAAAATGCAATGGGCGTTGGTATTCCGGGAACAAAGATGGTAGGACTGCCTATAGCGATCGCACTAGGAGCTTTGATAGGTAAAAGTGAATATGGACTACAGGTGTTGAAAGACTTGAAGCCGGAAGATGTAGATACAGGGAAAGAATATATTGCGGAAAAACGCATAGAAATAGGGCTTAAAGAGGATATAGATGATAATCTATATATTGAGGTGCACTGCCTTAAGAACGAAAATGAAGCTGTAGCTATAATAAAAGGAACACACACACATTTTTCTCACATCTCTAGAAACGGAGAAATAACAGTAAATGAATGTGACAACAGCCTTTGCGAAGAGAATAAAGATGAGATAAAGTTATCCTTTTCAAAAGTATATGAGTTTGCGACAACTACTCCGATAGAAGATATTCGTTTTATACTTCAAGCGGCGGAACTAAACCGTACCGCTTCGAAGCTGTCAGCCCAAGGAAGCTATGGTCACAATGTAGCTAAAACGATGACAGGAGCATTGGGAAAACAAATATTCGGAGATTCAATGCTTACTCACATGATGTCGTATACCGCCGCGGCATGTGACGCACGTATGGATGGTGCTATGATACCGGTAATGAGCAATTCGGGCAGTGGTAATCAAGGAATTACGGCAACCCTGCCGGTTCTGACGTATGCAGAAGATACATATTGCTCGGAAGAGAGTCTGATAAGGGCATTAATTCTCAGCCACCTTACAGTAGTATATATAAAGCAGAAGCTAGGACGATTATCGGCTCTATGTGGTTGTGTTGCAGCTGCAACAGGTGCTAGTTGCGGGATAACTTACTTGATGGGAGGAGATTACAACCAAATAACATTTGCCGTAAAAAACATGGTTGGCAATATCACTGGGATGATTTGCGACGGGGCAAAGCCTAGTTGTGCCTTGAAGATATCCAGCGGAGTGTCTACAGCCGTGCTTTCGGCAATTATGGCAATGGAGCAAAAAGTAGTTTCTTCGCTAGAGGGTATTGTTGATGACGACGTGGACAAAACCATAGAGAACCTGACAAGTATAGGTGCTGTAGGTATGCAGGAAACAGACAAATTGGTGTTAAAGATAATGACCAGCAAATAACTCTTATGATTCATAGATTGAAATAAAAGAGCCGCCCCAAATGGAGCGACTCAAACCTAGATAACCAAACCCTATAACTAACTGTATCTTGCCTTTTAGAGCTTCTTTAAACCTTTTATATCGTTCTTACCTGCTTCTACAATGCTTATTGCATATCCTCCGGCAGGAGCACAGGATTGAGATAGTTTAGACTTATTAGAAATCACTACTTTTCGAATTGTATATGCCTGCGGATTGGTCTTATAATGAGCATCTTTTGCATCGCTATATATTGTAGCAATATATGTTTTTGCCGGATCGAGATAATCAAATGTAATAGTTGATGTACGTCCATTTTCATCACATACACTTCCTACAAACCAATTATTTGAACCCTTTGCCTTACGTGCTATTGTGATATATTCTCCCGGTTCTGCTTCAAGTATCTTACTTTCGTCCCAATCGATAGCTACATCTTTTATAAACTGGAAAGCATCAAGATGCTGTTTATAATTTTCTATCAAGTCGGCGGCCATTTGCAACGGACTATACATCGTCACATACAGTGCCAATTGATTCGCTAACGTACTGTTCACATGTGAATGATTATCAGGATTAATCTTGCTTACATCCATCTGGAAAATACCGGGAGTATAATCCATCGGTCCACCAATCAAACGGGTAAAAGGTAGTATGGTAACATGATTCGGTTTGCTACCTCCAAATGCCTGATATTCTGTTCCACGAGCTGACTCATTACCGATCAGATTAGGGTACGTACGACATACGCCTGTAGGACGAACTGCTTCATGAGCATTCAACATTATTTTATAATCGGCTGCTTTTTCCAAAGCATATTGATAATGATTTACCATCCATTGTCCGTAATGATATTCTCCACGAGGAATGATATCTCCTACATATCCGCTTTTTACAGAGTTATAACCATTATCCACCATAAATTTATATGCCTGATCAATATGGCGCTCATAATTACGAACCGAAGCCGATGTTTCGTGATGCATCATCATTTTAACACCTTTGCTCTTCGCATAATCATGCAATCCTTTCACATCAAAGTCTGGATATGGAGTAACAAAGTCAAACACATAATCTTTTGACTTACCAAACCAATCTTCCCAGCCTACATTCCAGCCTTCAACCAATACAGCATCAAACCCATGTTCTGCTGCAAAATCTATATATTCTTTCACATGAGCGGTATTTGCACCATGCTTACCATTTGGCTTTGTTTTAGAATAGTCTGTAACACCTAGCTGTACGCTATAGACATCATCAGTATAAGCCCATGTGCTTTTACCGGTAATCATCTCCCACCATACACCTACATATTTTACAGGCTTGATCCACGATGTATCTTCAATCTTACACGGCTCATTCAAGTTGAGTGTAATATGAGAAGCCAATACATCACGTGCATCATCACTCACTATCACAGTACGCCATGGCGTGTTACATGGAGCTTGCATATATCCCTTGTTGCCTTGTGCGTCAGGAGTCAACCAAGATTCGAATACCATATTCTTATCATCCAAGTTGAGATGCATACATGCGTAGTTTATCAAAGCAGCCTCATGCAGATTGATATACAACCCGTCATTTGTTTTCATCATCAATGCTGTTTGTACTCCTGTTGGAGAAAACGGTGTCTGAGAAGAGTTAGGAGTAATAGCCTTACTCATCAGCCCTCTTATCTCTGACAACTTCGATGTTGTATAATCATATTCTTGTGTATCATAATCGCCCGGGATCCAGAATGCTTTATGATCGCCTGCCATAGCAAACTGAGTTCGCTCTTCTTTTATAACAAAGTATATAAGATTCTTTTGCTCGGGAAATTCATAGCGAAAACCTAAGCCATCATCAAAGAGGCGAAAACGAATAAGGATGTGCCTGTCTGTTGATTGCTGATTTAGCGTTACAGCTAATTCATTATAATGATTGCGTATTTCTTTTACTTCACCCCATACAGGCTGCCATGTTTCATCAGAAGATGATGTCTTGGTGTCTATAACCTGAAATCCATTAAGTAAAGAAACCTTATCTTCCTTTTGCGAGTCTGTATTTCCTTTTATAGAAAAGTCATTGAAATCGGTATGAGAGTCACTGTTGTCTTTTAACTCCAAACCCAGCTTACTAGGCTTAATTACATCTTTTCCCTTATACGTTAAAGTATAAGTTGGCACACCATTACCCTGCAAATAAAACTTTAATGTAAGATTTCCATTTGGTGATTTGAGTTCTTGCGCTTTCACTGTTCCAAAGATTAAATAAAAGCCAATAAAAATAGAAATACTGATGATTTTTTTCATGATTCTTAAAAAAATATTTTCCTATATACAAAGAAACTACATTTAGAGCTGAGTGTTAGAATCCTTTTCTTGTAAACCAAACAAAATAATCTGCAAACGTTTGCAGATATTATAGCAAAAAGAAGAGATGACCTGATCAGCCATCTCTTCTAATAAGTATTTCGATTAATCTAATTTATTCAATTGTTCCTGTACCGGCATTGAAATCAAGAGTAACTTTTTTGCCTGCAGCAACAGGTACTGCTGCTTGATCGCCTCCGGCTCCTCTATATTCTATTTTTCCATTAAATATATTAAACTCACGAGTCCACCAATCAGTTGTAGCAGCAGATGAACCAGCATAGATTCTTAGATCTCCTGCAGCGGTAGTAGTTATTGTCATTTTATTCCCAGATATTGTAAACGGATATGTAGCCGCATCCCATCCCCCAAAGGCATTACCTATTCCGTATACCTTAGCAGGCTCTATAACAATCTTATCTGCAACCATATCAATGTACACCATGTAAAGACCGTCAGCATCAACTACAGCATTACCATCTTTTATTGAATATCCTTCTTTAGATGCAAGCTCTGAAAAGTCGCCACCATCCCAAGATGGTTGGGGAGCCCACTTGAAACCTTGGTTTGCAGTAAAATATCTTACACACCAGAATGAACCACTAGCTCCATTGACTGGAACCATTTTAACAACACCCGCAGGATCAGAGAACCAATTGCCAAACTCATTTCCTGTCATATAGAGTTCTTCGGGATAGGTAGGCTTTATAATTTCTCCTTGTACTGCTGAAACTGAAAATTTATTAGTACGAAGGTCAAGTTTTAGCGTCACATCGTATGCCGCACCAAGAGGTACACTAAGGTTTTTACCTCCTCCTTTGAGTTCAGTAGAAGACGAAGCAAGTGCAACTCCACCATCAGAGTCTCCGATAGATCCCATATTAGTATGAAATTTAATAGTAGATGATGCATCGTATGGAATAGTAATACCCCAATCTCCATTAAACCTAAACTTCATTTGATCCTTTGTAAAAGGGAAAGTGCCTTTAAATTCAACTGTAGCAGTCGACTCGTTATAGTTAACACTAGTAAAAGGGGATTCGGCATTCCATCCCTGAGGAGTGGCCGCTCCAATAACTCCAAACTTAGCCGGAACTATCGTGAGTTGACTTAAATTACTGTTATAAATAAGAAAATATAAACCATCCTCAGTCACTTTGTAAGCAGGACCTTCTGCTACAAGCTCACTAGTTACAGAAGAAACCTCTGCACCTTTTCCATAATTGATTATATTTCCTGTTGCATCAGCTTTTGTTATAAATAAATCTCCACTTGCTTTTAACCATGTAAAAATAGTAGACACACCTTCTCTCTCATCGGTGTCGGGATCTGGATATCCGGCCTTGAATGATGCTGCCGGTGCAATCGATTTATATACCACAGCCGACCCTGATACATAAACACCAGGCTGCACGTCATCGACTACCACCCAATTATCATTTTCACCACAAGCGGTGAAGCCCAGTATAAGGCAGAGTGTTATTCCCCAATATATAATTTTATTTTTCATCTTATTGCTATTTAATTTAGTATTAATATTTAGGGTTTTGAGTTAGATTCTTATTGTTATCCAAAACTGCGAATGGAATAGGGAACACTTTCCGATATGGCTCAGAAGGACTTCTGTCCATAGCAGCTTTATTAAATTGTCCAAATCGAATCAAATCTTGACGACGGAATCCTTCCCAAGATAATTCTAGCATTCTTTCCTTTAGTATATTTTCCAATGTTGCTGGTCTCTCGGATGCACTAACTCGATCTCGAACTTCTTTTAATAAGGCATCTGCATTTTGTCCGTCTCTAACCATAGCTTCAGCTTTCATCAATAAGACATCGGCGTAGCGATATAACACATAATCGTTGCTAACCAATTGTCCTCCGGCCTGAGCATTAGGGTCAAATTCATATTTTTTCCAACGAGCTCCTGCAGTTTTTTCTGTAGCCTCATTACTCGTATTTATTTTTATAGCATCAGGTTTGTACTCTAACACAACATCTCCATCCATTATATCACTACCATCGGGACCTTGTACCTTTCCTGTAAAGAAGCAGATATTCAGACGAGGATCTTCTCCACCTTCTCTAAAGACCTTTAATAAATCTGTCGTTGCTGATGCTCCATTCCATCCATCTTGTCCCCAAGCTTTAGCGTGAGCATAGTGACGAGTACGCACACAATACATATTTCTCGCTTTATATAATGTAGGATCCATTGGTATGACAAAAATATTTTCTACCGAACCTTCATTTTTAACAGCAAAATTGGCCGAATAACTTGGATTTAATGTGTAACCTTCTTCTTTTATCAAATCACAGTATTTGATAGTAGCTTTCCAAGCTCCTATGTCACTTCCATCAACAGAGAATGAAGTTGAGCCGTTAGGAACTCCGTTATTATCTTCCCAGTTATCGTCAGAATAGACCTGAGCATTTAATGCCAGCTTGGCTAGAAGAAAGTATGCTACAGATTTTGTCATACGCCCATAATATTCTCCCGGGACTGCACTCTTTGCCGATTTTAACAGGGGTAACGCTTCCTGTAATTCTGTCTTTACAAAGTTGAAAACTTCACTCCTTTCAGCTTGTTTTACCTCACTGATCTCTGTAGAAGAAGATGTTACAATAGGTACGCGGGCAAAATTATCTAATAAATAATAGTAATACATAGCACGAAGCGCTCTTACCTCTGCAATATATTCTTTAAGGTATACATTTTCACTATCCTGATCTAAATAGAACTGCATCTTATCTATCGACTGATTACACTTACCAACAACACGGTAGAGGTAGTCCCAAGAACCTTTTACAAGGTCGTTAGTAGATGTCCATTGATGCTGATACAGATTTACCCATAGCCCTCCATCGTACCAGTCAGCTCCTCTGGTTGGCAAAACAGCTTCATCTGCAGTAAAAAGATTGAGGTCATTCAAACCACGATCAGTTCCTGCCAAGCCACTACCTCCTCCATCAGCTCCAATCTCTGTATACAATCCAGCTACAGCATTCAAGTAGATCAACTGCTGACTTTTGTAAGCCTCATCTTCCGGCAATTGATCAATCGGTTTTTCGTCCAAAGAGCAAGCATTAAGTCCTAGAATAACTGCTCCTGCAATAAAACTATATAGAAATTTCTTTTTCATAATTGCTTATTCTTTAAAAATTAATATTAAGACCAATAGAGTATGTACGGCTCAATGGATAGAAACGTTTATCATCTATACCTAGATCGTTATCTGTTTTATTAGCATCTAGTGTCGAGCTATTAATCATCGGAGAAAGACCTTTATAAGCTGTGAATGTATGTAAATTGTTTACAGACGCAGTAATACGCATCGTCTTTATATATTTGCTAAACTTAGATGTATTGATATTATAGCCTAAAGTTAAATATGCTATATTTAGATAATCACCTTTCTCCAGCCAATAATCACTTACTCTGTTGTCTCTTATGTTCATCTTAGGAGCATCAGGCAGCACATTGTATGTTGGAAAATTATTCATATTCATATAAGATAAGTATGTACCGTTGAATATTTTATGTCCAAATGCGCCATTCAATTGAGTTTGAATATCAAAGTCCTTATACCTAAAGTTTATGTTTGCCCCAAGGAAAAACTTAGGAATTGACTGTCCTGCTATATAACGATCTTTACCCGCAGAAGTAATCACTGAGCCATCATTATCCAAGTCCAAAATATTATAAGAATAGCTATCAAAGCCATCGTTGATAATACCAGTCGCCTTAGGAAGATAAAATACGCCTAATGGTTGACCGACCAAATTGTAAACCACGTTGTTATCACCCCCGATCGATCCTGCACCAGAGATACCTCCAAGAGACATGTAAGTAGCAGCATTAATCTCCTGACCTTTGTACACACCATCTAGAGACAATAACTTATTTTTCTGGTATGCGCCATTAGCAGAAATAGTCAGCCCCATATCTTTTTTCTTTATCGGAGTAAAGTTTACTGCCAGTTCGAGCCCTTGATTCTCCATTGACCCCATATTAGCAAGTAAAGTAGGATGAATAAATGGAGGTACCGGTACTGTATAATTGAATAACAAGTCTGAAGTTTTAGAATAATAATAGTCAAAGGTTATATCTAACTTATTTTTCAAGATAGACAAATCAAATCCAGCATCAAAAGTTTTTTTAGTTTCCCATTTCAAATCAGGGTTAGGATTTCTTAAGTAGCCATATGATACAGCAGGGTCGCCATTTACGGTAACAAGTCCTGTAGGCCCCATTAACTGTAATGAATTATATGCAGAAATTGCATCCTGATTACCCGTAACACCATAACCAGCTCTCAGTTTAAAATTATCGATAACAGATATATTTTTGATAAATTCTTCTTCACTCATATTCCATGCTAGTGATCCTGAAGGGAAGAAGCCCCATTTGTTGTTATCTCCTAATTTAGAGGATCCATCGCTTCTTAAATTGACTGTTGCGATATATTTTCCATTATATACATAGTTAAAGCGTCCAAGTATTGAAAATATATCATATCCATTTCTGTATGAGCTGACATCTCCATATTTTACCAAAGCACCACCTTTCAAATTATCTGTATCAAAATAATTAGTACCAAAGCCTCTCGACTGAGAGGTAAAACCATGATATTTATAATTTTGACCTTCAACTAACCCTAGAATGTCAATAGCATGTACATCATTTAGGGTCTTCTTATAATTTAATCCTAGATTACCCATTAATATGTCTGAATTAGCCAATCCTCTATAGGCTAACCCCTTCTCTCTTATACCTTCTTTTATGTTTGTTGGTAAATACTTCGAATTTTCTTTCGAATTATATGTATATGATCCAAATGCACTAAACTTAAGTCCATCTATTATCGTCCAAGTCAATTTAGCATGAGCATTCAGATAAGCATTATTTTCTCTATCATTGATAGTCAAACGCCCTAGAGGATTATCAACCTCGTTAGCATTAACATCTTCCGGCCATGTTCCATCTTCATTTTGTGTAGCTGGAAATGTAGGATTAAATGAAGCCGCTGAATAAAAAGTCTTTTGATAGTTATTTACATATCGTTGTTCTTTCTTAGAACCGAATATCCCCATTTCCAATTGAATTTTTTTATCGAAAAAGAACTGGCTAATATCAATTTTAGCAGTATAGTTTTTCATCCAGTTATTTTTGATTATACCTTTCTGATCTACAATACCTAGAGATGCCCGATAGTTTGAATCCTCTGTTCCTCCACCAAAGGCAATTCTATGATTCTGGGTATAACCAAGTTGTTGCATTTCTTCTAAGAAATTAGTATTGGCTCCTCCATCAATAGCATTTGTCAATCCCAAATCCTGAACTGCCTGACGATATTGGTTTCCGTTAAGCATTTTGATATTCTTATACACCGATTCAATACCAAAAGTTCCATCATAACTCAAGCTTCTAACTCCATATTTTCCCTTTGTAGTTGTTACCACAATAACACCACTAGCCCCACGAGATCCATACTGAGCAGTTTCTGAAGCATCCTTCAATATCGTAAAACTCTCAATATCAGAAGGAGCAATTGCATTAAGTAACCCTAAATCTCCAAATACTCCATCGATAATAACAAGTGGATCATTACCTCCTGACAAAGAAGTCGTTCCACGCACACGAATAGAAGCCCCTGCTGTTGGATCTCCTCCAACCTTAGAAATATTAACTCCGGCAACTTTACCTTTAAGTGCATCTAATGGATTATTAACCACTCCGGCATTCATATCCTCTTTACTGATTTTTTGTACAGCACCAGATACAGTATGCTTACTACCGGTAGCATACCCAATAGCTATTACATCTGACAACATAACAGCGTCTTCTTCCATTAACACATTAATATTTGTTTTTCCTGATACAGAGACTTCTATGTTTTTGAAGCCGATATAAGAAAAAACCAAAGTACCATTGGACGGAACATTATTGATTTCATAATTACCATCCAAATCTGTTATAGTACCATTAGTTGTACCCTTAACAACAACACTACCACTAATGATAGGTTCACCGTTATTGTCCTTCACATTACCTTTAACTGTGATATTTTCGCCTTGCGCAAAAATATTTGATGTTGACACCAATATTCCTAGCATAAATAGTAGGAATACATTTAAACATCTGTTCTTAATCTTTCTTTTCATGCGAAATAATATTAAGATTAACATTAATATTGATTAGTTTATTACTTATTTCTATATAATCGGTTTATATATTCTATCGTACATAACATACTATTCGTATTCAATAAAAATTCTTATCAACCCTGAATTTTAAATAGAGGACAGAAGAGACAAATGTTATATTTTGTATATTTTTAAATAAATCTCGGTCTAGATTTAACATTAGAAACACTTGTATTTTCATGACATTTTAGGATTATAGTACAAATATGAGAAGACCTATTTTGTTTTGTATCAAAAGATTTTATAAAAAGCTGCTTTTTGNNGCAAACGATTGCAATCGGATTGTAACATATATTTTGTTTATCAACCTTTTATAATCTTTAATATAACCATTATACATAATATATTAAATGAATGTGTACATTTGCGATGATATGCTGGACATTTGCAATTAGCAAAACTTATTTCGAAACGAAGACAATTTCTATACGATATATATACACAATTATAGAAGACTCTAAATTGCCGTCCCCTGTACACTAAAAGAAATAATATAAACTCAATATATGTTAAACAAAAAAGCTTAATGGGTTGTTTAAGATTTGACTACAATTAATTATTTATGAATAACATAAAAAGTATTTTATCTATCACCTTACTTAGTACATTACTACTATGCGCATGTAAAAAAACTCAAGTCGAGGCTCCAATTGTTGAAGTTGAAACTGTAACAACAGATAATTTCGAAATATACGGAGAATACGTGGGCCTTATTAAAGCATCACGTAATGTGGAAATTCATGCACGTGTAGAGGGATTCCTCGAAAAGATGACCTTTAATGAAGGAAAAGGAGTGAAAGCGGGAGAACCTTTATTTTACATTAACGACAGAACTTACAAAGCTAAAGTTGAAAAAGCAAAAGCAAAGCTAAAAAGAGATGAAGCGCAGGCTCTAAAAGCAGAAAGTGATCTCAAAAGAATAGAACCTTTATATAATCAAAATGCTGCCAGCAAGCTAGACCTTGACAATGCAGTAGCTGCACTGAATATGTCGAAAGCTGATGTGGCTATGAGTAAAGCCGACTTGGAACAAGCCGAACTGGAGTTAAGCTATACAGTGGTACGGTCTCCCCTATCCGGCTATATTAGCGAACGGTATGTGGACATAGGAACATTGGTAGGAAATTCGAAGTCGTTATTGGCTACAGTAGTAAAAAGAGACACCGTATTGGTCGATTTCAAACTTACTTCTCTCGACTATCTAAGAAGTCAACGCAGGAATGTGCATTTAGGCGAACTGGATACAACTCGGTCGTGGCAGCCAACTGTTACTGTTACGCTTGCAGACAACTCTGTATACAGCGAAAAAGGAATTGTAGACTTTGCATCCCCCCTTGTTGACCCTAAAACAGGAACTTTTGGCGTTCGTGCCGTATTGCCTAATCCCAATCAGGTTCTTCTACCGGGACAATTCACGCGTGTAAAACTATTACTAAATGTATTGGAGAATGTTGTCGTTATTCCCCGCAAAGCTATTTCGATAGAAAAAGGAGGAGCTCATATATTCGTTATACGTCCGGACAGTATAGTAGAAAAACGCTATGTAGAGACCGGCCCCGAACATGATAATAAGATAGTAGTTATCCGTGGATTGAGTCCGAATGAGCACATTGTTGTAGAAGGATATCAAAAGCTTACTCACGGACAAAAGGTTATATCGAGGACTACTAAAGAGGAAGCAAAAATAGAGGCTCTCGAGAAAGCGGATGAAAAGAAGAAGGAGGATAAAAAATGAAGCCGGGATTATTTATAGACAGGCCTGTACTTTCTACCGTCTTATCCTTACTGATTGTTATTATAGGTATCATTGGGCTGGTACTATTGCCGATAGAACAGTATCCGCAAATAACACCTCCCGTTGTAAAAATAGGAGCTTCTTACCCGGGAGCAAATGCAACAACAGTTTCTCAAGCAGTGGCAACACCCATCGAACAAGAGTTGAACGGTACGCCCGGTATGATATATATGGAATCAAGCAGTTCCAATTCGGGAGGACTATCCATCACCGTTACGTTTGATGTAAATACCAATGCTGACCTCGCAGCAGTAGAAATACAAAACAGGGTAAAGTTAGCCGAAAGTCGTCTACCGGCTGAAGTTCTACAAGGTGGGATTTCTGTTGAAAAGCAAGCACCCGGACAATTAATGACTATTGCTTTGACATCTGACGACCCTAAATATGACGAGATATACTTAAGCAACTATGCAACTATAAATATACTTGACGTTATCAGGCGTATACCCGGAGTGGGACGTGTTTCGAATGTCGGCAGCCGATATTATGGCATGCAAATATGGGTATATCCGGACAGGCTCGCCAGTTTTGGACTAACAATCAAAGATTTGCAGGATGCTCTAAAAGATCAGAATAGAGAGTCGGCTGCGGGTGAACTCGGTAAACAACCAATTGTTCATGTGGATGTGACTATGCCCATCACAGCACAAGGACGTTTGTCTACAGTGAGTGAATTTGAAGATATTGTAGTAAAAGCCAACAACGACGGTTCGTTCATACGCATGAGAGACGTTGCAAGAGTCTCTCTGGAAGCATCATCATATAGTACAGAAAGTGGTTTGAATGGCAAATATGCAACCATGTTGAGCATCTATCTTCTTCCCGGTGCTAATGCGATGGAAGTAGCGGATGAAGTAAAGGCAGCCATGGGAAATATAAAACAAGATTTTCCCGAAGGCTTAGATTATCTGATACCTTTCGATATGACGGAATACATCGGAGAATCTATCCACGAAGTTTATAAAACATTGTTCGAAGCTCTGACGCTTGTTATTATAGTAGTATTCCTTTCGTTACAAAATTGGCGTGCGGCTATTATTCCGATAGTTGCCGTGCCTATTTCCTTGATAGGAACATTCGGATTTATGCTTATGATGGGATTCTCCCTTAATATGCTGACTCTTTTGGGATTAGTTTTAGCGATCGGTATTGTTGTGGATGATGCGATTGTCGTCGTCGAGAACGTAGAACGTATTATGGAACAGAAGGGGGTAAATGCACGGGAAGCCACACACAGGGCAATGAAAGAGCTGACAGGCGCTTTGATTGCCACATCGTTAGTATTGGCTGCTGTATTCGTTCCGGTAAGCTTCCTTGACGGGATAACTGGAGCACTCTACAGGCAATTCTCTGTAACCATTGTCGTATCGGTACTTATTTCTGCAGTAGTAGCTCTTACACTTAGTCCTGCCATGTGTGCTATAATATTAAAGCCATCGAAAAAGAAAAAGCACTTCATCTTCCGCAAAATAAATATCTGGCTAGGGAATGGCAATAAGAAATATGCCAATATCTTACTAAAGGTTATAAACAACCCTAGACGTACGATGGCTGCATTTGGTATGGTGCTTGTATTTATTTTCGTATTGAATAAAATAGTTCCTACCAGTTTCATTCCGCAAGAAGATCAAGGTTATTTTACCGTAGAGCTTGAAATGCCCGAAGGCACAACACTAGAGCGTATGCGAACGGTTACGGATAGAGCTGTAGCTTATCTGGACAATCATGAAGCAGTAGAGTATGTACAAAATGTGACAGGATCAAGCCCTCGTGTAGGAACCAATCAGGGACGCACAACACTGACGGTTATCCTTAAACCGTGGAAAGAAAGAAGTACGGGAGTGGATCAAGTGATGCGTGATGCTCAAAAAGAATTCTACAATTACCCCGAAATAAGAGCATTTGTGAGTCGCCCTCCCGTCATTCCGGGACTCGGATCGGCAGGTGGCGTTGAAATGAAGCTTCAAGCCCGCTCCGATGCTCAATGGGACGATCTGGTGGCTGCGTCTGATACTTTTATGTATTATGCAAATAAGTCTAAGATCATTTCAAATGTATCTTCCTCTCTACAATCAGAAATACCTCAACTATATTTTGACGTAGACCGTGATCAGGCAATGCTACTCGGAGTGCCAATGTCTGATATTTTTTCAACAATGAAAGCCTATCTGGGGTCAGTATATGTAAATGATTTCAATATGTTTAACCGCATATACAAAGTATACATTCAGGCCGATCAATCATACAGGGCAACAGCCAGCGATATCAATCTTTTTTTCGTGAAAACGAAAAGTGGAGACATGGTTCCGCTTACAGCTTTGGGTAAAACCAGCTATACCACAGGACCGGGGAATATATCGCGCTTCAATATGTACACATCGGCATCTATGCAGGTTACCCCTTCGGCAGGACATAGCTCGGGACAAGCGATGAGCGAAATTGTAAACATCGCAAAAGAACACCTACCCGCTAATATCGGGGTAGCATGGAGCGGTCTCTCTTTTCAGGAACAAAAGGCTAGCGGGCAAACAGGTACAGTTTTAATACTGGTTCTGATATTTGTATTCTTGTTCTTAGCTGCATTATACGAAAGTTGGACTGTACCAATTTCTGTGATATTATCCTTACCCATTGCTGCGCTAGGAGCATTTATCGGCATTTGGATATTAGGACTGGACAATGATGTGTATTTTCAGATCGGACTCGTAACCTTAATCGGATTAGCCGCTAAAAATGCTATTCTGATCGTAGAATTTGCCAAGATACAGGTCGATGCAGGTATGCAACCAATATTTGCAGCAATGCAAGCAGCCAAATTACGTTTCCGCCCGATATTGATGACATCTTTAGCATTCGTACTGGGTATGTTACCGATGGTAATAGCTTCCGGACCGGGATCAGCAAGTAGGCATTCGATAGGAACAGGTGTATTTTTCGGTATGATTGTAGCTATAACATTAGGAATAATACTTGTGCCATTCTTCTTTGTGATAGTATATAAAGTAAAGGATAAGTTTAAGATTCCGGAACTTAAGTTTCCTAAATTCCCGAAAATAAAGAAACTTATAAAAAGAGATAACAATGAATAAACTTACATATATACTACTCATTTCCATAGTATTACTCTCATCTTGTAAAATAGGTCAGAAATACGAACAGCCCGAAATGAATATCCCTCAGGCATTCGATGCAAAAATAACGAATGAGGGGAATGCTTCTGACATCGGATGGAGTGCTCTATATAAGGATTCTGTATTACAAGGACTCATCACAAAAGCTCTCGACCACAACAAAGACATGCTCATAGCAGCTGCCCGCATAAAAGAAATGGCTGCAAACAAACGTATATCATTTGCAAACCTATTCCCTGAAGTAGGGGCTGAAGTGGCAGGGCAAAAGGAATATCTGAACTATGGTGGCGATTCGAAAAAATATTCACCTGAGCTAAGAGCCAATCTTAATGTATCGTGGGAATTGGATATATGGGGCAAACTGAGATGGGCCAACGAAGCCGGAATTGCTGCATATCTGCAAACGGTAGAAGCGCAAAAAGCCATGCACCTAACCATCGTAGCACAGGTTGCTCAGGCATACTTTGAATTAAAAGCATTAGATAAAGAGCTTACAATAGTGAAACAGACTCTGGATGCCAGACGTGAAGGAGTTCGTTTTGCCAAATTGCGCTACGAAGGTGGTTTGACATCTGAAATACCATACAGGCAAAGCCTTGTTGAACTTGCCCGTACCGAAACGCTGATTCCAAATCTAGAAAATGAGATAAAACTGAAAGAGAATGATCTTTTTGTACTCGTTGGAGAGTTTCCCATCGGAAACATTCCCAGAGGCAAAGATGACATTAGCCACCTGCAAGTTCCAGCCAGCCTACCTATCGATTTACCGTCGTCGCTACTGAAACGCCGTCCGGATATGATACAGGCAGAGCAAAAGCTGATAGAGGCTAATGCTAAAGTAGGGATGGCCTACACGGATATGTTTCCTTCGTTAAGACTTACAGGGCGTTTAGGTGGAGAAAATACCGAACTGACAGACTTTCTTAAAAGTCCGACATGGTTTATCTCGGGAGTACTTACCGGCCCTATATTCAATATGGGTAAAAACAAAGCAAAACATAATGCGGCAAAGGCTGCATACGAGCAAGAAGTATATAGCTACGAAAAATCTGTATTGAATGTATTTAAGGAAGTAAACAACTCTATCATTACGTTCAATAAAATGAAAGAGGTATATCTGTCACAAGAAGCTTTATACAATTCAGCTAACTCTTATCACGAGCTGGCTAAGTTGCAATATGTAAATGGAGCTGTTAAGTATATCGATGTGCTGGATGCTCAACGTCAGTTGTTCGATGCCGAGATAGCTTTGAACAATGCTACGTTAAACGAACTCTATTCGTTAGTTGCTCTCTACAAAGCATTGGGTGGAGGGCTTAATAGGGACTAAAAAAACTGTCTGAAAAGAAGATTTGTATTGTATATTGGCATTTTGAGTCTTCTTTTCAGACAGCTTTTAATTATATTATTTATCAGTTACCCGTGCCTTCTACTTTCTTTATTTGTTCTTCGGCTTTATCTCTCAAATTCTGACCTTGCTTTTTAGCTTCTTCTACAAGCTTCTTTCCTGCCGCCTTAGCTGCGGCTTTTGCAAGAGGATTACTTCCTGCCTTTTCTTCCAAAGCCTGTGATTGTTTCTCAGCCTCAACCACCAACTTTGTTGCAGTCGCATCCGCTTCCGATCTAATCCTTTCTATTTGTTTCGCTTTTTCTTCAGACACCTTCGCTGAAATATGAGCTCCTTTCTCTCCACCCAAAAGCTCATTTACGGCAGACGAAGCAGCTCCGGCAACCAACGCCTTGGTGTCTATTCCAATTTTGGGATTTGTAAATGTACCGCCTATTGTAATCGGGACAGACGACACGTAATGATTTGCTAGCGATTTAGGAAGCGTAACAGTGCCTTTATAGTCGATACTTTGATCAAGGCCAGTAGCCCCCTCTAATTTCATAACACCTCCATTGCCAAAGTTTACATTGAAAGGCTTGGTATTCAGTTTTCCATTATTTATAGTAAAAGGCAGATTCAAATCTTTTGTAGAGAATGATTTCAAAGCATCAGTTTTCAATGAAGACGACAAAGCGGTCAAAGCCTCAACACCTTCTATCTTCACATCATTGGTTTGTAATGCACCACTACCTGTAAGACCCGCTAAAGTCTGCATAATTGTCTCACCTAAAGATGTATTAAATTTGAAGTTCATAGAATATGTTCCTCCTAATTTTTCGAATATAGGAGCAAACTTTTGCACAGATTCTACCGACTTGAATGTTTCTGTAAATGACACTTTCGACAAAGCCAAATCAAAGTTAACCTTCGGAGTTTTAGGGCTTGATGTATCATACGTTCCGCTAACCTTACAAGAACCACCCAAAGCATTAGCGCCAACATTATTAAGAGTAAGCACTCCATTTTTAACAGTGATATTGCCAACCATATTTGTAATATTCATTTTTCCATATACAATTTGGTTGAGGGCTGCGTTCAATACAAAATCTATATTTTTAGGAATAATAATGTCTTCTGTTGTTGATGATGCTGTTTCTTCTGTTCCGGCAGTTTCGCTACTGATAAAATCATTCGCATTCAGATAGTTTGATTTTATATTCAACTGACCTTTCAGTGTTTGATCTTTCAATGCATAAGCAATAAAATTTTCGAGTCGTCCTGTAGCTGACAGATCATTTTTACCAATCTTCAGGTTCAGTGACGATAGATTTACATAGCNNGAAAATTCCAATCCGGCATCGTTAATCACCACATCTTGCATGTCTTGAGACTTATAAGTCATATTGCTCAATTTCAAACTACCTGCTGCCGATACATTCTCATATTGTTCTTTTTCGATTGCAGACATCCGAGCAGCAACATTCAGATTAGCAGTCATCTTACCATTTAAAGCTGTACCTTTCTCTAACGGGTATACATCTTTAATCATACCTAAATCAATCGTCCCATTTGCCTGTGCTTTCAGGTTAGGATCGCTCATCGGAGTGGACACATTCAGGCTTCCCGAGAAAGGATTCCCCCCCAAATTGAAACTAAACTTACTGATATCAACAATCATATTATCCAACGAGCCTCCTTTACTGTTTATCGCCATAGCAACATTTATATTATTAACAGCTTTGGGTAAAGAAGGGTATTGGAACATCGCATCGTTCACCATTATCTTTACATCAAACGCTGGATAACTATCACCATGCATAAGACCTTTGATATATGCCTCCAACTTTGCTGTTCCTGATGTTTTCACATCTTTAAAGTCGGCTGTATACATCGCCGGAACAAGAGATAAGATATCTTTAAATTGGGTATCCGGCGCATTCAGCTTAAGATCGAACTCCATATCTTCATAATCCTTACCCACCATAGCAAAAGTACCATCAATAGATGCTTTAAGATCATTTAGTTGTAGGTTACTTTCCTTAAAGGCAAATTCCATCTTATCAAGATTCGCATTGATGGTAGCATCGGCCACACCTTGTATTTTATTCAAATATGGAATGCCATCCATAACAAATGTAACTTCGCCGATAGTAGAATTTGTATTTAATGTTGTTTCGCTAGCTGAAAAATCGCCATGCAGGTCTCCGTTCCATTTATTAAGTGTCACTTTCATCTTTGTAGAATCGTTCTGGTAAACAAAACTACAATCGTTGACCGTAATTTTTTTCAAATTGAGTTTGAAAGCAGATTCACTTTCGGTTGAAGCAGATACAGTAGAGTCAACCTTCATTATATCCCAGTTGGCACGTCCGTCTTCAAGCACTTTTGTATATATAGAAGCCTTATCCAGATTGATTTTGGATATATTATATTCGCTGCCAAAAAGACTCATCAAGTCGATAGTAACACTTGCCGACTTAGCACTCAATAGTGTATCTTTCTGAAAGTCTCCGACACCTACTACCGAAGCATTGTTTAGGGAGAGTGTTGCATTAGGAAAATTGGAAAACAAGTTCAGTCCAAAATCCTTAATATCCACTGTAGCGTTTAGTTTTTCGTTTGCGGCATTCAATACGGCAGTTTTGATTTTATCTTTAAACAAGAAAGGAATTGCTATCATAGCCACTATAAGCACAACGACAACAACCCCCGCAATAGTTAGAGCTTTTTTCATACTTTTCTCTTCGATTTTTATACTATGTATTTGTGTTTGTTTATTTTATTAACGGTTTATTCGCAATTTTGTTATAAGTCATGTTATGAAATATATTATGTTCGTATATAGCTATATCATGAAAGATTATTCTTGAAAGTTATCATATATTATGAGTAAATGTAATAAAAGAAACATCTCAAAAGTTACAAATAAAAAGAATGAAACAACTGTCACTTTTGTCACCTTTTGCTCACAAAAATCCATATAACACCATATATACAAGACCCTTACACGAGAAACGCAAAGATACAGAAAGTGACACTATTTTCTGATAAAACGGATATAAATACTCAGAGGTAAATTTTTACCGGATTTTTCAGGAACAATCAGTTCTCCGTACGTGCGATCTTTGACATCTGGAAAATAATCCTTTATAAGGTTATCAGCTATCACAGCAGAAAAGCCCATAGAGTATAGATTTAGTATAAGAAATGAATTGGAATCCTCCAGCAATTGCGAACAAAGAGACATTATTTCGGCTATATTCTCTTCCAATATCCACTTCTCGCCATCAGGACCACGACCATACGCAGGAGGGTCTAGTATTATCCCGTTATATTTCTTTCCTCTTTTTACTTCGCGGCGGCAAAATTTAAGAGCGTCTTCTACAATCCAGCGTATATCATGAAGATCAGAAGCATCCATATTTTCACGCGACCACGTGATTACTTGCTTCACAGAATCTACATGCGTCACATCAGCTCCTGCACTTTTAGCCGCAATTGAAGCTCCACCTGTATATGCAAAAAGATTCAAGACTTTTGGTTCAGAAACATTGAGGCTTCGAACTGTATCGTATATGAAATCCCAATTCTCCGATTGTTCGGGAAACACCCCTACATGCTTGAAAGATGTAAGACCTAAACGAAACCGAAGCTTCATTTCCTTATATTGATAGTTGATGAACCACTGGTCGGGCATTCCATTTTTTTGTACCCAAACTCCTTTGTCGTTGCCATCTTGAGAAGTCTTTCCTTTCTCCTTCTTGAAAGTGGCATCGGATGCGTCCTCCCACTGTTTCTCGGGCAGAGACTTACGCCATACTGCCTGTGGTTCGGGACGTCGGATAATGTATTTACCAAAACGTTCTAATTTTTCATAATCGCCCGAGTCGATCAGTTCATAATCTTTCCAATGCTGCGGTCTGAGTAATTGCATCTTTATTTCCTTTTANNCGAAATCAATGCTCAACAAATGTTCGTATTTGAAGATTTTATTGTTTTCTGGGTTCAAGACTACAAAGGTAGGACGATAAATTAATCCGACAGTAAATTTTGAAAAAAAATAAACAAGATTGTATCTATAAAGAAAACAGCCGAATGGTTGATTCCTGTCGACTGTCTTTCTATAATTTATATATATCAGGTTCTATCTTTTCTTTGATGAGCTTTTGAGAAACACGTTCAACACCTGTTTGGCAATAGGGACAAGCACTGTCGTTGCCATTCTACTCCAGAATCGTTTGTTTTCTACAGCATTCTTTTGGTCAATCTTAGCCTGTTCACGCTGTGCCCTTTCGGCTTCTTTCTGAGCTTTTGCGGTTGCTTTATCCTGCGCCACTTGTTCTTTCTCGCTCAAAGTACCTTGCAAACGCTCAGTTAAGATTTCGTAAGCTGATTCTCTATCTACTACTTGTGCATAATGGCGATACAATATAGAACCCTGCGTCATCTGATTACGGGCAGCAGTATCCAATGGTCCGATTTGCCCTTCAGGAGGTAGAATAAAAGCTCTTTCGACCATATTGGGTCGACCTTTTTCATCTAATAGCGAGACTAAAGCCTCTCCCGTAGCCAGTTCCGAGATTGCCTGTTCTGTATCAAATTTAGGATTCGCTCTGAAAGTTTGCGCCGCAACCTTGACGGCTTTCTGATCTTTCGGCGTATAGGCTCTCAATGCATGTTGTACACGATTCCCTAACTGACCTAATACAGAGTCGGGAATGTCTGCAGGAGTCTGTGATATAAAATAGACGCCTATCCCTTTCGAACGAATGAGACGGACAACCTGCTCTATCTTTTCCAACAATGCCTTCGGGGCATCACTAAAAAGTAAATGAGCTTCATCGAAAAAGAATACCAGTTTTGGTTTATCCGGATCTCCCACTTCGGGCATCACTTCAAACAGCTTGGTCATCAACCACATCAGGAATGTAGTATATACACGTGGAGAATTCATCAGCTTATCTGCTGCCAATATATTTATAACGCCCTTCTCTCCTACTGTTTGTATCAGATCGTCGATATTCAGATTTGGTTCTCCGAAGAATTTATCAGCACCTTCTTGCTCTAACGCAATTAATCCACGCTGTATAGCTCCAATACTTGCCGTAGAGATATTGCCATAGCTTGTTGTAAAACGATTAGCATTATTTCCTACATATTCCAATAGCTTTTGTAAGTCTTTCAAGTCGATGATATCTAAAGACTCATCTTTCGCCAATTTAAAGATAATAGTAAGAACTGCCGATTGAGTGTCATTGAGAGATAAAAGCCGGCTTAATAGAAGCGGCCCCATATCTGCAACCGTAGCTCTGATAGGTGCTCCTTGATCTCCAAAGACATCCCAAAACTGAACAGGGAAATCTTGAAATTTAAATCCTTTGTCTGCCAATTTGTATGATTCTACACGTTGGGTAACGCTCTCCTTATTTCCTCCAACGGCGGCTACACCAGATAAATCTCCCTTCACATCTGCTGCAAATACAGGAACTCCCATTTTACTGAATGTCTCGGCTAAGGTCTGCAATGTTACTGTTTTTCCTGTACCTGTGGCTCCGGTGATAAGTCCGTGTCGATTAGCCATTTTAGGAACCATACAGACTTCCTGTTCGGGAGAAATAGCTATAAAAGCTCTTTTTTCATTATCATACATTGGCTTATATTTTTTAAGTTTGTTTTCTTATTATATAAAATCAAAAAGGAGTATAAAAAGTTCGCTAATGGTATTACAAAAATAATTATTTATTGCAATACACATCACCAATCGATATAAAGCTTAATTTTATCAAAAAGAATTTATTGAACACATTCGCTAAAATAAGAAAATGGGTAACAGATAATCCGATAAAAAGCATCATTATTGTCGGTACTTTAGTTCGCTTAGTTGTTGCCTTTTTATATCAGTATATAACCCTCTATCCTGATAGTGAAGGGTATGTAGAGTTAGCTAAGAGAATACTCAATTTTGATTTTTCAGGCTATGAAGGCCAACGTTCTCCGGGATATCCTATTTTACTTGCGTTAAGTAATATCTCTTATTCTACAACGGGTGCAATACAGTTTATTATAGGAATAGTTACTCTTATTTACTTCTACAAAACATGCCTATCGGTGAGGTTGAACAAAAAAATATCTTTTTATTTAACTCTTATATTAAGTTGCTATTTACCAACTATTTTCTTTGAGGTAGCTATTCTTACAGAAACACTTACATTACTCGTTGTAACAATTATATTGTATCTGTTTTTTAGAATTCGAAGCGGAAAGTCGGATCAATACATAGGACTAAGTATATTGTGTGGATACCTTGTTTTGATAAAGCCTTTTTATATATTCTTACCCGTAATTCTCTTTTTTATTCTATTAAATGTAAGTTCTTTCAAGTCTCTCTTAACTAAACTGTCTTTTATGTTAGTAATTCCTCTTTTTGTTTTTCTAGGTTGGTCTTATGTAAACAAAAAGAATACAGGCTATTTCACCTCCACAACTTTTTACGGATTCAATCTTGCTCAAAACTGTGTCAACTTTGCAGAAAAAACAACACCCGAATATGCTCCAATAGGCAATATATATGCCAAGTATAGAGACAATAGAATTTCGGACAAGGAAATAGCAATGACTATCTGGGAAGCATACCCTGAATTGGAATCGGAAACCGGCTTATCGTTCCCCGACTTATCCAACAGGCTTTATAATTATAGTATTGCTACAATTAAAGAGAACCAGACAGCGTACTTGCAGCAGGTTTTTATCTCGTGGCGTGATTTTTGGAAAACATCATTGTATTGGGAATATGATAAATTTGCTATTCCTCATGCCAATGAAATACTATTGTATATATGCTACTTAGAAAGGATTCTGTTACAATTAATAAAGATTGCGTTTATAATCCTCATCCCATACAATATATCCAGAGGTATAAAGCAAAAGAAAATTACCCCTCAACTTACAATATCTATAATAGTATTCACAGCATCGATACTACAAGCTTTTGTTACATACGGAACAAATTCACGATTTAGCTTTCCATTCGAAATGCTTATTGTATTATCTGTCATATTAAATGTTTTAGACATAAGATATAAAAAACTCGAAAGATCTGATATACAATTCGAGTCGAAATAGGCTTCAACGCTGAAAATAAAGATCAAAAATAGCCAGATGCAGTAAAATTGACTATTTTTGTACGTTTTATAAACTTAATTGATGTGATTTCAGTAGAAGGACTAACGGTAGAATTTGGAGGTTTCAGCCTCTTTGACGATATATCTTTTGTTATCAACAAGAAGGAAAGAATAGCCCTTGTTGGTAAAAATGGAGCAGGTAAATCAACCATGCTTAAAATATTTGCAGGGCTGCAAGCTCCTACACGAGGGAATCTTTCCGTGCCCAAAGACATAACGATTGGTTATCTGCCGCAGCACATGACCCTAAAAGAAGGTAATACTGTTTTTGAAGAGGCTTCTTTAGCATTTTCTCACATACAGAAGATAGAAACCGAATTAGACTATGTAAACAAACAGTTGGCTGAAAGAACCGACTATGAATCGGAAGCCTATCACAACCTGATAGAGAAATCATCTTATCTCAACGAGGAGTTTATGATGTCGGGGGGCGGTAACTTTCAGGCAGAAATAGAAAAAACACTGACTGGTCTGGGATTTAGGCGTACAGACTTTGAACGTCCAACCAGTGAGTTTAGCGGAGGATGGCGTATGCGTATCGAATTAGCCAAACTGCTTCTTCAACGTCCTGACGTACTTTTGCTCGACGAGCCGACCAACCACCTTGATATAGAGTCGATTCAGTGGCTCGAAACATTTCTTTCGACCCGAGCCAATGCTGTCTTACTTGTATCGCACGACCGTGCTTTTTTGGATGCTGTAACCCAACGCACAATAGAAATATCTCTCGGACGTATTTACGATTATAAAGTACCCTATACCAAATATGTGGAACTGAGGCAGGAGCACCGCGAGCATCAAATACGTGCTTTTGAAAATCAGCAAAAGCAAATACAGAAAACCGAAGAGTTTATAGAGCGTTTCCGCTACAAAGCGACAAAATCAGTACAAGTACAATCACGCATAAAGCAATTGGATAAGCTAGAACGGTTGGAAGTAGATGATGAAGATAATGCTATGCTGAATCTTAAATTTCCTCCCGCACCACGTTCAGGCTCTTATCCTGTAATTGTAGAAAATGTGGAAAAAAGCTATGGGGATCATCTGATCTTCAAAGATGTAACATTTACAATACATAGAGGAGACAAAGTAGCTTTTGTTGGGAAGAATGGAGAAGGGAAATCTACCTTAGTGAAATGCATCATGAACGAGATTGACTTCAAAGGCAAACTCGAACTAGGACATAATGTGAAAATAGGCTACTTCGCACAGAATCAAGCACAGTTATTAAACGGGGATCATACCGTGTTCGAAACAATAGACTATGTGGCTGTAGGTGACATCCGAACTAAGATCAGAGACATACTGGGAGCCTTTATGTTTGGTGGCGAAGCATCTGACAAAAAAGTAAAAGTTTTGTCGGGAGGAGAACGTAGCCGCTTGGCAATGATACGCTTACTACTCGAACCCGTAAATCTGCTTATTCTCGATGAGCCGACCAATCATCTCGATATGCGTTCGAAGGATGTTTTGAAAAAAGCAATTAAAGAATTTGACGGAACAGTTATCGTAGTATCCCATGATCGAGATTTCTTAAACGGGCTTGTAGAAAAAGTTTATGAATTTGGTAACCAACAAGTAATAGAGCACTTAGGCGGAATCTATGAATTTCTTGAAAAGAAAAAGATGGATAGCCTCAAAGAACTTGAAGTGTCTACATCTCCACTTAATGAATCTGATAAGACTACAGATCAAGAATCTGTAAATAAGCTATCTTACGAAGAGCGAAAAGAATTAGGCCGTCAAATCAAACGAGTAGAAAAGCAGATTTCGGATATAGAAAAAACTATAGAAAGTAAAGAGAACGAAATAGCCGAAATAGAACTTAAACTAACAACACCCGAAGGTGCAGCCGATGCTTCTCTTTTCGAAAGGCATGGGCTATTAACAAAAGAGTTGGAAGACGATATGCTCAAATGGGAAGAATTGACAGTTGAACTTCAAAACATTTCGAAAGACTAAATTTGCATTCTATGAGAACTATATTATCAATTTTGATGTTATTTTGTACAATGATTTTATCGGCACAGGAAATACAAGAAAATATCCTTGAAAATAAAACCTATCTCGAAAGAATGGCTTACTTCAAGGCAAACCCTCTGACTAATGGGCAAATAATATTCTTAGGAAATAGTTTGACACAAGGCGGGAAATGGAATGAATACTTCCCTACTCAAAAACCTGTAAACAGAGGTATATCTGGTGACAATACATTGGGTATGCTCAATCGGTTAAACGAAATTATAATTGCTAAGCCAAAGAAGGTATTCCTCATGGCAGGAATCAATGATATATCTCTCAGCAGATCGAATGAGAAAATAATGATAGGCATCAAGTCTATCATCTACCAGATAGAAACAGGCTCGCCTTATACAAAAATCTATGTTCAAAGTCTATTGCCAATCAACAACAATAGAAATGTGTATCAACGAATGTTGAATAAAGAATGGCAGATAGAACAGTTGAATAAAGAGTTAAAAGCTTTCTGTGAAAAGGAGAATATAACCTTTATCAATATTTATCCTGCATTTTTGAGCGAAGACAGAACCTTAGATGCAAAGTACACAACGGACGGATTGCATCTGAACGATAACGGATATACAGTTTGGGTAGACCAAATACGAAAATATGTAGAAGAGTAACTAATTTAATTTATATGAACAAAATCTATTTCTATTTACCGATTGCCGCTCTCGCTCTAACGCAAGTGAGCTGTAAACAAAAGGCAAGCGCACAGGACTCGGATGCAGATATTATGAATATCGCACAGAAATTTGATACTGCCAATCTGGATATTACAGCTATCCCCGGCAATAACTTTTACCAATACGCTACAGGCGGTTGGGCAAAAGCAAACCCTATGAAAGACGAATATGCACGCTATGGCTCGTTTGATCAATTGGCTGAACGAAACCAAGAGCAAGTAAAAGGTCTTATCGAAGAATTGGGTAAAACAAAACATGAGCAAGGTTCTATTGCTCAAAAGATTGGAGACCTGTTTGCGTTGGGAATGGATAGTACGAAGCTGAATGCCGACGGAGCTAAACCAATAAAAGCTCAGTTGGATAATATAAACAAAGCTTCGACAACGGCTGATATAGTAAAACTAACCGGAGAATTAAGAAAGTATGCGAACTCTCCATTCTTTGGTCTATATGTAGGTGCCGACGACAAAAATAGTTCTATGAATATTGTTCAACTATACCAAGGAGGTCTGGGATTAGGTGAACGTGATTACTATGTTGCACAAGACTCTACATCGGTTGCTATCCGTAAGGGATATCTCAACTTGATAAAGACTCAATTTGTAAATGCGGGCTACAGCGAAGCTGATGCACAAAAATCAGCTGACGTAGTTCTAAAAATAGAAACAGCTTTAGCAAAAGATCACTTCAAAAAAGAAGACACCAGAATTCCAGAATTGAATTATCACAAAATGAATGTTACCGATTTGAATAAATCAGTAGCTAATTTTGACTGGAAAGCCTTCTTTGATGCAGCCGATGCTAAAGACTTCACAGAGATCAATGTAGCTCAGGTTAAACCGATTGCAACAGCCGTAAATTTGATCCATACACTACCTATCGATGAGTCGAAAGCTTATCTTTCATGGTGCTTGATAAATTCTGCAGCCGGGTATCTTAGCGACAACTTTGTAAATGCAAACTTTGACTTCTACGGAAAACAACTTAGTGGCCGCAAAGTATTACAGCCTCGTTGGAAGCGTGCTGTAGGAGTTGTTGATGGAGCTCTTAGTGAAGCTGTAGGTCAAATGTATGTAGAAAAATACTTCCCTGCTGAAGCTAAAGAAAGAATGCTGAAGTTGGTGAAAAATCTACAAGTAACATTGGGCGAACGCATCAACAACTTGACATGGATGAGCGATGCAACGAAAGCTAAAGCTCAGGAAAAACTGAACTCTTTTACAGTTAAGATTGGTTATCCGGACAAATGGAAAGACTATTCAACGCTTAATATAAAGAAAGACTCTTATTGGGAAAATGTAGTACGGGCAAGTGAGTTCGATCATAACGAAATGATCAAAAAAATCAACAAGCCTGTAGATAAGAGCGAATGGCATATGCCTCCACAAATGGTGAATGCATACTATAATCCAACAACAAATGAAATTTGTTTCCCTGCGGGAATTCTACAACCGCCATTCTTCTATTTAAACGAAGATGATGCGGTTAACTATGGAGCTATCGGTGTTGTTATCGGTCATGAAATGTCTCACGGATTTGACGATCAAGGATCTAAATATGACAAAGATGGTAACCTGTCGGACTGGTGGACAAAAGAAGACTCTAAGAAATTCAACGAAAGAGCTCAGGTGCTTGTTCAACACTTCAACAAGATAGAGGTTCTTCCGGGTGTATTTGCAAATGGAACATTTACTTTGGGCGAAAACATCGGAGACTTTGGTGGACTTCAAATTTCATACAATGCATTCGAAAAAACAGATGAAGCTAAGAAAGGCGATAAAATAGACGGCTTTACTCCGGCTCAACGTTTCTTCTTATCTTATGCAGGAGTATGGGCAGGTAATATTCGTGATGCAGAAATCCTACGTCGCACAAAAACAGACCCGCACTCTTTAGGAAAATGGCGTGTAAACGGTACATTACCTCATATCGATGCATGGTATAAAGCATTTAATATCACAGAAAAAGATTCTCTATATATTCCAAAAGAAAAGAGAGCTGATATCTGGTAATATAAATAGGTTTTAAAAGAAATGGGTTCGTTTTCTGCGAACCCATTTTTTATTTTATACCCTTATATATCAGTCTTTTTTTATCAGTTGATCAAATTCCTCTCTAGTTCCGGCAAATGCATTCAGGTCAACATCCGTTTTTATGCCTTCTATTTTCCCTTTATTCGTATATTGCCAAAACAACCATTTACGCCCATCAGGCAGCTTTGGCTTAGAAACTATATCTCTTATCCAAATGGGATTATCCATGAACTGCCCGATCATGTAGTTCTTATAGAACTCATTTGTAGTGTAGATAAGCACCTTTCGTTGATAATGATTTTCTAAGATCTCTATAAACTTTGCAATTTCTGCTATAATATCTTCCTTGCGATTTTCCTGCTGGCAATTCCCACCATACTCCAAGTCAATAATCGGCGGAAGGTCTATACTATCCTTAGGTACATAATGAATATAATTTCTGGCTTGTGCATCCCCATCTTTACAAAATGTAAAAAAATGATAAGCACCTNNCCTACCGGTACATTATGATGAATGGCTAGTCTCCAGTTTTCCTGAAAAAGAGAATCTTTATGATTACCTCCTTCTGTGGCTTTTATAAAAGCAAATTGAACGGATCGCTTGTCTAATTTTCCCCAATCAATTGTTTGTTGATGATGAGAAACATCTATGCCTTGTACCGGATACTCCTCAAAAGAAGGGTAGTTCATTCGTATATATCCTTTGGTATAAGCAAAGTATAAGCCGGTTATAACAAGAGCTATAATCAATATCGCACCAAGGGAAGAATATATGATGAGTTTCTTTTTCATACAGATATTAAAGTTAACACGATAATATTATTTTTAGTGAAGATAATAATTACTATTTTCTTTTAATATGTAGAAATTATATTTATTTTTGATAAAAATTATTAATCTTAAAAATCAGATAGTTATGTCAGAATTTAACTCAGAAAATCAAAGTTACCAATCTTCTCCCTATCAGGCTAATAATTTAGATGATTTTGCTAAACCTGTTAAACCTGATAATAACTTGGTATTATCAATTGTAGGTACAGTACTTGGACTCTGTTCACCATGCTGTATAGGACTCATATTAGGTGTTATTGCAATCGTGTTTTCGACACAAGTAGACTCAAAATATAATGCCGGAGAATATGAAGCAGCACAGGGAAATGCACAGAAGGCTAAGATTTTTGCCCTGATTGCCATCGGATTATTCGCACTCAATTTAATCTATGGTATTATTATGTTTATCACAGGCGGAATGGATGCTGTACTGGAACAATACAAAGAGGTTCTAAAATATGCAGAATAAATAAATACTAAATAATTAATATATTTGGAAAGGTAATCGTAGCAATTACCTTTCCTTTTTTATATGAGAAAATATATAGGATATATCATTATCATAGCTATTCCTTTAATCATAGCATTTGTCTATTACAATTATTATGCAACAACAGGGAATATATGGAGCAAACAGTGTAGTTTTCACGAGTTCACAGGACTTCAGTGTCCGGGATGTGGCGGGCAACGATCTTTTTATCATCTGCTACACGGAAATATATTGCAAGCATTACGGTATAATGCTCTATTAATAATTATACTCCCCTTCCTGCTATATATATATTTCCTCTTAGCTCAGGTTTACATATTAAAGAATAAGAAATATCTCAAATACTTTAACTTTTCAGAGAAGCTGGGATATATCTTTATCGCCGGATTGGTCATATTCTTTATCCTACGGAACATCCCCATATCTCCTTTTATTTACTTATCTCCTCCTCAGTAAAAGAAAGAAAGTGGCTTTCGCCACTTTGCATTATATTACTTTCTTAAATCTTTCGAGGAATATATTTGCCTGATCGATAGTCAAACAAAGTGGAGGCAATAAGCGGAACACATGAGTTCCTGTAGCTCCTGTAAAGACTTTCTCTTCGAAAAGAAGCTTCGAACGTTTCTCTTTAATAGGTTCATTAAATTCTATCCCAATCATCAAACCTCGTCCACGAACTTCTTTTATCTGAGGGATCTCCTTCAACTCTTGCATCAGGTATTCACCAACATTGTAAGCATTCTCTATCAGCTTCTCTTCTTTCATAATATCCAATACTGCAATAGCTGCAGCACAAGCCAAATGATTTCCACCAAAAGTAGTACCAAGTTGACCATATACAGCCTTAAACATCGGATTGATAAGCACGCCTGCCATAGGAAAACCATTACCGATACCTTTAGCTACAGTTATAATATCAGCTTGTATATCTGCATACTGGTGAGCGAAGAATTTACCACTACGCCCATATCCCGATTGTATTTCATCCAATATAAGAATAGTTCCTGTCTCGGTACAAACATCACGAAGCTGCTTTAAGAAGCTGTCTTCAGGCACTTTTATTCCCGCAACCCCCTGAATACCTTCAATCAAAACAGATGAATACTCTTTAGTTGCAAGCTCTTTCTTTATAAATTCAATATCATTGAATGGAGCAAACACATAATTCGGATTCATATTCACAGGAGCTGAATATGCCGGAATATCTGTAGCTGCCACCGTAGCTGAAGTGCGCCCATGAAACGCTTTGGCAAAGGCCAACACTTTTTTTCGTCCATTATGGAAAGAAGCAAGTTTTATGGCATTTTCGTTTGCTTCTGCACCCGAATTTATCAGAAACAGAAAATAATCGGGATAGCCACATTGTTCTCCAAGTTTCTGGGCAACCTCCTGTTGCAATTTGTTTATTACTGAGTTTGAATAAAACCCAAGTTTATTCAATTGATTTGTTAGTTTTTCTACATAGTACGGATGAGTATGCCCAACCGATATCACAGCATGCCCTCCATACAAATCCAGGTATTCATTTCCCTTGTCATCATATACATAGCATCCATTACCTTTCACTATGTTAATATCAAACAATGGGAACACATCAAATAATTTCATTTTCTATATATTAATTAGTTATTTATTTCTTTTATTGTCTCTATCAATTTCTCTTGCTGAAGTATATACATTCCAAGTCTGTTTTCAGAAATCCCTTCTTTTAGTTTATAGGTATATTCGGGAATATTATCTCGCTTTATAATTTCTAAATAAGCAAATTGTATGTTCGATGTATCGTTCAATTTATAAGCTGCTTCTACAATATGAGTAGATACTGCAAAGAACGAATTCTTCACCTCAGTTAATGCTTCAACAACAGCCAAAGTTCCATCATAAGCATCTTTTACATTAGTACCTCTAAATAACTCATCAAATATAACCAATGCTCTGTTTTCTTTCAATTCGTTCGCCACATATTTTACCCTCAACACCTCAGAATAGAAATGACTATAGCCCGAATTTAGACTATCTGCTATATTTATAGTTGTATATAGCCCTGTTAGAACACTAATATCCATTTTCTCCGCAGGTACAGGAAAACCTGCATGAGCCAAATATACAGCAACGCCTAAAGATTTCAAGAACGTAGATTTACCTGCCATATTAGGTCCTGTTACAAAAATTATATTCCTTTCTGATTCAAACCCTACATCATTCCTTACAGAATTCTCTACAAAGGGATGAAATAATCCATTTATTTGCATTCTATTTTGACCCGATGGCAATATATTTGAATAAGAGAATTTATACTTATTAGCGACCTTTGCTACTGCTATAAATGCATCATATTCATATATAAGATGAAGTAAAAAACGAATTCGTTCTTTATGCGTATAGCGAAATATGTAATCATACTTTGCAGTACTATAACTATCAATCTTTTCGAGGCTTTTGATCTTTAGTATCTCTGAATATTCTGTCTCAGAGAACAAAGCCAGAACTTTATCATTATTTCTTTTTATTAAGGTCGGACACTCTTTTTGTGTCAACATTTTAGAAAAACGATATATTATGTTTATCATATCGATAGTATAATCAACACCTCTTTCAACTATATAATATTCATTCTTAGGGTTTAATTTATTAATAAACTTTTTCTCTATAGCACCCAATTTGGATGGTGGCGTTGTCGGATAATTCTCTTGTATTAAATAATGCTCTACGAAATCAAGAGAATTTTTATCTATTTCCAATTCTTCTTTTATCTGATTGGAACTAAAGAAAGATATTGCCTCTTTTCTTTCGTTTATCTCAAGATAGTCACAAAGAGGATATCTCAGGAAATCATAAAGCTTATTTTTACCACCTAAACAACGGGTAAGATTGAATAAATTGAATATAGACTTTCCTCCCTTTACTGTTTCAAAAAGTTCAAGATCCTTTAATGTCTGACTATCAATTTTAAATTCCATTCAATCTATTTTTATGTACAATTTATATTATTTATCAAATCTATCACACCTTCTTTGTTTATGATATACATTCCAAGCCTTACATCCGAGACCCCCTCTTTCAATTTATAAGTATAAACCGGATGTCCGTCTTCTTCCTTTATATCAAAGTAACTGAACTGAATATTAGCTTTTGACTCCAACTCTCTCGCTGCTTCTACAATATGGGTTGATATAACAAAAAATGAGGTTCTAATTTTAGCAAAAGCAGAAACGACCGCTATTGTTCCATCATAAGCATCTTTCACATTTGTTCCTCTAAAAAGTTCGTCGAATAGAACTAATATCCTGTTATTTGCTTCCAGCCTATGAGCCACATCCTTGATCCTCATTACTTCGGCATAGAAATGGCTATACCCTGTACTCAGATTATCCGAAATATTTATAGTTGTACTCAATCCGGACAAAATACCGATTTTCATTTTACTGGCAGGAACAGGAAAACCTGCATGTGCCAAGTATACAGCGACACCTAGCGCTTTTAGGAATGTTGACTTACCCGCCATATTAGGTCCCGATATGAATAATAGATTCGACAGGTTGTCGAAATGCACATCATTCGAGATAGCATTTTCTACAAAAGGATGAAATAGCCCTTCCAGTTCAAGTACAGTCTCTGTTTCAGGTAATATGTCAGGATATTGCAAATTATATTTAGCAGCAGCTTTTGCCACCGCAAACAACGCATCATATTCATGTACAAGGTCTAGGAAGAAATGTATATGTTTCTTATCGGTATAGCGAAACATATAATCGAGCCTCATTATATCATAAGACTTGTATTTCTTCATATCCTTTATCTCTTTGTATGCCTCTTTTTGGAAAAGCTCCAGAACAATTTCGTTATTCTTCACTAAGAATACAGGAGCATCACCTTCTTTAAGTTTGTCTGCCAAGGCAATGGAAAATTGATATATATTCTTTAGTAGGTCTACAGTCGAAGTAACTCCTTTTTCGGCAAGATAATATTCATTACTGCTTGTACTTATCTTGTCAGCAATCATTTTCTCTATAGCCGTAAACCAAGAAGGCATCCGTGTAGGATAATCGGGCTGCCGTAGATAGTATTCAGTAAAATCCAATGCATCCTTATCAAGATTCAGACCATTCGGGAAATGCTTATGAAAAAAGGCAATCGTCTCCTTTCTTTCCGTGATCTGCTTATAGTCAGCCAAAGGATTAGCAAGATACTCGTATAACTTTTTCTTACCTCCAATGCACTGTGTATGATTAAATAAACCAACAACAGACAGCCCTTCTTTGACTGTTTCAAAGATTTCTAGATCCTTCTTCGTCTGACTGTCTACTTCAAATTTCATATATTTCATGATTATAAGGTTTTATCGGTTCTATACAAAATAGATATACTGTAGAACCTTTTTCCATAAACCTTATCGTTTTTTATTTTAAGAACTCTGACTCTCTACTAAAAGGTGCCAACCAACTGTCACAGGAGCGAAGCGTATGTAAAAGTAACACTTACCAGTATACTCTTTATTGTTACTTTATCCTTAAAAAACTTCTATAATAGTAATCTTATAAGCGGAATATAATCCTTACAATTCTTTCATATAACCTACAATGGTCTTCATTGCCGTATCCCAATTCAATCGGGCTTCGAAATCATGGTAAGCCGACAGAGCCAACTCATTATAATAGCTTTTGTTTTCGAATGTTTTATATATCTGTTGCGCATACTCTTTGGGTTCTACTTGGGGGCTTAGGATTATTCCATTCGTATCATTCACAATAGAGGGAATTCCTCCTGTTGCAGCCGATACACACGGAACAGCATACGACATAGCTTCAGAAAAAACAATCGGTGTACAATCTGCCCGTGATGGGATAAAAAGAAAATGGCTTTGCAAAATCAAATCTTCTACCTTTTTCATCCCTTCGGGAGTAGCTTTACTTATACGCCCATGATTGATTATATAAGGTGGCAGGTTCTCTGCCGGTAGATTATCGATACCTACAATATGTAATTCGGCTGGTTGACGTAGTTCTTCATTCAAACACCTAACAGCATCGATGGCAATATCACCACCTTTACGAAACCAGTCAACACCTAGGAAAAGAATCTTACAAACATCTGTACTTCTTTTTTTAAGTATATCTTTTATCTCCTCTAAAGATATTTTCTGTGTAGAGATATTTCCACCAAAAGGTACAATCCTTACTTTATCCCTATCCGCATTATAATCTTTGATTGCACTATCTGCAGCCCACTGAGAACTATAAATAGCCAAACTACTTGAGTCTAATGATAATTGCTCCATCTGATTTCCTTCTTTAATATACTGCTGACTAAGATTTGAAAAATAGTCATAGTAATTTATCATCGAAGCAAACGTAGCATCAGTATATATAACCTTATGCTTATTTGTTTTCAGATAAGACATAAGAGTAGAGCTGTGAGAAAATAATATATCTGTAGTCGGATTCAGTTGTGCTGAGATCTGCCTTGCATAACTTTTTCCGAATTCGGGTGACCTGTCTGCACGATATATTTTGTTTCGCCCATATAACTTATTCTTTGCCTTTAGCGAGAATGTCCAATCTTCCTGCAAACCTGTTATATAATCCACATTGGAGTATTTAGCCAGATTTGTTGCCATAAAATGTACAGTACCCGACCAATGCTTTATGTCTGTGGATGGAAAGTTTGTTACATAGGTTATGATCATAACTCATAGTTATTTATATGTTCTGACTACAAAATAATGAATTATTTTATTGGAAGAGAATGCATATATTGATAATAATACAAATAATATGATAATTAACAATAAAAAAAAGAAAGGAACTACTATAATTATACCGAAAAATTCTTTTCTAAAAGCCCATAATAGCCCAATAGCTATAAATATATAAACATAAGGTAAAATAATTCTTTCTGTATTATGAGTTATCCATCTATGATAAAACTCTTTATACTCATCCAACTTCACCAATTCTTTAAATATTTTATTAGATGCTTTATACTTTTTTAATCTTCCTAAATTAATAGCAATCCATTTTTTACTTCCTATATACAAAGTATTATACTCATAGTAGTTTTTATCCAATTTGCCTATTAGAACCTCTAGTTGATCAGCAACTATTTTCCCTTTCTTATACTCTCCTTTATCATCAAGAATTCTTATATACATTATTTTCAGATAGATAAACTTTGAAATTGTAATATTTGTATTCGCATTCTCTAAATCATCAAAAAAACTTAGATTGTGCTTATAAAAATTTAAGAAAAGTTCATCTCTTTTCCCTTTTGGCACATCTTTCTTTAGAATATTATCCAGTTCAATAAGGATAGGGTGCTTAGATTTGTCTGAATTATTAGGAGGAGTATACATAAATATTTCTTTAAAAAGCAGATGCTTTCAAATTCAACCCTACAGTTTCTTCCAAACCAAAAATCAGATTCATATTATGCACTGCCTGACCGGAAGCTCCTTTTACTAAATTGTCGATACATGAAAGAATAAGCAGTTTATTACCATGCTTCTCAAGATGCAGAACACATTTATTTGTATTTATAACTTGTTTTAAATCGATATTCTTATCTGATATAATCGTAAATGGACTATCCTTATAATAATCTTTATACAATTTCTGGGCATCCTCTATTGTACCGTCGTAATTGAGATAGGTAGATACAAAAATACCTCTCGTGAAGTTTCCTCGCACAGGAATAAAGTTAATATCTTCACCAAAATTTGCCTGCAACTGATTTAGAGACTGTTTAATTTCAGTCAGATGCTGATGTTCGAAAGCTTTATAAACTGATATATTGTTTTCACGCCAACTGAAATGCGATGTAGCAGAAGGCTTCACCCCTGCTCCTGTAGATCCTGTGATAGCATTCACATGAATCTCAGAAGTCAGCTTATTTGCTTTTGCCAAAGGTAACAATCCTAGCTGTATAGCAGTTGCGAAACATCCCGGATTAGCCACATAGGAAGACTGCTTGATTCCTTCTTTATTCAACTCAGGAAGACCATAAATAAACTTATTTCCTACTGCTTTATGTCGATAATCTGTAGAAAGATCAATTATTTTCAGGTGATTAGGGATATCATTCGCATCCAAGAACTTCTTAGTATCACCATGTGCTGTACAGAAGAATAAAACATCAATCTTATCATAAGGTAACTGATCGGTGAAACTCATATCTGTTTCTCCCAACAGACCTCCATGTACATCTGTCAGCTTATTCCCTGCATTACTTGTACTATTTACGAATACAAGTTCTACTTGCGGATGATTGAGCAATATCCTTATCAGTTCTCCGGCTGTATAGCCTGCTCCACCTATTATTCCTGCTTTTATCATTTATTTTTATATTTACCACAGAGTGAACGGAGTCTCTCGGAGTTTATAAAATGTATCTCTTGATACCGTCCTTTAATGATTTTACATTAAAATTCATCAAGAAACCAACTTCTACTGTTGAAAGTTTCATATAAGTTAGAAGTTGAGCTGTATGAATATCCAATAGTTCTTTAACTGATTTCAATTCAACAATAACAGTCTCTTCTATTAAGAGATCTATACGATAACCCGCATCAATTTCTATTCCTTTATATTCTACAGGTAATTCTAATTGTTTTTCAACAGATAATCCATTTTTCGTTAATTCGTAGAATAAACATTCCTCATAGACTTTTTCAAACAAACCCGGCCCTAACTCAGAATGTACAGCGTACGCACACTTTAGTATTTCTCCGGTAAGTTCTGCCTGCTTTAACATAAATAACTCCGAGCGACTCCATTCACTCCGTGGTTGATCTTAAATATTATTTTCCGTTTTTCTTCTGCACACTATGATATATCTTATTTGTCATAGCGTATATTTTGGTAAATCCTTTAGCATCATCCGAAGTCCAAGCTTTATTCATTTCGCCATATTCACCAAAGTCTGCCTTCATCAGGTCAAAATCGCTTTCTACACCTACAAGCGTATAATGATAAGGTTTGAGCTCTACGATAACACGTCCTGTGACATTACGTTGCGAACTTTCGAGCATCGCTTCTATATCACGCATCACAGGCTCTAGGTACTGCGCTTCATGTAGAAACATTCCATACCAGTTACCTACCTGATCTTTCCAGTATTGTTGCCATTTAGTAAGCGTATGCTTTTCCAACATTTTATGGGCATTGATGATAACAATAGGTGCAGCAGCTTCAAAACCTACACGTCCCTTAATACCTATAATAGTATCACCTATATGCATATCACGACCTATAGCATAAGCGGATGCAATTTCTTCAATTTTCTGTATCGCCTTTACTTTATCGGTATATTTTTCACCATTAACAGCAGCTATTTCGCCTTCTTCGAAATCAATAGTCAGTGTTTCCGACTCTTGCTTTTTCAACTGAGAAGGATATGCTTCCTCAGGAAGAGTTTGGTTCGATTTCAATGTTTCTTTTCCACCGATACTTGTACCCCAAAGACCTTTGTTGATGGAATACTCCATTTTTGTGAAGTCAGCTTCATACCCATGCTCTTTCAGATAATTGATTTCATACTCACGGGTCAATAAGAGGTCACGAGTTGGAGTAATTATTTCGATACCTGGAGCAAGGACATCAAAGGTCAGGTCGAAACGAACCTGATCATTTCCGGCACCTGTACTTCCATGCGCTACGGCATCAGCACCTATTTCTTTTGCATAATTGATAATAGCAATTGCCTGAAAAATACGCTCCGAACTAACAGATATAGGATATGTACCATTACGCAGCACATTGCCGAAGATCATATATTTGATACTCTTCTCATAATACTCTTGTGTTATATCAAGACTAACATGTTTTGAAGCACCTAGTTTATATGCCTTTTGCTCTATAACCTCAAGTTCGTCAGCAGTAAATCCACCTGTGTTTGCTATTGCTGTATATACCTCATAACCAAGGTCAGCAGATAAATATTTAGCGCAAAACGATGTATCTAATCCCCCACTGAATGCTAAAACGACTTTCTTCTTCATTTCTTCAATTGCTTTTTTAGGTCTTTTATGATTGTTTTTATTTCTTTCTTGTCTTTCTGCTTCTCGGGATCGAAAAGCATCGCTGTACAAATACAGTATTTACGCTCGGTACGAGTAAGCACATCGTAATTTACACAACCTTGACAACCACGCCAGAAAGCGTCATCATCCGTCAGCTGAGCAAATGACACAGGTACATAGCCAAGTTCGGTATTTATTTTCATTACTGCTGCTCCCGAAGTCAGACCAAATACCTTTGCATCAGGAAACATCGCTCTAGCCAACGAAAAGGCATGTTGTTTGATTTTTTTCGCTAATCCATGTTGTCTGAATTTCTCAACAACAATAAGTCCCGAGTTTGCAACATATTGCTTGTTTCCCCACGATTCGATATAACAGAAACCTGCAAATTCCTCTCCTATAAGAGCTATAATTGCTTTGCCTTCTTTTATTTTGAGTTCCAAGTATTCAGGTGAACGTTTTGCGATCCCTGTGCCACGCACTTTTGCCGCAGCTTCTATAGTATTTAATATTGTCTGCACATAGCCAAGATGCTCTTCTCCTGCTATTTGTATGGTGAGTTGTTGTTGCGCATCCATTTTTTTGTCTAACACAAGTTCTTCTATATTGTTCATTTTAGTTGATCTATTCAATGTTTGGAATAAAGGTAGATAGTGAAGCTATAACTTCTTCTCTGCTCACATTTTCTTTTGGTATAATCAGTATGGTATCATCACCAGCCACTGTCCCCAAAATATATTTCGAAGCTTTATTATCTATTTCACCTGCTATCGCCATTGCATATCCCGGACGGGTTTTAATGATAGCCAGTTGTCCCGAGAATTCTATCCCTACGAAACCGAAGGATGAAAGCGGAGATTCCTCCGAAGTCGTACCCTTTGCATCTGGTAACTGATATATATATGTTCCTTTCGACGTCGGTGCTTTTACGACTTTCAACTCTTTAATATCGCGCGACAACGTAGCCTGAGTAAGCTCAAAGCCCTTTTCAGTTAGTATCTTAAGCAGCATATCCTGACTATTTATCTCATTAGCCTGAAGTACTTCTTTTATTATTTTATGTCTAATTTTTTTAGTCATACATGTATAAATATACAAACAAGATGCAAAAATATACATAATAATGCATATCTAAAATTTTAGATGTATAAAAATTATAAATTTCTAAGGATATGTGTATAAAAATCAATCAATGGGTTTCGCTGCCGGTATTCCCATATCTTCAGCTTCGTCACTATCAAATTTTCCAGAATACTCTTCGGATCGGCTTATATGGTATTCTCCGTATTCATCATTTGTATATCTTTCATTTGTTGAGTTGAGTAAGAAACTATCGCTGAAAGAAACCTCCTTTTCAAGCCCGAGATCTTTTAGGCTATAAGTTTTACCTTCATGCTTTATAGAATCAGAAAATTCATATAGGTGAGCCTTATAAATTGCATCCTGATATTGTTTCTCTATGATTAGTAAATCTAGATTATAGTACTTCCCATTCGATGAAGAACCATCTGAAGAAACAGAGAACTCAAATCCATGAGACGTCTCAATCTGCATAATCCGATCTTGCAAATCCCATTCGAAAGAACATTGTTCAAAATGAGAACTTATAAAGAATGAATATTTGGGTTGACCATATTTTTCTTTAAACCCATGCATAAAACGAGCTCTGTCTTCAAGTGTATTAAATCTCCCTGTAGCATAATAGGCTACAGGCTTTTTGTCTCTATTTGTTAATATAGATAATTTATCAAAGTATGCATTTCTAAATTTGGCAACACTATCCAAAGTCGGAGTTTGATATAAATACCCAAATTCCTCTTTAGGCACTTTCAGCTCTAAAGCATCGGATATTACAGTGTTAATTGTATACCTCAGCATATCATCAGTCAGTTTGCCATCTCTTATACTGTCATATTCTGCGTAACCATCTTTAAGAATAAGATGTCGGGAATATAAGAGAGAAACATTCTCCTGAAAATTGACTCTTTCCAAGTCGAAAGCACCACACTTCTCGAGAGTAGCGGGGTGCTTGATACATGAAAATAATAATAGGAATGTAAAAGTAAGTGATAAGGTTATTTTAATCATATTTTTTATAGCTATAAATTCAACATCATTTTCTCTTGCAATTTAATATTATCAGATGCGCTGCCTACCATAAAAGTGAAGTCTCCGTTAGGCTCAACGACTCTATTCATTTTCTTATCAATAATAGAAAAGTCGTCCTTTGTCAATATAAGTCTAATCATTTTAGTCTCACCTTTCTTCAAATTGACTCTTTCAAAGGCTTTCAACTGCATAATGGGCTGCACAACAGAAGCCCTATTATTTCTCAGATATAACTGAACAACTTCGTCTCCATCAAAATTTCCTGAATTTCGAAGTTCTACCGTAACTTCAACACCTGAATTGCTCTTATTGATCTTCAAATTGCTATATTCGAAACTGGTAAAGCTAAGCCCATAACCGAAACTATACAATGGCTTACTAGTCATCTCCACATAATCGTGACTTGCCGGATTCCTGTGATTATAATATACAGGCAATTGCCCTACCGATTTGGCTACCGACATTGGTAGACGTCCCGCAGGGTTATATTCACCAAACAGAACATCAGCTATCGCATTGCCACCTTCTTGTCCCGGATACCAAGCTGATAGTAGTGCATCTGCATTTTCTGACGCCCAGTTCATATTCAAAGGACGACCTTGAATATACACCACGACAACAGGTTTGCCTGTGGCTTTTATAGCCTTCAATAACTCTAATTGTTTCCCCATAAGATCTAAACTAACTCTATCAAAGCCTTCGCCGCTCTCCATATCGCTTATGCTATGCTCATCAGTAACAGCAGCACCTGTTTCTATATATTTTGTTTTAAAATCACGTGCACTGGAACCTCCAACTACAACGACAGCCACATCTGATCTTAAGACGGCTTGCACAGCCTTATCTATATCAGTATTTAGGGTATCTCTGATAGCACAGCCTTTCACATATTCTATTTGCGACTGTTTGAGTTTAGATCTGATACCATCCAAAACAGTCTTAACATTGCTATCATCCTGTGGTGCTGTATAATCGCCTAACTGATTGTATACATTATCAGCATTAGGACCTATCACTGCTATCTTCTTTATTTTACTCTTATTAAGAGGTAAGATATTATTTTTGTTTTCGAGTAATACAATCGACTCTCTTGCTACTTGTCTTGCCAATGCCATATTTTCTTGTGTTCTAACAACCTGTTGTGCATTGTTTTCATCGACATATGGATTTTCGAAAAGTCCCATATCGAATTTCAATTTCACTATTTTATATACAGCCGAGTCAATCTGAGTTTCACTAACCATGCCTTTTTTTACAGCATCAGACAATGTAAAGAAAGCATTACCTCCCAAATCACAATCAAGTCCTGACGTTAATGATAATATAGCTGCGTCCTGTATTGTTGATACAACATAGTGACTTCCTCTCAATCCTTCGATACTACCCAAATCTGACACAGTAAAGCCTTTAAAACCCCAATCTTTACAAAGAACATCTTTTAGCAAATATTCGTTCGATGTACAAGGAATACCATCCACCGAATTATAGGCAGTCATCACTGACAAAGCGCCTGCTTTAACAGCTTTTTCGAATGGAGGTAAATAGTTTTCTTTCAAGTCGCGCATTCCCACACTGTTGCTATTACCATTATGTCCGCCATCGGGGATTCCATAAGCTACAAAATGCTTCAATGTAGAGATTAAACTGTATGGTTTACTCAAATCTCCACTTCCAAAACCTGTCACAAAGGCTTCTCCCATTTTAGAGATCAGTACAGGATCTTCTCCATACGTTTCTTCCACACGAGACCACCTAGCTTCCCTCGCCAAATCTAACACAGGGCCATATCCGATATGCGAACCCTGAGAGCGAGCTTCTTTGGATATCACCGCACTCATTTGTTGTATAAGACTAGGGTTCCATGTTGCCGCTTGTCCTATTGCAGTGGGGAAAACAGTAGTACCAATCGCCATATGACCATGAGGACACTCTTCAGCTAGGAAAATAGGAATACCCAAGCGTGTATTCTCCATTATATAACGTTGTAAAGCATTACCCGCTTTAGCTGCCAACTTCGGATTTACTCCGTTTTCTAATGTTTTTTTAGTCCATGGATCTGCCCGAAAAGTGGCCCAAAGCATACCTATATGACGCTGTTGAACATATTCTTCAAACTTTTTAGAGTGTGTCACCTGATCTCCGTTGCGTTCATACATCTCCCAACCGAGAGGACAAAGCAACTGACCTACTTTTTCCTCCAATGTCATGTGACTGATAAGGTCGACGGTACGCTCTTCGCTTGACAGCTTTGGATTTTTGTACTTATACGCTTGTGAGCACTTATTGTTTGAAATAAAAAGAGAGCAATAATGCTTAATTTAAAATAATTCATAAGTATATGTGTTCTTATATGATATATTTAACTTCTTTAAAGGCAAAATGTCTTTCTTCACCTTCTTTCGTTTTTAAAATAAGGATTCCCGAAGAATTAACATCTTGTATTCGGGCAAGGAAATTCGATAGTCCATCATTGTACAGATGATAACCATCTTTCCTGAAAAGAGATTCTTTATATTGTTTTATCAGAGAATCGGTCTTGCCAATTTTTATTTGCTGGTAATACACATTGATATTATCAACAACAGTCTTTAGTATTTCTTCAAGATTATAGTCTCTGTTAGTTATCTGTTTCAGAGATACAGGATTCGGAGCATCGCTTCTGAAATCTACCTGATTGATATTAATACCAATACCGGCAACAGAATGACCTATATTATCTTCGAGAATAGTGTTTTCTAATAGGATACCACATATTTTCTTTTCATTCCAATAGATATCATTAGGCCATTTTATAGATATACCCTCTGTATATTCTTGCAGACAATTTGCTACGGCTAGAGATACAATCTGTGATAGTATAAATTGCTCTCCCGCTTTTATAAAGCCAGGGAACAAAACAATACTAAAAAGAATATTTTTTCCCGCTTCCGACTCCCAGCCATTCCCTCTCTGACCTTTCCCTGCCGACTGAAAATCTGCCCAAACGACAGTACCTTCATCAACATTCTGTGTCTGGAGTAGTTCTTTTAAATAATTATTAGTCGAGTTAGTCTCCCTAATGTGAATTATCTCAGGCACAGTCGTCAACTATTTGGTAAGTTATTATATTCTGTTTGTTTTACTTTGGGTAGTTTCTTTATTACTTCGTCTACTGAGTGAAGAATCAATTCTTTAATAAGTTTATCTGGCACATCGCTATCAAGAACAATTGTATTCCAATATTTTTTATTAGAATGAAATCCGGGTTTTATCCCCGTATACTGTTCACGCAGCTCGATCGCTTTCTCCGGATCGCACTTGAGGTTAAGCCAAAATTCTCCATCTTTACTATCCAACGCCATATAAGCATACATCTTATCCATGATCTTGTAAACTAAGACATCCTCCCCAAAAGGAAATGTCTCTGTCCCTCCTTTTATCGCAATACAGGCTTCGCGCGCTTCTTCTATATTCATTTTCTGATTTATTAGATCTTGTTCTTCAAATAAGATTTTCTTAAATTTATACAGATGATCGCAAATAATGAGGTATCAGTTTATAGGCGCAAAAAATGCATCATCTATATGGTCTATTTCGAACTTCTGTCCTGTCCAAATTGCTGCAATAACATCAAAGCGGGCCGGTAAATCTATATTAAATTCCTTCAAATAGAAATCTGCCGCCTCTACAATCCTTTTTATTTTCCGTTTCGATACTGCGTCTTCCGGATGTCCCTAATAATTACTACTTCTTGTCTTTACTTCTACAAAAATAATAAACTCTTCGTTTCGAGCAATAATATCTATTTCGTATTTCTCATGAGTCCAATTTTGCTCAATGATCTTGTACCCCTTTTGTTTTAGAAGATTAACTGCTGCTTCCTCACCTCTTTTCCCAAGATCATTATGCTCAGCCATAGACTACTTAAAGTTTTAGAACTTTATTTACATTATCATATAAAGGAACGAGATTTGCTGTATCCACAGTTAAGCAGTACTCAACAGAATCTTGCAAGTTATTTGCTTCAAGCCTCTTGATATGTTCGGTACGATTAATATAGCCTCTCAAATCAGACTTAGCCTCTTGCCACATCGATAAAGCAACCTGAGTGGCATCTGAAGCAGACGCATATCCTTTTGCCATCAACCTATCGGCTAAAGCTCCGCCAAATAATGTATCTTCAATATTAAAACGATTGTTCCACCCCGCGCAGAGTATCATTACGTCTTTTTGCTTTTGTATACAAAATTCAGTCAATGCACTTATATTCGAAAAAGCTCCGATAGTCAAAATATCTGCATTTGCAGCGGCTTCGATTGCCTGAGTTCCGTTTGTCGTTGTAAATACTATTTCTTTACCCTCTACTTTTTCCTTTGTATAGTCAAACGGTGAATTTCCAAAATCAGCAAAATCACAACGTTTCACATTCCGCTCTGCTCCAACCAGATATCCTTTAGCCTTATATTGTTGAGCCTCTTCGATAGAAGCTACGGGAATAATACACTTAGCTCCATTTTTCAGGGCAGCACACATGGTTGTAGTAGCCCTGAATATATCAACCACTACTACAATATAGTTGTTGCTATCGACATAGTAAGGATACAAAGCTGGAGAAAAACAAACATCAACTTTCATCTATAATGCTGCTTTTATTCTTACTAACTTCTCCATCAAGCCTTCAAGCTGGTCTAGCGGAAGCATATTAGCTCCGTCAGACAAAGCATTTGCTGTATCGAAGTGTGTTTCAATAAACAATCCATCTACACCTGTAGCAATACCCGCTTTACACATCGTTTCTATCAATTTTGGCTGCCCGCCTGTTACACCCGAAGCCTGATTCGGCTTTTGCAGGCAGTGTGTTGCATCCAATACGACAGGAAAACCAAATTCTTTCATTTCAGGTATTCCCCGAAAGTCAACAACAAGATCAGAATAGCCAAAAGATGTACCACGGTCGGTAAGGATTACATTCTTATTTCCCGAATCCAATACTTTCTGCGCTGCAAATTGCATTCCACTCGGAGCCAGAAACTGACCTTTCTTTATGTTTACTATTTTACCTGTCTCTGCAGCAGCAATAAGCAGGTCGGTCTGACGGCAAAGAAATGCCGGAATCTGCAAAACATCAACATATTCTGCAGCCATTGCAGCCTCGTGAGTTTCGTGAATATCTGTTACAGTAGGAATACCAAAAGTTTCGCCTACCTTGCGAAGTATCTTTAAAGCTTTCTCATCTCCAATCCCGGTGAAAGAATCTACACGAGATCGATTTGCTTTCTTATAAGAACCCTTAAATACATAGGGAATATTTAGTCTATCTGTTATAGTTTTAACTTTTTCTGCAATACGAAGTGCCATTTCTTCTCCCTCGATGACACATGGTCCTGCCAGCAAGAAAAAATTATCATTTTTTAAGTTCTCTATATTCATTTTTTATTTGTTTGATTACTAGATAAAATAGTCTTCAAAGGTACAAACATTCTGCCATTTTCAGAAATTTTAGGTTTGTCATTGATATTATTTATTAGCAATATTAAAGGAATTAAGCTATTTTTATTGTTATATAAAAAAACATGATAATTATGGGAAAAGCCAAGAAGAAAAACTTTGTATTGGATACAAATGTAATACTACATGATTTCAGGTGCTTAGATAATTTTGAAGAAAATGACATATATATTCCCATTGTAGTTTTGGAAGAACTGGATAAGTTCAAAAAAGGGAATGATCAGATTAACTATAATGCCCGCGAATTTCTCCGCCAGCTCGATGCAATAACAGACGACAACTTATTTACGAAAGGAATATCTTTAGGCAACGGTTTAGGCAATCTCTTTATTGATACAAGTATAAAATCTCAAGAAAGGATAACCGAGATATTTCCGGAGAGAATACCCGATCATCGTATATTATCATCTGTTCTTGACATTTCGGAGCGTGACGGCAAAATAAAGACCATATTGGTAACCAAAGACATAAATCTGCGAATGAAGGCTCGTGCAATCGGGCTCCTGGCAGAAGATTATATAAATGACAAAGTTCCTGATATCTTTTTATTTGAAAGACAGCACAAAACATTCAAGGATATGGAGTCTTCGGTTATCGATGAACTGTATGCGAACCCGAACGGTGTTGATCTCGACCAGTTCAATCTGGAAACTTCGGTGAATGCGAATGAATGCTTCGTGATGAAGAACGGTAAAAAAAGTGTGCTCTCCAGATACAACCCGTTTACTAAAAAGATAAAGAAAATAGACAAGCAGATTTGTTACGGCATACAACCTCGAAATGCGGAACAAACATTTGCGATGGAGGTACTCACCGATCCCGAAATAAAATTAGTAGCGCTTACAGGAAAAGCGGGAACAGGAAAAACGTTACTGGCCTTAGCCTCAGCATTGAAACAAAGCGAGAACTTTGACCAAATACTCCTCGCCCGCCCGATCGTTGCATTAGGAAACAAAGAATTGGGATTCTTACCCGGTGACGAAAAACAAAAAATAGCACCTTATATGCAGCCTCTTTTCGACAATTTATCTGTAATAAAAAATCACATTCCTTACGGTGGTGCTGAGTACAAGAATATAGAAGCGATGCAGGCAAGTAAGAAGCTGGAAATAGAAGCATTAGCTTATATCCGAGGACGAAGTTTATCAGAGATGATCTGTATTATCGATGAAGCTCAAAACCTGACACCTCACGAAATAAAAACCATTATAACCCGTGCAGGTGAAGGAACGAAAATGATTTTTGCAGGAGATTTACAACAGATCGACTCTCCTTATCTTGATGCTCAGTCAAACGGGTTGGCTTACATGATAGATAAAATGACAGGACAAGATATTTTTGCACATGTCAATCTGATAAAAGGAGAAAGAAGTAAGCTATCTGAGATAGCAAGTATATTATTGTAATAACAATCTAAAAACAATAACATTTCAAGAAATATAAATGGACAAATTCTATCTCAGAGCTTATAGTATACTCATCGTAACAATGAGTATACTCACCATCCCTTGTTTAGCCCAAACTGTAGATAATCATAAATGGAAAGAAGGTATCCTAGTGGATGAATTCATTTATGATTCTGCTGAATTCCCCTCGGTTCATGCAGCTACAATTGCTGAAACCCCGTCGGGTTTGATTACGGCATTTTTTGGCGGAAAATATGAAGGACACCCCGAAGTCAATATATATACTTCTCGTTATACAGCCACAGGATGGACTCAGCCAGTGAAGGTAGCGGATGGCATCGTGAGCGATACTTTAAGGAAGGCCTGCTATAACCCGGTCTTATTTCAATATCCCGATGGCGAATTGCTATTGTTTTATAAAATAGGAAAGAATGTGCAAGATTGGACAGGTTATCTTATCCGCTCATACGATGACGGACAAACATGGACAAAACCCGAAGCGCTACCGGAAGGTTTTCTGGGTCCAATAAAAAACAAACCTATTCTGATTGGGAATAAACTAATTTGCGCATCGAGTACAGAGAATGACGGATGGCAGGTTCACATGGAAATTACCGAAGATAGAGGGAAAACTTGGAGAAAAACATCTCCGATCAACAGCAAGCCTTGGAATATTATTCAACCAAGTATATTAACATTAAACAATAATGTATTGCAAATTGTATGTCGCTCTCAGAACGAACATATCATATCGGCTTTTTCGAAAGATGAAGGAGAGACGTGGAGCGATCCTATAGCTCTTTACTTACCGAATAATAATTCGGGGACGGATGCCGTAACACTCAAAGACGGACGCCAACTAATGGTGTACAATCATGTAGCAGCATCGGAGAGTGCATATAAGGATAAAGCTCGTACACCGTTGAATGTCGCTCTATCTGACGATGGAATTACCTGGAAAGCATCGCTCATTCTCGAAGACTCGCCAATAAAGGAATATTCCTACCCATCGGTTATACAAGGACATGACGGTATGATACACATAGTATACACGTGGCGCAGAGAAAAAATTAAATATGTAAAAGTTGATCCGTCACTACTTAAAAGTGAAACAATCGTAAACGGAAAGTGGTAATAACAACTATAAATCCTCATTTTTACAATTTTCTGAATAAAAAAAGAATGAAATGCTTGCAATATTCAAAAAAATATTACTTTTGTAATCACATTTAAAACAACAAGCGTTAGAATGAATATTTTTTCTTATACATACTTTTTCTTTTTTTACTTTTACTTTAGAAAGTAGAACAGGATTTTGTATGAGAAATTTGGAGTGAATTAAAACAACAAGAATATATGGAATCCTGTCAAATATGACGGGATTTTTTTTTGATAACATTTTATGAAAAGAGTTGCGATACAAGGAGGATTAGGTGCATATCATGGGATAGCCGCAGAGAATTTTTTCGGAGAAGAAGTCGAAATTGTTCCATGCATTACTTTTCGTGATATTTTCACAACAATCAAAAAAGAACCGAATACGATCGGGATTATAGCCATAGAGAACACTATCGCCGGTAGCCTTCTGGGCAACTACGATCTGCTAAAAGAAAATAAACTCCCAATAGCAGGAGAATACAAACAACGCATCTCTCATTGTCTGGCGGCATTGCCCGGCCAAACAATTCATGATATAAAAGAAGTGGAATCGCATCCGATTGCACTCATGCAATGTACAGAATTCCTAGATACACTACCGGGTGTTAGGATTATAGAGCATGAAGATACGGCTTTGGCTGCAAAAGATGTAGCAGAGAAACATCTATCGACCACTGCTGCGATATGCAGCACCAAAGCGGCCGAAATTTATGGACTAAACATCTTAGCGAGGGGAATTGAGACAAATAAGCACAATTTTACTCGCTTTCTTATTATAGCAAACCCATGGGTGGTAGACGAACTACAAAAAGGAGAAGTTCTGAATAAATCGTCTATTGTATTTACAACTCCACATAGCGAAGGCAGCTTATCGAAAGTATTATCGGTATTTTCTTTCTACGGCATCAATTTGACTAAGATACAATCTCTACCAATAATAGGTAGAGAATGGGAATATCAGTTCTATGTAGACCTTACATTTTCTGATCTTACGCGATACAAGCAATCGCTACAGGCAATCCGCCCTTTAACAAGCGAACTAAAGCTTTTGGGAGAATATCCAAACGGAAAACAAAGCGAATTATAAAAAAACCACGATTTAACAATAGCAAACTGCTAATAACAATATGAGAACAATAGTACCGGCAGACCGCCTTAATACAGTAAGTGAATACTACTTTTCGAAAAAACTAAGAGAAGTAGCCGAAATGAACGCAATGGGGAAAAATGTGATTAGCCTCGGAGTGGGAAGTCCAGACCTCCCTCCTTCCGAAGAAACCACAAAAGCCCTATGTGAATCTGTAATAAAAAAAGATGTACACGGCTATCAACCACATGTGGGTATTGCCGAATTGCGTAAGGCTTTTGCTGATTGGTACAAAAGAACATATAATGTGAATCTCGACTTTGCAAATGAAATACAACCCTTGATAGGCTCAAAGGAAGGGATTTTACATATCTCGCTGGCATTTCTCAATCCGGGAGACGGAGTATTAGTGCCTAATCCGGGGTATCCGACATATAGTTCAGTGAGCAAGCTTGTTGGGGCAAATATTGTCTCTTACGAATTGGATGAGAATAACAATTGGCAACCGGATTTCGATGCATTGGAAAAGCTAGACTTATCGAATGTAAAACTAATGTGGATTAATTATCCTAACATGCCTACAGGTGCAAACGCTACGGTCGAATTATTTGAAAAAATAGTTGCTTTTGGAAAGAAACATGGCATAATCATAGCTCATGATAATCCTTATAGTCTTATTCTTAACGAAAAGCCATTAAGTATACTGCAAGTAGAAGGAGCGAAAGATATATGTATAGAACTCAATTCGATGAGTAAATCGCACAATATGCCCGGATGGAGAATTGGGACATTGGCTTCAAATGCACAATTTATACAATGGGTGCTAAAGGTTCTGACCAACATCGAGAGTGGAATACTAAAACCTATACAGTTGGCAGCCATTGCCGCTCTGAACAATTCGGGCGAATGGCACAAAGAAAACAATATCAAATTATACGCCAATCGCCGTCAATATGCAGAAGCTATTATGAAAGAGCTAGGTTGCACTTTTGATAAAAAACAATCGGGAATGTTTCTTTGGGGAAAGATTCCGGCAGAATACAAAAGCAGCGAAGAATTGGCTGACAAAATTTTATACGAAGCGAATGTTTTCTTAACCCCGGGATTNNTCGGGAACAAAGGAGAAGGATATATACGTATCTCTTTGTGCTGCAATGAAGACATGCTTAAAGAGGCTTTGGAAAGAATAAAAAAGGTAACAAATTAATATATGTCTTCTAAACTTCCTCAACGGAGGAGTATCCGATTCGCAAATTATGATTACAGTCAGGTAGGATTATATTTCGTGACGATATGTTGCGAAAATAGAATTTGTCGCTTTGGTAAAATACAAAACACTGATATCGTATTGAATGAGGCCGGTAGGATGATAAATACAGAGTGGAACAATTTAAAGAAACGTTTCTCGAATATAGAATTACATAATTATATTATTATGCCAAATCATTTTCATGGAATAATAGAAATTACAGATGTAGGGATACCCCTTGTGGGTATCCGAAAGACGAATGGGCAACCACAAGGGATTGCCCCTACTTTGGGCAAAATATTGGGAGCTTTTAAATCAATAACGACCGTCAAATATACCCATGGGGTTACTCAATTAGGTTGGGAACCCTACGATCAAAGAATATGGCAACGTAATTATTATGAACATATCATCAGAGATGAAAAATCACACCAGAATATATCTGATTATATAACAAACAATCCATATAACTGGGAAAATGACGAGTATTATATTTAATGTTTTAGATTGGAGAACAGATAATCAGGATAGCCGAAATTTATCTATTGTAGAGTAGTAAATTATAAGCAGTAAATAAAAGGTAACAGATAAAAACAGAATAAAAGTTGTCACCTTTGTCACTTTTTAGCTAAAATATAGAATAATCAAAAAACAAATTAAAATAAATATGAAACTAGATTCAATTTTACTTCCGGGAGTTGACCCGAAACGTCCTCTTGTAATAGCCGGTCCATGCAGTGCCGAGACTGAAGAACAAGTAATGAATACTGCAAAGCAACTAGCAGCAGACGGTATAAAAATCCTTCGTGCCGGAATATGGAAACCCCGCACTAAACCAGGTGGATTTGAAGGAGTTGGCAGCGAAGGTCTTGCTTGGCTCAAAAAAGTGAAACAAGAAACCGGAATGTACGTTTCTACTGAGGTTGCAACACAGAAACACGTTTATGAAGCTCTTAAATATGGCATAGATATGTTATGGATCGGCGCCCGTACAACAGCAAATCCATTCGCAGTTCAGGAAATAGCAGAAGCGCTACAGGGTGTTGATATCCCGGTATTGGTTAAGAACCCTGTTAATCCCGATTTAGAGTTATGGATCGGTGCTCTTGAACGCCTCAGCAATGTAGGTCTAACCAAGATAGGAGCAATACACCGTGGATTTAGTTCATACGATAAGAAAGTCTACAGAAACCTGCCTCAATGGCATATACCGATCGAACTGAAACGTCGTTTTCCTGATCTGCCTGTTATTTGCGACCCAAGTCATATCGGAGGAAAACGTGACCTTATACAGCCGCTATGCCAGCAAGCAATGGACTTAAACTATGACGGATTGATTATAGAAACTCATTGCGATCCTGAAAATGCTTGGAGCGATGCTTCTCAGCAGGTAACGCCGGTGAGGCTAAAAGAAATACTGACAGCACTTATTATTCGTGATGGTAAGCAATCGACAGAAGACCTTTCTGACCTTCGCAGACAAATAGACGAACTAGACGATCAGTTGCTGGAATTACTAGCAAAACGTATGCGCATATCATGCGAAATAGGTACTTTCAAGAAAGAGCACAACTTAACCGTTGTTCAGACAGACCGCTATGATGAAATTCTTCAAAAACGAATTGCTCAGGCAACATCTATGAGTATGAACCCTGACTTTATGCGTGTAGTTCTGGAAGCAATACACGAAGAATCTGTAAGACAACAGGTTGAGATATTAAACAAGTAACCGTATATGAAGATATTAATATTAGGAGCCGGAAAAATGGGCTCCTTCTTTACTGATGTATTAAGTTTCGATCATGAAGTTGCTATATTTGACATTGACCCCAAACGGCTACGATTTGTTTATAATGTAGTCAGAATGAGCAATCCGGAAGAGATAAGGGACTTCAAACCTGAAATTGTTATTAATGCAGCAACAGTCAAATATACCATTCAGGCATTTGAAATGGTACTGCCATATCTGGATGAAGATTGTATATTGTCGGATATTGCATCTGTAAAGACGGGACTAAAAGAGTTTTATAAAAAAACAGGCAGACCGTTTGCATCTACCCATCCTATGTTTGGCCCTACATTTGCCAATCTAACAGACCTTAGTACACAGAGTGCAATTGTAATTTCGGAATCGAACCATTGGGGAAAAATATTCTTCAAAGACTTGTATAACAGTCTTAAGTTGAACGTTTTTGAATATACATTCGAAGAGCATGACGAAACGATTGCATATTCCCTTTCAATTCCGTTTGCGTCTACACTTGTATTCGCATCGGTAATGAAGCATCAGGATGCTCCCGGAACAACCTTCAAGCGTCACATGAATATTGCAAAAGGGCTTCTGTCCGAAGATGATTATTTGTTGACCGAGATTCTCTTCAACCCTTATACTCCTGCTCAGGTGGAGAGTATACGAGGCGAACTAAAGCATCTTTTAGAGATCATCGAGAAAAAAGACAGTGCAGCAATGCTAAGTTTCCTTACCAAAGTAAGAGCGAATATAGCTGACAAATAGAATATAAAAAGAGACTGCAAAAGTCATACAATACTAATGCAGTCTCTACTCCTTATAACACCAATTACCAACCATAGTTAGCCTAACACCAAACAAACCTTGAATTCAGCTTTTATTTTTTATGTTTAAACAGCCATGAGGCAAGTCCTTTTTCTCTAAAGGCATTGTCCCAGCTATTATGATTAACTCCTTCATATTCGGCATATTCCGCATCACAACCCAATTCTTTGAGACGCTTATATATATTTCTCGAATTTTCTACAGGAACGACAGAGTCGGCACTGCCATGAAAAACCCAAACAGCTGTATTGTGGGCATACAAAGGCAGCTTACTCAAATCAGCACCCCCACAGATCGGAAAAGCAGCTGAGAAAGTATCAGGCAATCGCCACAACAGTTCCAATGTTCCCATGCCACCCATCGACAAACCTCCTACATATACTTGATGGGAGTCTACTTTCCCTGAGGTCAGCCAATTTTGCACCAAAGCAATCAGTGTTCTCATTGGATCTGTAATTCCCTCAGAAAGACCGAATGTCAATGTCATTTTATCATCAATCTGGTGACGAACGACATTGGCCCAATAACTATCAGCTGGACATTGAGGAGCTATAACGATAGCTGGATAAGCAGACTGAAAATTATCAATAAGGAACTGCTTACCATGAGTCAATTGCTTCTGATTGTCATTACCTCGCTCTCCTGCTCCATGAAGAAATACGACCAATGGATATTGCTTCGACTCATCATAGTTTTCAGGATACATCACCTGATATGGCAATGTATGCCCATCAAACATGAATGAGGCATTCTTGAACTGAGCAAAACTGAATAAAGAACAAATTAGAAAAATGAAAGATAAAACACCTTTTTTCATAACCTTAATTTTAAAATAACTGACATTAAAGATAACGATAATACATCTTACTTCATGTAAGTTATCATGCTATTTCCTTTTGATTCTATTACTCTTTAATTCAATGAAGGAGATTCAAAACCTAGTTTCTTAAGACCCTTTTGAACATCAGTATGACTCATAAATAGATTCCAAAGCAACTGCGAACGATAGTTCTCGATCATCACAGCTATTGTACCTTGGTCTATTGCTAAATAACGTTGCGGATACCAATTGTCTGTTTCACTAAATGCATCATAAAAACCATATTGCCCCCAAACCTTATCGCCCATGCTATATAGCTTGCGCATCACTTTCATTGATTCCTCCGGAGTATATACAATAGAAGACAAAGCTGCCGTAGGAGCTATTACACCGAGGTCTCCTTCTTCTGTCGGTTCGTGAGCACTATATCCTTTAACTGAATAACTAGCAGTCAAGCCCCAGCAATCTTCTCCATAACCTTTAAATCCTTTCGGGTTACGCAAGCAATACGCTCTATTTATCAGTGTATAATTTTTCATTTCCTGATAATAATCAGCATACTTATCTTTTAGCCCGGTAGGATTTAATCCTAAGAATGAATAATGAGCCCAGAATAAAGGGCCTGCTCCACTATTGCTTTGATAGCGCATATTCAGGTTATACCCTTCCAATTGATGAGGGGCAATAATCTTTCCGTTTTCTGCCCAACCTTCGTGATAGACCTCAGCCGGAGTACCATGAGTAGGAGAACATGCAGCCAGTACATAAGTGATGAGACATTCATTATATCCACGAATAGGAAAATTCATTTCCCATGAATGGTTAGGGCTCCAGTGCCAATACAATACATTTTGACCGTTACGATGCCAGTTCCAGTCGACATTTTTCCAAAGGTTGTCAATACGGACAGCTAAAGCTTTTTCTGCATCAGACCCATTTACATAATACTGATGAAGTGCCAACAAACCTTGTAGAAGGAATGACGTTTCAACTAAGTCTCCTCCATTATCCTTATCACTAAATCCTTTTACTTCACCCGTCTCACCATTCCACCAATGTGGAAATACACCATGAAAAGAATCTGCTTTTTCGAGAAAGTTTACAATCTTTGTAAACCGTTCTAAACCTTGTTCACGAGTTATATACCCTCTGTCTATTCCGGCAACAATAGCCATTATCCCAAAGCCACTACCTCCGGAAGTCACTACATTTTTATCATTTTGAGGATATACTCCATCTACATGAAAGCGTTCGCGAGCCATTCCACTCGTAGGTTCGGCTCCATCCCAAAAATAATTAAATGTCCTGCGCTGAACACTATCCAATAGAGCCTCATCTGTAATAGCAATTGGCTCTATGGTGCTATCATCAGTATCTTTATTGGATTTATCCTTACAGCTAATAGCCGCTAGCACAAGTATTATAGAAATGAATGGTATATATATTTTTTTCATATTATCTGTTTTAATAATAAACAAGAAAAAGAGACTAAGATTACATAGTCTCTTTTTCAAGACTCAGAGCATTTAATTTAATGTAAATCTCGCAGATTTAACATCACTACTATTACCTCCTATCATCACATCAAAATCACCTTTTTCAAATACATATTCGAGATTGTAATTGTAGAATTTCAATAACTCAGGAGTTATCTTAAAACTAACATTTTTACTTCCCCCTGCTTTGATAAATGTTTTTTCAAAACCTTTCAATTCTTTAACCGGACGTGTAACACTACCGACTAAGTCACGAATATAAAGTTGAACAACCTCAGCTCCATCATATTTTCCTGTATTTGTAACAGTAACTGAAGCGGTTAATTCTCCTTTTGCATCAAGTGTTGTAGAACTCAATTTAATGTCGCTATAGCTAAATGTAGTATAGCTTAATCCATATCCAAATGGATATAGCGGATCGTTGCTTACATCTAAATAGTTACTGCGGAATTTCTCAAACCATCTACCTTCCTGCAAGGGACGACCTGTATTTTTATGATTGTAGAATAAAGGAATCTGTCCTACATTCTGAGGGAAAGTAGCAACAAGTTTTCCACTTGGGTTGACATCACCGAACAAAACATCTCCAATAGCATGTGCTGCCTCTGAACCACCAAACCAAACATTAAGAATGGCAGGTACGTTTTCATTTTCCCAAGTCAAAGTCAATGGACGACCAGTAAACAATACCAAGACAACAGGTTTTCCAGTTTTCAATAATTCTCTTAACAATTCTTTCTGTACATCAGGTATACCAATTTCGGTACGAGAACTAGATTCTCCACTCATCTCAGACGATTCACCCAATGCTGCAACTATTACATCTGCATCTTTTGATATTTGCAATGCTTCTTGTAGCATTTCTTCATTACTACGAGTTTCCTTATCTCTATGTAATGTACGACCAAACATAGTTGCATTTTGTTCATATTTTGCATCATTTATCAAATGACTACCCTTTGCATACACAACCTTAGCATTATTTCCGGCTACCTCCTGAATACCTTCAACTACGGTTGCAGGTTTAGTAAGATCCACGGCAACACTCCATGTTCCGGGCATATTAGAGCGTGTGTTTGCCAAAGGGCCAACCACTGCTATAGTTCCACCTTTTTTCAAAGGCAATGTATTATTTGCATTTTTAAGCAAAACAAAACTTTCTGAAGCTATCTTACGAGCAACAGCACGATTTTCGGCTGTGTATATTTCTTTTTTTGCACGATTTACATCGCAATATTTATATGGATCTGCAAATAATCCCAATTTATATTTAGCTTCCAACACACGGCGACAAGCCTGATCTATTTCAGCTTGCGTAACTTTTCCTTCTTTAAGAGACTTGCCCACTGTAGCCAAGCCTTCACTTACCATATCCATATCGATCCCTGCCTTTAAGGCACGAGCCGAAACGGTTTGTAAATCACCAATTCCGTGATCTATCATTTCACTTATTCCGGTATAGTCTGTAACTACAAAACCGTTAAAACCCCATTGCTTGCGTAATACATCTGTCATTAACCATTTGTTAGCTGTAGCCGGAACTCCGTCCACTTCATTAAACGAAGCCATTACGCTCCCTACACCTGCCTCTACAGCAGCCTGATAAGGGTACATATATTCATTAAACATACGTATGCGACTCATATCTACCGTATTATAGTCGCGACCTGCTTCACCTGCACCATATAGCGCATAGTGTTTAACACAAGCCATAATATTGGAGTTAGACTTATACATGTTCTCTCCTACTCCCTGATATCCGCGAACCATCGCTTTTGCGATTTGTCCTCCAAGAAAAGGATCTTCTCCATTTCCTTCCGAAAAACGTCCCCAACGAGGATCTCTTGAAATATCAACCATTGGGCTGAATGTCCAGCAAATACCATCAGCACTTGCTTCTATTGCAGCGATACGAGCAGATTGCTCTACAGCAGCCATATCCCATGTAGCAGCCATTCCTAAAGGAATTGGAAATACGGTTTCATATCCGTGAATTACGTCCATTCCAAATATTAATGGAATTTTCAGACGACTCTGTTCTACTGCAATGCGTTGAACTTCTTTAATTTTCTCAACACCTTTTATATTGAANNAGATTAAGCTGTCCGATTTTCTCTTCCAGCGTCATCTTACTCATTAAATCATTGATAAACTTATCCATCTTTGGATCTTTCCCTTGTGCCAATATATTGCCCGAGAGAGCAAAGAAGGCCAAGAAGACCAATAATAATTGTCTTACAGTCATTTTACCTTAAATTTCAGTTATACCTTAACTCTAATTATTTCTTGCCTAAAACTAGTAAGGGCTAATTGTCTAGCCCTTACTATAAAAAATGTGATAACCTAATAAACCTTATTGATAGTTGGGGTTTTGTTTCAAAACGCCATTTGATTTATCGATTTCCGATTGAGGAACCGGAAGTAATGCATGCTTATCTTGATAATTTGTTTTACCTGCTGCATGTAACACTTCTTTAGCAGTACCCCAACGTACTAAGTCATAAAAACGGTCTGGTTCTAAAGCTAATTCTACTCTTCTTTCACGCTGAATAGCTTTTCTCAATTCCACTTTATCTTCTGTAGTAACCTTTGGCAATATACTGGTACTAGCTCCTCTCGCATGAGATCTTACCATTTCCAGATATTTCAAAGCATCTTCAGTCTGATCTAATTCATTTGCGGCTTCTGCAGCCATAAGAATAACATCCGGATAACGGATAATGCGTATATTAACCCAGAATCCTTCTCTCGTATATTTAGCTCTCATCGCAGGATTTGTGTATGCTTTTTTATTAAAGTATGCACCCATTGCAGATGATTCAGGAGACTCGCCATATGGCTTGTTTGTATTTTCAGGAGTAATAGCTGCACCCGGTTTTCTGAAATACAGAAGTGTAGCATCTTTACGTGGATCTCCAGGCTCGAAAGCTGTACCTAACTCTTTTGTTGCCATATGCCACCCCCAGCCAAGATTCCATTGTCCGGCTCCTCTCACGCCTTGCACCTGACAAAACTGGCTACCGATAGCTGTACTTGCAGGCATTGCCGCAGTAGCAGTACATTGCAGTTCAAAAATTGATTCGCCACAGTTCTCACCCGCATCAGTAAACACTTGATCAACAGATGTATTCAGATTATAGATTCCTGAATTGATAACTTCTTTAGATGCAGCAAGCATATTTCCCCAGTCGTTACGCATCATATATGTTCTGGCATGTAACGATTTGGCAGCACCCCATGTTAAACGTCCTGTATATTTAGCTTGCCAAGATTGAGGTAAATTTGCTTCAGCAAAAGTAAGATCAGCATCAATTAATGCATAAATCTCAGCAGCAGAGCTTTTAGGGATATTAGCCTGTGATGCGTCTTTTATTTTAAAGTCTATTTTAGGAACTTCACCCCATGCTCTTACCAAGTTGAAATAACAATAAGCTCTAAAGAATTTAGCTTCTGCTTCCAAGCTTCTAAGGTCACTGTTATTCAATTTCTGTATAGTATCTATAGTAGAGTTACAGTCATGAATTATCGAATAATTATGATTCCAGTAAGTTCCTAATATACCATTAGATGCTGTGTATTCAAAATCATCCCAAAATCTGGCGTTATCCGGTCCATCATTCTCAGTACTTCCTTTTTCAGAATCTTCGGAACGGAACATATGTACGGCAAATGCAGGAATTCCGGCAGTTATATTATAACTTCTCATTTTTGAGTAAACACCAAAGATTTTTGCTTCTACACCACCACTAGTATCGTCATCCTCAGTAAAACTTCCTTGAGGACTTTTGTCCAGAAAATCATTACAGCTGATAACCGATAATGCTAAAGCAGCAATTATAGCGGCATATATATATTTATTAAATATTCGTTTCATAATATATTGTTTTTATCTATTAAAATGTAAGATTTAAACCAAATGTATAAACCGCAGGCATTGGATACGGATTAGCATCGATACCGAATGCTGTTGCCGAACCTCCTATTTCTGGAGAATAGCCTGTATTATTTTTCCATGTTTTAGGATTTTGAGCATTTATATATACTCTCAAAGATCTCATTCTTAATTTCTTCAACATATCTGCTCCGAAAGTATAACCCAATTGAATATTTCTGATACGGAAGAAACTACCGTCTTCGACGAAATAATCAGATGGATAATCTTTACCATTTATCGCACGTTTTCTATTCAAAATAGGTTCTGTGNNTGCCATCTACCCATCTTCGATTCCAAATAGTTAAACTGAGACCATTCAAAAATATTCCATGTGCGATAAATTTCATTACCATATACACCCATCATGTCAACAGACAAGTCAAAATTCTTATATCCTACATTTACAGAAAGCCCGTAAGTAAAATCAGGAGTAGGATTACCAATCATTGTTCTGTCTGCAGTAGTAATTTCACCATCTCCATTTACATCTTTAAACTTAAGGTCTCCCGGTAATACTTTTGTTAATTTATTTGTAGGAGAGTTATCTATTTCTGTCTGATTTTGATATACACCCTCTACTTTATATCCATAGAAATAACCAATCGGATAACCGGCTTGTGTATAAGACATCATTGGAAGACCTGATGTTCCATCAGTAATAGTATATCCGTTCTGCACCAATGACAATACTTTATTCTTTATTGTTGTCAGGTTTCCACTTACACTATATCTCCAATCAGAACCAATTTTATCATTCCATGAAAGTGATAATTCAACACCTTTATTTTCCAAAGCTCCAAGGTTTCCTAAACCGGGTCTAGTACCTGTTATTCCTGGTACTTCAGCCAAAAGATCTTTAGTTTTCTTCTTGTAGTAAACACCTTCGAAATTTAGTCTATTCTTCAAGAAATAAGCTTCAAATCCAGCTTCCCAAGCTTCAATTTTTTCCCATCTCAAGTTTGGATTTGGAAGATATGCGATTTCATATCCCGGTATTATATTATCACCAAAAATAGCGTTAGAAGTGTTTAGAAGTACTGGTTCTGCAGGATAAACTCTATCCATATTTTGGTTTCCTAGAGTACCCCATGATCCTTTAAGCTTCAAGTAATCAAGAAAAGTGAAATCTTTCATAAAATCCTCTTCTGTTATTACCCAACCAGCACCTAAAGAGTAGAAATTTTGCCATTCGTTGCCAGTATAGAAGAATCCTGAAGATCCATCACGACGGAACGATCCGTTGAACAGGTATTTATTTTTATAATTATACAATCCCCTTGCCAAGAATGAAACAGTTGAGCGTTCCCATTGTGTACTTTCGGCAGATGCTGCATTTGCATCACCGATGCTTACAAACCATTTGTCAGGGTCATTCGCGATAGGAAGTCCGTTTCCTTCACCACGTTTTCCGGTAAGGCTGGACAAGTTGTTATAGTATGTTGTAAAACCAGCTGTAGCTGTAATATTATGATTGTTAAAGCTATTTGTATAAGTCAACAAATAATCGCTTTGAACTTTTGTTTCATTTGTTTTTTGTTGCTGCACAGCAGTTTTCCCATCTCCCATAACTACAGGTTGTTGAGTATCAACATCGAATATAGTTCTCTTAGGAGTATACAATCTGCTATCATAAGATTTGTAATCTAATGAATACATTACACGGAAATTGAAGTTCTTCAAGAAAGTAAGATCTCCATATACATTACCGGATGCTCTGTAGTCAATTACTTTGTTCATATCCTTTTGTAACTCAACAATAGTCATCGGATTTGACACTTCATTTTTTTGGAAACTAGGTAATGTATTATACAAACCTTCTTTTTCATTATAAGGAGATCCGATAGGTGCTGCATATAAAGCTCTTTTCACAGCATCTGTATATAAGCTGGTAGAAGTATTAAGAGGGGTTGAACGGGCACCATTAAATTGGAATCCAACTTTAAATGCTTTAGTGATAGTGTAATCACTGCTCAGATTGATAGTTACCTTACTGAATTGTTCGTGTTTCAAAGTTCCTTCTTCTGAAGTATATCCAACACCCATATAGAACTTATTCCTTTCGCTAGAAGATGTTATACTAATATTGTTATTGGTAATAAATCCTGTTTGGAATATTTCATCTTGCCAATCTGTATCAGCAGTCCAGTTTGTATAATCGAAAGGACTTGCTCCTTGGTTTGCTAACTGCTCTGAATAAAGTTCTTTAAACTGCGCAGCATTCGCCATTTTGATTTTATCTACTACCGATTTAAAACCAAAAGAAGTATTGATATTTACCAATGTCTGACCTTCCTTCGCTTTTTTAGTAGTAACAATAATAACACCATTTGCACCACGTACACCAAAGATAGCCAATGATGAAGGGTCTTTTAAGATTTCCATTGATTCAATGTCGGCAGCATTCAAGAAGCTAATGTTATCGTTAAATAATCCATCAACTACATATAGCGGCTTATATCCGTTAATTGAGTTTGTTCCGCGAATACGGATTTCAGGATCTTGTCCGGCAATACCCGTGTTTACTACCTGCACCCCTGCGACTTTTCCTTGCAATGAGGCTAATGGGTTTGCAGATGGACGGTTTGCTATATCCTCAGCTTTAATACTAGCTATGGACCCGGTCAAGTCTCTTTTTTTTGCTGTACCATAACCAATTACGACTGTTTCTGTTAGCATTTTGGCGTCATCTTCCAATACTACGTTTATGGCATTCTGAGCACCTACAGTAACTGATTGAGATTTCATTCCCAAATAAGAAAACACAAGAACATCTCCTTGTTTTGCAGAAAGAGAATACATACCATCTATATCTGTTATTGTTCCGTTTGTTGTACCTTGTACCAGAACACTAACTCCGATTAGAGGCTCATTCGCTTGATCCACAACCTTACCCGAGATTGTTTTGGTCTGCGCATAAATAGTCGTCACGCTTGCCAAAAGAAAACAAGTGAAGAAAAAAATTCTCCGCATGAGAGCAGCTGAACTTTTCATTTTTTTAGGTTTAATTTTCATAGTCTTACTTTTTATTTAAACACATATTTTCAAATAAAATCTACTATGAACGACAGAAAAGAAGAACTAAAAAGTGATCGTATTTTCCAGTAACGGCTAAGTTATGATTGTTCTTTCTGTGCGTATGATATTAGATTTGTGTCAAAATTAGAGTTTATAGACAGAGTGTTTCTAAAAGTTAATACACCGTGAATACACCCTCTCCTCTTTTAACAATATCACCACCTCACTTTTACCTCTCAAACAATCATAACAATATAAAAAACAACAAATTACAATAGTTAATCTATATTCAGAAAAAACTCATTTAAGTTCTGGGAAGGAAGAATATTTAACTTTTTTCTTAATCTATAGCGGCTATTTTCAACTGCTCTAATAGATAAATTCATTAAAGAAGCAATCTCTTTTGTTTCCAAATTTAGTTTCAAACAAGCACAAAGTCTAAGATCATTATTCGTTAACTGAGGGTATAGAGTTTTCATTTTTTTGAAAAAGCCTGTATGTTTCTCTTCAAACTTTAGTAGAAATGTTTTCCAGTCGTCTTCCGTATTCATATTACTATTGAGCAAGGCATTTATTTTTTGAGACAACGGAATCAATGCATTGTTTCTATTCTTTGAATAAAAATCATCTATTATATCTTTTACTTTCAAAATGAGTTCATTTTTCTGAATGATAAAAGATGTTTGAGTAAGAAGTTCGGCACTCTTTTGTTCCACTTCTTGCTGCAACTCCCCGGCCAACATTTTCAAGCGTCGGGTTTCTCTATGTCTGATCTTTTGAAGATGCAAGTTTCGATATCGCCTTAATATAAGCATCCAGATGATATACATGACAAAGAAAAAAGCAAGAATATAAAACATATATGCCCAAATAGTCTGATACCAAGGCGGCAGTATTTCAAACTCATAAGATATAGATTCGGAATAATGTCCGAGATTATCTACCGTCCGTACCATAAAGACATACTTACCCTCAGGTAGACGAGCATACTGGGCACCATTCACCTTTTGAGGTAGAGACCAATCATTATCTACCCCCTGCAACATATACTGAAATGAGAAATTAGATGAAAATGCATTTTCTGCCGAAAAGCCAAAGGTTACAGTATTATAGTTATATGATATCTTAGCTAATTGAGCAAGATTCTTATATTCGTAATCACCATAACCATTTGTTGTTCCCAACATCCTTAAATATGGAAGAGGTAATTTATTTTGAAGGTCTTTTTTTACAACATGTTCTTTATTGTATATCATAAACCCATTGTCCAAGCAGACAAGACTCAATGAATCATTCAGGATAGAAACATTTTCGTATGCGTTTACCAATGATAAGTTCATCCCTAAGTTGTAGCTTTCGAGAATAGATGCCTCATAGCCATCATATGAGAATTTATAAATCGAAGCATCTGTAAGTGCCCAGAATAGATTTCCACGAATATGTACAATTTGCTTTAGGTTCTTTACATTTTTAAAGCAATCATTCAGTATTGTATTTGAAACTATTTTATTTGAAATATCATCGTAAGTATAAAACTCATTATTTCCAAGCAAAACAACACGTCCCCCTACCTTAAACATTTTCATTTTGTATGGGAATCCATCTTTATTACTTCCGCCGTAATATGAGAATGTTTCAAAACCCGAGAGATCGTCTCCGAGTTTACATCTATAGATACCTCTATTAGCATGTTCTAACCAAATATTACCGATATGATCAATATCCGCATTAATTATTGGCTCTGATATCTGCTTCGGCACATAAACCTTATTTGTAGCGGGATCTACAATTTTTAGAGACTGATAGGTGGATAGAAAAAGTAAGTCTTTCTCTTTATATTTTGCTTGCATGATGTTGTAGACACCCGTATGTATATCAAATACATCTGAAACTGAAAGGTTACTATTTATTAATTTTAGACCCTTATTATGACAACAGTATAGCTTTCCATTGACAACTTTTAATGTCCAGACTTGTCCTTGTGTCCCATTTATCAGTTTCATATTAGCCAAAGCTTCCGGCTTTCTCAGATCTTCAGCAGCTATATAAAACACACCCTGATTGGTAGCAACAAACAATTTATCATTCCACAGAGCGCCACCGTATACAGCACCGGTTTTCCCTCCTTTATCTATATAGCAGTCCATATTCTCTATATGCTGTATATAAGAGATGCCTTTATCCAGAGCAGCCCAGACATTGCCTATATTATCTTCATAGAGGGACAGCACCGTATTATTCTGGAGGGTATTTATAGTAGATAGATGATCCAATATATTACCATATTCGTCAACCTGATAAATACCATCTAATATAGTTCCGAAAAAATAAACACCCTTCGATGAGAGTATACCACAATTAAGCTCAGCTGAGCTTAAGGTAGAAGATATTGCAGAATTCCATTGTTTAAAGGTCTTTCCATCATAAATATACATCCCTTTTGTAGATGTACCTATAAGATATTTATCAGTCGAATATGGCAATATAACTCTAACATCGTTATTCGTAAAGATTTCACTTCCTTCTATCTTTGTTAATGTAGTTCCTTTTAGGCGATACAATGCTCCAAACATCTGTTGCACCAAGAATTCATTTCTTACCTTAGATAATAATAAGAAGCCTCCATTAAAAGGTACATGCTTCACCGTTTTATAGTCGTACATATAGATGGACGAAAAAGATTGGAAATAAACACAATCTTCCGCAATCCAGATCTTCCAGAAATCATCATTTTTAAAAAGAGCTTTATCCAGTTGATCACTTAAAGAATTGTAGACTAATTTCCCTGAGATATCCCTATCCCATCGACCAAACTCCTCATAACTGCCCGTAAAAATCGTTTGATGCGAAAGAACTGCTACCGAACGTGCTATTAGAGAATTAGGTATACGGTTTAGCTTCCATTCGACACCGTCGAACTCCAACAAGCCTATGTCGTTACCAAAATACATTATTCCTTTTTCGTCTTGCGCTATCGACCAGTTTTTATTATCGGCTCTATACATGTTCTTGGAGAGGTTGATAACATGTGGTTTATTTGCCGAAATTGAAATGAAAGGAAGGAAGGTTAGGAATAATAAAAAGATATATTTCATTAAATTATTCATTCAGGTTGAATTTACAAAGAGCTTTCTTATTTAAGACATCAAAAATACTACTTTTTTATGGATTTTGTTTTCAGATGGATGTCAATATAATGTCTTCAATCGTTTTGCCTTTAGAAGTTCATAAGTTATATTTGTATGCAATAAAAAATTAATATCAGAAAATCATGAAAATCGGGATAGACCTAGGAGGAACCAATGTTAGAATGGGTGTTGTTAATAATGGTGTCATTGTAAAAAAAATATCGGAACGATGCAAAGCAGACCAGCCTGAAGACGTCGTTATAAAACAATTAACAGACATGCTTCATCAAATCATATCGCCTGAAATAGAAAGTATAGGCATAGGCGTACCGTCTGTAGTTGATGCACAAAAAGGTATCGTATATAATGTGATGAATATCCCCTCGTGGAAAGAAGTATATCTAAAAGAAATATTGGAAAAAGAATTTAATATCCCTGTCTTCGTAAATAATGACTGTAATTGTTTTGCTCTTGGTGAGTATCATTTTGGAGAAGGAGCCGGATCGAAAGATTTAGTCGCCGTTGCTTTAGGAACAGGTGTAGGCTCAGGGATTATTATCGATGGCAAACTATACAATGGAGGAAATACAGGAGCCGGCGAAGTCGGATGTATTCCTTATCTGGAGTATGATTATGAATCTTATTGCAGTAGTTCTTATTTCACTCGTGTACATGGTATCACTGGTAAGGACGCTTTTGAAAAGGCTAAAGCCAATGAAGATGTTGACTCCATCATTCTATGGAATCAGTTTGGACACCATGTAGGCGACCTGATGAAAGTAATTCTTTTTGCTTACGACCCTCGAGTGATTATTTTAGGGGGAAGTATAGCCAACGCTTACGAATATTTTGCTCCTGCCATGATGGATAGCCTTGATAGCTTTCCTTATCCCGAAACAGTAAAGAATCTGAAGATATATACATCTAAAGTAGACGATGTTGCTATACTGGGAGCATCAACCCTAAGCTAAATTAATAGCCATTATACAGAACGAAGTGAAGAATCATAAATTATAGATTCTTCACTCCGTCAAAAAACAATAAGAATAATATCTTATCTCTCCCACTGCTGTAACTCGGCTACAGCTAGCTGATAATCTAGTTCTGTCTCTAGATATTTATCCACTGTTTCATAATACACCGACAACTCTAATAGATAATTAATAAGGGATAATTGCCCCTTATCCAATGCTACTTTAAGCAAATCCTGACTACTGGTAACACTCAAAGCTTGTTCATACTCTTTTAACAACAGTGATAATTTCTTTGCTTTATCATACTGATTCTTCAAGGTATTCCTGAATTGTAACTCAGAGTCCTCATGCTGCATCTGCAATGCTACCGTTTGGGCTTTCTGATGCTTCACTGTATTTTTCCCTTCCCACAAAGGAATGGATACGCCAACCGAAACACCCTGAAATGTTGTGCCCGATACTCTTTCGCTGGCATAGCCTGCTGTTATCTTAGGCAGATTCAAAGCCCTTGTAAGCTGTTCCTGCTTCCTGCTCAGCGCAACATCTTGTTCGGCTACACGTAATGAAGGATTATTAGCCTTTACTATTGCAAACCATTCTATAAAGTTCAGAGGAAAGGTAAAATCTGAATAACGATTAAATTCTCCAACATCCAAACCTCCGTTCAATCGCTGCAACTCAGATTTGGATAAATTCAAATCAACTTCATTGATCTGCAAAGCTTTTTCAGCATTTAGTAAGTTCAACTTCGTTTTATTACGCTCCAAAACATCGATATTTCCCTGATCAAAACTCTTCTGATATGCATCAGACAGTTCTCTGGCTTGTTTCAGTCGATCCGATAGTATCTTGTTCATCTTCGTTTGATAAACCAGTTCTACACAGATTAAGCGAGCCTGTTGCAAGATCTCCACTTTCTGTTGATCATAGATCATATCTACCTGTTGGTTTTTTCCATCAGACAATTGTGTCTTATAGCGATATGCTGTAGGAAAATCAAACGACTGGGTTACATTAAGGTCTACACGGTTACCTTCTCCGGAGGGACTTCCCCACAGATAACCGAATTCCACTTCGGGATTGGCCATGTTTATGCCTGTTTTGTTCCCTATTTTATCTGCATTAGCTTTCTCGCGATACGCTTTCAGTGTTGTATTATTCATTTCTATCTCTTTCAATACATTATCGAACGAGACTTGCGCCTGTGCACTGAGAGCTAACACCGACAAAAGAATATATATTATTGGTTTCATACATTATCACTCTTTTATTAAACAATTTCTTCTTTTACAGTCTTTCTATTTTTCAACATTCTGTATATTATTGGCACAATGTACATATTCAACATGGTGGAAGTTAGCAGTCCGCCCAAAATAACCTTAGCCATAGGGCTCTGAATTTCATTACCAGGCAAACTTCCTTGTACAGCAAGAGGTATCAAAGCCAGTCCCGAAGACAAAGCCGTCATCAAAATAGGATTCAAACGATCAAGCGATCCTTGCAATATACTCTTATTCACAGAATATCCTTTGTTTCCCAAATCGTTGTAATGAGCCATCAGCAAAATTCCGTTTCGCGTAGCAATACCAAACAAGGATATAAATCCGATAATGGCCGGAATACTGATCTCTCCGGATGTAAACAGAATAGCATACACTCCACCAATAAGAGCCAGAGGAAGATTAAGAAGAATTACAGCCGATTGTGTAACACTTCTAAACTGATTAAAAAGCAATAGAAAGATAATAAGAATCGCAAAAACAGAAGCGATCAGCAATATCTGCGATGCCGCCTGTTCACTTTCAAACTGTCCTCCATATTCAATATGATATCCTTCAGGCAACTGAATATTATTATCCAAATTATCCTGAATTTCATTTACGACGCTTCGCAAATCTCGTCCGGCAACGTTTGCCGACACGACAATCTTACGTTGAGCATTCTCCCTATTGATTGTATTAGGGCCCGTAGAGGATGATATATCTGCAATATAAGCAAATGGGACTTTGAGGCCGTTAGCATCTATCATCAGATTTCTGATCTTCTCGGCTTGGTCTTTATAGTTCTCATCTACTTTTAGCGTCAAGTCAAAACTTTTTCCTGCATCATAAACCTGAGAAACAACTTCACCCGAAAGCATTGTAGTTACAAACTCAGTAAATTCGGGTAAAGTGATACCATATTTTGCCAACAGTTCGCGCTTAGGGACAATCTTTAATTGGGGACGTTCTACCTGCTGCTCTACATTCAAGTCGGCAACACCGTCTATGCCCTCTATCTTCGACTTGATCTCATTTCCGAGAGAGAATAATTTATTCAGATCTGTCCCAAAAATCTTTATGGCAATATTGGCTTTGGTGCCCGAAAGCATATGATCGATACGATGCGATATCGGTTGACCTATTTCCACACTAATTCCCGGTATGGTATTCAGCTTATCCCTAAGCTCCGCCAATACTTCCTTCTGAGGACGGTCTTTCAAGATAAAAGGTGCTTCAATCTCAGAACTATTTACGCCAAAAGAATGCTCATCCAATTCGGCACGCCCGGTTTTACGTCCTACGGTTTGTATTTCAGGAACGCTAAGAATAGCCTCTTCCGCCATTGCAGCTACCTTATCAGATTCCTCCAATGATATCCCTGGTAAGGTGTTTACTGTTACAGTAAAAGACCCTTCATTAAATGGCGGTAAAAAATTGCGCCCAAACGTGAAAGAGATAGCAATAGCCGAAATCAACAACAAACCTGTTATTCCCAATACTATCTTTTGTTTCTCTAATGCCCAATGTAAGCTTTTTTCATAGATAGCTTTAAGCCTTACTACAAATACAGATTCTTTTTCTCCCTTATCTTTCTTATTATTTGCGAGCAAATAACTACACAAAACAGGAGTTACTGTAAGAGCTATAATTGTAGATGCGAAAAGAGCAACGATAAAAGCTATACCCAGAGGAACAAGCATACGCCCTTCCATACCGCTAAGGAAAAATAAAGGAGTAAAACTTGCGACAATAATCAATGTTGAATTCAAAATCGGCATACGGACTTCCTTTGATGCTTCGAATACAATAGTAAGCACACTTTGTTGTTCCTCTTTTGGCTTTTTCCGATTCTCTCTCAAGTGCTTAAATACATTTTCAACATCTATGATAGCATCGTCTACCAGCGAACCGATAGCAATAGCCATCCCTCCCAAGCTCATTGTATTGATCGTTAAGCCCATCAGCTTGAGAGCAAGAATAGATGTCAGTAAAGAAAGTGGTAAAGCCATTAAAGAAATGAAAGTGGTACGACCATTCATCAAAAACAAGAACAGCACGATGACTACAAAAATAGAACCTTCATAAAGCGACTTCTGCACATTATTAATAGAGTTATTAATAAAACGTTCCTGACGGAAAATATCTGTTGATATTTTCACATCCGCAGGAAGTCCCTTTTGCAAGTCAGCGATAGAAGCATCCAGCTTTTCACTCAGCTCGATAGTATTTGTATTGGGTTGCTTGGTTATAGTCAGCAATACGGCAGATTTTGTTTTTTCGGAAGCGACACCTAATTTAGGTGTTTTTGCTCCTATCTTTACATCTGCAACATCGCTGATCAGAATAGGACTTTCTCCTACTTTCTTTATAACAGCTTTGCCTATTTCTTTTACATCGGCACTTTGCAGAACACCTCTTACTATATATTCATTCCCGTACTCATACAATACACCTCCCGATGCATTCTGATTCATATTACGCGTCACTTGCAACACTTCATCCAGCGTAACACCGTAATGTTTCATACGCCCCGGATCGAGTAATATCTGATATTCTTTGATATCTCCACCTATAACTGTCACCTGAGCCACACCACCTGTAGATAGTAAGCGTGGGCGTATCGTCCAATCGGCAATAGTGCGAAGGTCTAATAAAGATGTAGAGTCAGCAGTAAGGCCGATAATCATCACCTCTCCCAGTATCGAAGATTGTGGTCCCAATGTCGGTTGTCCGATATTCTCGGGTAAAGCATCACCCAGAGTAGCCAGTTTTTCGGTTACTATCTGCCGAGCTTTATAAATATCTGTACCCCAATCGAACTCGACCCATACAACAGAGAAACCTGTAGTAGATGAGGAGCGTACCCGCCGCACATCTGTAGCACCATTCACTGCTGTTTCGATAGGAAAAGAGACCAAGCGTTCCACCTCTTCCGAAGCCATCCCATTCGCCTCTGTCATTATCACTACAGTAGGGGCATTGAGATCAGGAAATACATCTATCTCCATATTCTTAGCAGTATAAAGCCCGCCAAGCAATAGGAGTACAGCACCGATAAGAACAATCAGCCGATTGTTCAACGAAAATTGTATTATTTTATTCAGCATATCTATTCCTCCTCAATTTAATGTTCATGAGCATGAGGGATTGCTGATGATGTAGAAGCTAACTTGACATGATATGCTCCTTTACTTACTACTTTATCTCCCTTCTTCAGACCTGACAAGATTTCGACATGATTGCCATCATTTGCACCCAAAGTAACTTCCTGCTTGCTATAAGCATCATCGTGAGATTGCAAATAAACGAAATACAGGCCTTGTTCTTCGATTAAAGAAGATACAGGTATAGAAATAACATTGCTACGCTGTTGTCCTAAGAGATAAACCTCAACATAAGAGCCGGAAATTATTTGACCGATATTATCAAATTCAAAATTGACCGGAACATAATATTCTTGACTAGAAGAAGACTTTCCGTACGATACCAGCCTTCCGTTCAAAGCGGAAAGGGTATAAACCGTCTTATCGTAAGGCGTTTTGAACTTGGCGGATATTACAGCTCCTAAATCTTTAAAATAACGTTCCGAAACGTCAGCTCTTAGTTGCAATCTTCTATTTTGCGTAACGGTCATTAAAGCTTGCCCTACTTCCACGTATTGACCTTCATTAACCAATTTAGTCTTTATAAATCCAGTTATTGGTGTTGAGATTCCCACGCCCTTAGCTGTAGTTTTCTGCCCAATAGCATGATAAGCAACCTTAGCATTTTCGTAGTTCAGCTTGATCTCGTTATATTCTTTTTCGGCAATAAGCTTATTTCCGATCAAAGATTCAGCTCTCTGATATTCCTTCTTAGCAATCTCGTATGCGGACTTCGCTTTTGCTACAGGGTCTCCATCCACTATATTTTTAGAAGAAATACTTAGAAGCGATTCTCCGCCACGTACGGCTAATCCTTCATTCAACGAAGCCTTATTAAATGACACTATCCCATTAGCAGTTGCAGAGATTGTAACCTCGTCACCTTGTGCAGATAGAATTTGTCCACTGGTCTTAATTACCTGATGAAATGCAGATGGTTGAACATTCACAATTTCTAATCCTGCTTTTTTAGCCTGCTCGGGCGAGAATACGATTTCCTCTCCATGGGCTTCTTTATCATGCGAATCATCTCCTTCAGCATGATCGTGGTCACACTCCTCTCCTTCGGCGTGAGAGTGAGCTCCCTCTTCTTCAGAATGATTATGCCCTGCATGAGATTCTTTATTTTGTTCTGTATGAGTGTCTGCTTTTTGTTTAGAGTTGCACCCCCAAAGCATCGCAAGCAAACAAGCGATATATATTACATATTTTTTCATATTCTTATTTCTTAGACTTGAATAAACAAAACAGTTATAGGCAGTTTCGGTAACTGTCACTATAAAATGCAAACTTCTCTGTTAGAGAAATTATACTAAGAAATAAGATACAGGAGGTGCCCGCAGGCTTCTTATAGAGCCAACAAAAGGTGGGGTATAGTTTACTAAGTAAGGTTTTTGCCTGAAGCGTTCCCCAAATTGTGGAGCTTCTAAATAAAACTCATTCAGTGAGTATAATATATAGGCAAGAGAAAGACAGTTTGCACATGGCAATATGTCATCATGCGTATTATCTTGTTGACGAAGTATTAGTTCCTGGAGATTGCAATCTTCTGTATGCGCCTGATGATGACATCCTTTTTTGTGTTGTTCACAACAGTTATGGGCATCGTCTTGCTGATCGGAGCAATGATGTCGATGCATAATTTCCTCAAGAGAAAAACAGATAACACCATCATGATGCGAATGAGGCATAATAGCATGAACTAACATAAACATGCTAGCCATCAGAGTTAGAGTCAAAGCTATTAGTCTCATATGTCTCATACGACAAAGATACAAAACTTAGGTAAAGAAGCTCTCGTTTCTTTACACAAAAAAATAACGAATAACTTTAGAACTAATAAAATATGACATTTTAATAGAATAAATATTTTAATTAAGAATAAATATATAACTTAGTGAACGATTGTTAACCAAATACCCATTTAATAACTTTCAAAATATCACATCATGAGTAGAATAGAAAATGACCTTATTAGCAGTCTGCCTGTTCCTGATAATGCTTATTATGGAATACACACTCAAAGAGCAATCAACAATTTTAACATTTCAGGAATAAAGTTATCACATTATCCTCAGTTCATTAAAGCTTTAGCCTATGTAAAATGGGCAGCAGCCGAAGCGAATTATGAACTTGGAGTCTTGAATAAAGACATTCACGATGCAATAATAGAAGCCTGTAAAAAAGTTATAGAAGGAAACTACAACGATCAGTTCCCGAGTGATATGCTACAAGGGGGTGCAGGAACCTCTACTAACATGAATATCAACGAGGTTGTTGCAAATATTGCTTTAGAGATTATGGGACACAAAAAGGGAGAGTATCAATACTGTTCTCCTTACGACCACGTAAATCTTTCTCAGTCGACAAACGATGCTTATCCGACAGGCGTAAAGCTAGGGATTCTCTTTTACAATGAAATGATAGAAGACACCTTGATTGANNTGATTGAGCTAATAACAGCCCTCAAGCAAAAAGGACAGGAATTGAAGCATGTAATAACAATGGGGCGTACCCATCTACAAGATGCCATACCAATGACATTGGGACAACAATTTGACGCATACGCTGCGACTTTGGAGAAAGAGAAGACTTCTCTGAGACAAAGCGTAAATTTGTGCCTCGAAATAAACATGGGAGCAACAGCTGTAGGTACAGGACTGAATGCTATTCCCGGTTATGACGCATTATGTGCTAAAAACCTGACACGTCTCACTCGATTCAATTTTACCTCTGCAAAGAATCTGGTAGAAGCCACATCAAATACAGGTAGTTTCGTAGCCTATTCTTCTGCATTGAAAAAGTTAGCGACAAAGCTTTCCAAAATATGCAACGACCTTAGAATACTAGCCTCAGGGCCACGCTGCGGAGTACACGAAATAAATCTTCCGCCGATGCAAGCAGGTTCTTCTATTATGCCGGGGAAAGTAAATCCGGTTATTCCTGAAGTCGTTTCTCAGACATGCTTTAGAGTACTGGCAAATGATTTTGCGGTAACAATGGCTGCTGAAGCAGGTCAGCTACAACTGAATGTTATGGAACCTATTATAACATATACTTTACTCGAATCGCAAAACCTGCTTAACAATGCAATGGCCTGCCTCACGAAAAACTGTATCGAGGGTATTACTGCTAATGAAGAACATTGCAAAAGTCTTGTTATGAATAGTATCGGGCTCGTCACTGCATTGAATCCGTATATAGGCTATGAGAATAGCACGGCTATAGCAAAAGAAGCTTTGGAAACAGGAGCGAATGTGTATAATCTGGTACTGAAAAAGAATATACTATCTAAAGATGATTTGGATAGAATATTAAATCCGGAAAATATGACGGGTGTGAAATAACCCCTCCATTTTGAAAATGGAAAAGGAGTGAAAATGTTTTTTTCACTCCTTTTCTTATTTCGACAAAAAACTTATTTCTATTAATCTTCGTCTTTCTGGCTTTCTGCGTATTCTTTCAACAGCTTATCCTGAACATCCGAAGGTACGAGTTCATAGCTGGCAAACTTCATCGTAAATGAAGCACGCCCACCCGTTAAGGAACTGAGCGAGATAGAATAATTAGACATTTCTTTCAAAGGAACTTTTGCCTTCAAGACTTCTATTCCTCGTTCGCTTTCCATCCCCATTATCATAGCTCGACGCCCTTGCAGGTCACTCATCACATCCCCCATTTTGTCCGAAGGGACAAATACAGATATATCATATATAGGTTCAAGAATTTTAGGTCCTGCATTTTTAAATGCTTCACTAAAGGCATTACGGCCGGCAAGCATAAATGATATTTCATTCGAATCTACCGGGTGCATTTTACCATCATATACAACTACACGAACGTCACGTGCATAAGAACCTGTTAGCGGTCCTTGTTCAAGGCGAGACATGATGCCTTTAAGTATGGCAGGAAGGAAGCGAGCATCAATTGCACCTCCTACAATACTATTCACAAATACGAGTTTGCCCCCCCAATCTAAATTATACGTTTGGGTATCACGTGCCTGCACTTTAAATTCCTGACCATTAAATCTATATACATCAGGTGCTGGCATACCCTCTGTATATGGCTCTACAACCAGATGCACCTCTCCAAATTGCCCGGCTCCCCCCGATTGTTTTTTATGACGATAGTCTGCACGAGCTGCTTTGGTAATTGTTTCACGATAAGGAATCCTAGGTTCTGAGAAAACAATTGGAATCTTATCATTGTTTTCAATTCTCCATTTCAACGTTTTAAGATGAAACTCTCCTTGTCCTGATACGATCAACTGTTTTAGCTCTTTCGAATTTTCTATTAACCATGTAGGATCTTCTTCGCGCATACGCTGCAATACTTCATTCATTTTTTCAGTATCTTTTTCGTTTTCAGCTTTTATTGCACGACGATATTTAGGATCAGGATATTTTATAAAGTCGAATTTATTATCAACGCCTTTTGCATTCAATGTATTCCCCGTACGAACATCTTTGAGCTTCACTGCCGCACCGATGTCGCCCGCTATAAGCTCTTCTACTTTTGTACGTTGTTGTCCTGCAGGAGCGAATATTTGCCCTATACGTTCTTTAGAGCCCCTATTTGTATTGATAAGATCATCACCTTCATGTACCTTTCCGCTCATTACTTTAAAGTATGACACTTCACCTACATGAGGCTCAACGGTTGTTTTGAAGAAAAACAAGCTGGTTGGAGCTTCCGAATCCGGTTTTATTTCTTCTCCTTCTGTATTTACCGGAGCCGGTAAATCGCGTACGTAAGGAACTACATTTCCCAAAAACTCCATTGTACGACGCACACACATATCTTTTTCGGCCGACACACAGAAAATCGGATATAAATCACGATGCACTAATCCCCAACGGATTCCCATACGCATTTCATCTTCTGTGAGTGTTCCCTGATCAAAGAATTTTTCCATCAGAGACTCTTCATTTTCTGCTGCGGCTTCTACTAATTTCTGCTTTAATTCTCTTGCTTTTTCCAGTTCTTCATCCGGAATATCAAGCACCTCAGGAGCTCCACCTTCCGGTTTCCATCTAAGCATTTTATATTTTAATATATCAATCACAGCATTAAAACCTTCGCCACAATTGATAGGGTATTGTATTTGTACTGCCTTTTCGCCATACTCAGCTTTGAGTTGAGCGACAACGTTATCAAAGTCAGCCTTAGGATGATCAAGTTGATTAACGATGAAAACAACAGGTTTTTGAAGCTTTTGAGTATATCTCAATTGATTTATAGTACCCACTTCCATGCCATACTGTGCATTAAGTACCATAAGTGCAGTGTCTGTCACATTGAGTGATGTAACAACATTTCCGACAAAATCATCAGATCCCGGACAATCAATAAAATTCAATTTTCGGTTCATCCATTCCACAGAGAAAATGCTGGAAAAAACGGAATATCCATATTCTTTTTCCACAGGGAAATAGTCCGAGACAGTATTTCCATCTTTAACACTTCCTCTGCGTTTAATGACGCCGGCTTCAAAGAGCATGGCTTCGGCGAGAGTGGTTTTGCCCGCTCCCGAACTACCAAGAATTGCGATGTTCTTGATTTCTTGTGTTTGGTAAGTTCTCATGGCTAAATGTTTTTTACATGGTTAATATTATTCCTTTTACCAAATTGCCTCCATTTTGAGGCGATGTTTTCCAAAATTAATGAAATGTTCTGATGAAATAGCAAAAAAACGTATGTTATTTAGTTATAAAAGTTAGCATATAATGAATTTCAACCAAAAGATTCAAAATAAATTATCTACGATTGCTTACCTTTGCTCATATTGAGATAGATGAATAGATGGATACCGAAAAAATAAAAAGCTATATCGAAACTATCATTTCCCTCTCAGACGAAGAATGGGAAATATTGAGTACCCATATTGAATATAAAATTCTGAAAAAGAATGAACATCTCTTGCAGGAGGGTGTGATCTGCAATTTTATAGCCTTCATTAATAAAGGCGTATTGATATACTGCAAAGAACTGGAGAATGGAAATGGGATGACCACAGATATGGCTTTTGAAGGAGAATGGGTAACTGATAATTATAGCCGCCTCAAAAGACTACCTTCTCATCTTAATATAAAAGCTATTGAGGATTGTGAACTCTGGATAATAAAAGAAAAAGATCTGCCTTATCTTTATCAAAGAATACCTTCTCTCGAACATTTTGGGAGAATACTTACAGAGCAAGCTTTTATAAAAATAACTCAAATACGTATCGATCTACAAACTCTATCTGCAAAAGAAAGATATTTAAAGCTATTCCGTAATCATCCTGAAATATTTCAAAGAATACCCCTGCATTATATTGCTAATTACCTCGGAATTGCACCTAAATCATTAAGCCGTATAAGAAATACGATTTTCAGAAAAGAGTAATTTGGTAACAAATGTGGAGTAATCAATTGCTTTTCTATCCGGATATTTGTCATAGTTATTAAAATATCAGAATATGAAAAAGCAATTAATAGTATTCATTCTTCTTGGATTGGCAGTTAGTATATCTGCACAAGAAACAATACCCCAGAAAAACAAGCAAAGCCATGAAGTAAAGCAAGCTTTTGAAGCAGAAAGTTTATTTCCCATGTTTCTTACCGGAGGTTATCATTTTGCCTTAGGGTATAGATATGAAAGATGGAGAGTAAGAGTTAGCGTTATTAACGGGGGATCGTACAATGCCGAGACAGCGGGAATAAACAATTCAGCCGACGACTTTAAAAGATATTACAAAACCGCTCCGGGTTTATTCTTAGGATATAATGTATGGAAGAACCTCGATATATATACATTTATAGAGGCTCATAAGTTTGAAATTGAGCAAAAAGGTACAGGTGTTAAAAAGGATATGAGAAGCCTTGATTTTGGAGGTGGAATAGGTTACCAATTGTTTATATGGCGCAACCTTTATATACAACCGGCTGTACATATATATTTGAGAAAAGATAAAAGTCTTGATTTTGATCAGGTACAATACAATATCCCCAATATGGATATCTCACCTGTGCTCAGGATAGGATACAGAATATGGAGTAAATAATTTATCTACACAACCGCGCAGAAGGCTCCTAATTAAATAATTAAGAGCCTTCTATTGTTTTATAGTCACCACTCTTAAAATTGTGATATTTTTTCACTTATCAGAGTCATTTTATCAAGCTTTTGATATAACTTTAGGTTTCTAAATAAAACCTTGTTAACAGCATATACACCTATGGAAAAAATCACGACTAAAGAAGTCCTTGAATGGGCAAAAGACTTTCTCGTAAGAGCAGAAAAAGAGTTAACCCCCGAGGAAGTCAAAGAACAAAAAANNAAAGTTTGCTTCACTCATTCAAACCCCTTCTAATAAAACTGTCTTATCTAAAATGCTCGACGAATCGTCACAGATAAGAGATAAAAAACTTGTTGTTAAGCGAATGAAAGAGCTTATCAACGAATATGGCGTTCCGGACTTCTTTAGCTCATTCGATCGGCTCCAGCTAAAACTTTTTATGAACTTTGGTTCTCTGGCTCCGGGAATAGCAGTTCCTTTATTCAATAGAAGATTACGTGAAGAGACCAACAAGATAATCATAGCCGAAGAACGCCCTACACTTACAGGACATTTATCAGGCAGATGGAATTCCAAAATAGGGCAAAATGTTAATTTATTAGGTGAAGTCGTTCTTGGCGATGGCGAAGCAAGGAACAGATACGAACATTATCTGGAAGCGTTAAAAGAACCGGATATAAATTACATTTCAATCAAGCTATCGGGTATATATGCTCAAATACATTCGCTGAGCTACGAGCAAAATAAAAAAGAGCTTTGCGAATTAGTCGCAACCATTTACCAGCAGGCAATAGATTATCCATATACAGATCAGGGGGGAGTAACCCGACCTAAATTTGTGAATCTGGATATGGAAGAATATAAAGATACACACCTTACGCTCGATGTATTCGAAGAAGTATTGAGCATGCCTCAATTCAAGAATTACATGGCAGGTATTGTAATACAAGCCTATCTACCCGATGCAGGATTATTTCAGGAACGCTTATTAAAATTTGCGAAGAAACGTGTGGCCGAAGGAGGCTCTCCTTTAAAAATGCGCTTGGTAAAAGGAGCAAACCTTCAGATGGAAAGTATTGTATCTTCACTAAAAGGCAGGCCAAATCCTATACTACCTACAAAAGTAGAAGTAGATGCCAACTATATGCACATTCTTGACATAGCCTTAGAGCCCGAAAATGCAAAAGCGTTACATGTAGGTGTGGCATCGCACAATTTCTTTAGTATTGCTTATGCCTATCTGCTCAGTGAAAAGAACGGTGTTGGCGATTGTGTCACATTCGAGATGCTAGAGGGAATGGCAAACAATCTTCCGCGAGTAATAAGAGGCCTCAATAAACAAATCATTCTGTACACCCCGGTAGTTAAAAAGGCACATTTCCTTAATGCTATTTCATATCTCGTTCGGCGTCTGGATGAAAATACAGGAAAAGACAACTTCCTTAGCTATTCATTCAACTTGAAGCTTGATAGTCCTCAATGGAACTTCCTAACAAATCAGTTCCTCGAAGCATATAAATTGAAAGATAGTATAGTTCCAAAATCATTCAGGACACAGAACAGGAAAGAAAAACCTATTCCGGTAAAAGATATAAATGTATTCAATAACGAACCCGACACCGATCTTGACTTAGGTGCAAATAGAGAATGGGCATTAGAAGCACTGCGCAAATGGGGTACGCTTGTAGACGACAAAAACTTTGTTGTACCTGTTCAGATAGGAGATAAAGAAGTTATTACCGAACACAAAAAGAAGTACTATGATCGCAGCCGAAATGATCAGGTCTGTTTCTGCGAAGCAAATCTATCGTCACTCGATCAGATAAAAGAAATAATAAGTGTTGCCGAAGAAGACAAATCGGACTGGAGAAAGACGGATGTAAACAAACGAAATGAAACACTCCACCAAGTAGCCGAAAATTTAAGTGCGAAGCGAGGAGATCTTATCGGATGTATGGCAGCTATCACCGGAAAGACATTCGGCGAGGGAGACGTAGAAGTATCTGAAGCTATCGACTTCTGCCGCTTTTATCCGATTACGATGAAGCAGTTTGCAGGACTAAGTACTGTTGAGTACCAACCAAAGGGTATCATTTTGGTGATTCCACCTTGGAACTTCCCGCTTGCAATCCCTGTAGGTGGCGTTGCCGCTGCTTTAGCCGGAGGAAATACAGTTATACTAAAACCTGCTACAGTAGCTTTGCCGATAGCATGGGAGTTTGCGAAATGCTTCTGGGATGCGGGTGTACCTAAAGATGCGCTACAAGTTGTATGCAGTGCAGATCGCTCTTCGTTAGACTATCTTACTGCTCACCCTTCTGTAAAACATATAATACTTACCGGAGGTACTGATACATCATTCCGCTTATTGGAAAACAGCCCTAAGACTCCATTATCGGCAGAAACAGGCGGTAAGAACGCAATCATACTCACTGCCAATGGCGATCAGGATCATGCCATACAAAATGTGGTATCATCAGCCTTCGGAAATGCAGGACAAAAATGCTCGGCATGTTCACTATTCCTGGTAGACAAAACCATATACAATGACGAGAACTTCAAGTCGAAACTTCGAGATGCTGTAACAAGCCTGCGTACAGGTAGTGTATGGGATACGATGAATATGGTAGGCCCAATGATAACTAACGACAACGATAAGTTGACGCATGCCATCAACAATCTCGAACCGGGTGAATCGTGGCTAGTTGCTCCGGAGTTTTTGGATGATAAGAAATATATACTCAAGCCTACTGTAAAATGGGGCGTTAAACCGGGTAGCTTTACTTTTAAGAATGAGTTGTTTGCTCCTCTATTATCTGTTGTATGCATAGACGGACTGAAAGAAGGAATAGAGTATGCCAATTCATCAGAGTATGGTCTTACTGCCGGATTACAAAGTCTGGATGAAGCAGAGCACGATCTCTGGAAAAACAGTATTGAGGCCGGAAACCTATATATCAACAGAGGGATAACCGGAGCCATCGTAAACCGTCAACCATTTGGAGGAATGAAACGTTCTGCCTTTGGCGGAGGCATCAAAGCCGGAGGTCCTAATTATGTATCATGCTTTGTCGAATTCACAGAAAAAGATGTAACAGGTGGATCTGAATATAAATACAATATAGGTGATCTTCTGACTGATATAAAAGAAAAGGCTCGCCTAAACTTTGCTTACGACAGTTATTCAAAAGCGTGGCTAAATGAATTCTCGAAAGCAAGAGATGTGAATCACCTCTATGGTGAAGAAAACATCTTCCGCTATTTACCTCTCAAGAGTATAGGTTTGCGCATACAAGAATCAGACTCTTTGTGCGATATCATGTTAATCTTGTTAGCGTCTAATAGGTCGGGAACACCTGTTGTAGTTAGTATTTCGGGTAGCGACGAAAAATTAGAGGCTATAGAAAAGGCTTCAAGTATGCTGTCGGGTATCCACATCAAGATACAAGACGAAGAAAAGTTTGTAGAAGAAATGGATTCATACGAACGTATACGCACTTGTACTACAGACCTTTCTGACGCAATCTATCGGAAAGCGGCAAAATTAGGAAAGCATATCGCATCCGACAAGCCATTAATTGAAGGACGTATCGAACTGTTGCACTATATGAAAGAACAAAGTATTGCCTACGAGTACCATCGTTACGGCAGTATTTTTGGTGAAGATAATAAATAAGTCCAATTTTTTTGAATGAAGAGAAGAGCCCTCAACCTAGATTATTAGGTTAAAGAGCTCTTTTTTCATTGGGAATGACTAAACAATCAATCTCTATATACCTAGCATAACGCCGATGGTGTAAGTATTTAGATCAGGCCCTTTATCTTTCTCAAACATCGAGAATGGAGCATAGTAACCATATACACTAACATCCCTTATCCCAACTTGCAACCTCAATCTCATATCTATAGGACGTATATTCAGATCGCGCCCCATATTCACGACTTGCTTCTTATCGTTTTCATAATATTTAACTTGCGATTTGGAATAGTATTTGAAGAAGCCCACTACCCCACCGGATATATGAAAATCTGACACCTGATATTCCAACAAGAGAGGAATAGTTATGTAATAAGCTAATAGTTTTGTCGATTTGTAATTAACACCCTCCGGAGCAGGAACAAAAGACGTAACACCATTCACTTGAGTCAAAGCGGCATTATCATCAAAATGATAACGAGACCATTCTGTTCCTATTCCACTAACAAATAGCCAATTAGTTTTTCCTATCTGCTTCTGAAAGTCGAAAAGATTGACTGTAAAATTATGAGAACTGCTCATCTTTAATTTTCCGAAAGGAATATCTTTGTCACTATAGTTCATAAATCCCATACCGAATCCTGTCCAGTGAGAACTCAAACTTTTTCGTTTATTCCACGAAAAGATAAAATTGTAGGTCGATCCATTGTAAAGAACACTGCTCTCGTTATCATCCTTGGGTATTAACTCCTGAGTTTCTGTCGTAGAAACAATAACGGTATCCCCTGTATTCCTATTTATCTCCTTGATGATCTGTACTGTTTTTACTATCGTATCCTGCAATACAATCTCATCGGCATTTGCGGATATTACAACAAAACAAAAAGCTAAGAACGCAACTATTTTTTTCATATTACTATTGTATTTTTAAACGTTTATCATTCACATAAATAAAAAGATCTTTCAATTTTTTCAGCTCCGAATCGAGCCTTGCGGGTGGGAAGTTCCCTTTCAGATAAACGATTGTTATCTTATCAGGTTTATTCTTATACAAAATATATTCACCTGTTTTGCCCGATTTGTCTTTGCCTACATAATATGTCCCCGACTCCACTTTTCCATTTTTCTTAACTTCCGATACTATCACATTTTTGTCTATATCAAGTTTCAGGAGATTTAGAACATCTCTGTCCTTGGCTACATCATTATTCATAATAAGGCTTTTGTAAAAAGTAATATTACTGCCCTGTGAAAGTATGTCGGACGATAGTTGTACGAGCACTGATCCCTCTTGTTTGCCATATTTGTCAAATATGCTTTTTATATTCAGGTGATCTTGTGCTAAAGCAGACATGGATATAATCTGCAATAAACAATATAACATCAATACTTTATATTTCATAATTTTCTAATTTATTCAGTAAAAGAATCCAAAATCCCGATTTGGCTGCTCACTACATCATTATCGACTTCTGATACAACGCGAATAGAATTGAGTGCAGCAACACTGACCTCAGCCTCATCCGTAAGTTTCTTTCCATCAACATATACAAATGTTCCGCCCATATCATTACCAACCGATACTGAATTGAATGATCTGATGCCTATTATCAATAATATACTGGCGGCAACACTTATCCATACATAAAAAGGTATTTTCTTCTTTTTCTTTTCTACGGCAACCTCTTTTCTTTCTGCTGAAAAATAGTTGAACATAGGTGCATATACCTTATGCCGATCTTCGATCTGGGACTGACGAAAATAATTTCGTAAGATACTTTCCTCTTCCAGGGTAGTTTGCCCCTCAAAGTATTTTTCTAAAAGCAAATCTATATCACTCATCCTATTTTCGTATTACATTATTCATACTCAAAAATTTGTCTCTAACAGCCTTACGTGCCCTCGAAAGGTTTACCCTTACAGTACTTTCCTCAGAGCCTATAATTGCTGCGATTTCGCCCAATTCATATCCATCTACATCTCGCAATGTTATAATATGGCGTTGAGTTTCGGGCAAAGAGTCGATAATATTCCTGATGATCAACACACTGTCTTGTTGTTCAGTAAATGTATATGGAGTTATCGAATTTCCGGCAATGGATATACCATCGAGCGAAACATTATGCCTCTCCGCCCTCAACCTGTCAATACATATATTCTTCAACGTCTGCATTGCAAATCCACCAACATTAGGATGATTGCTCAACTGAGATCGCTGATTCCATAACCTCAAATAGGTTTCCTGAACAGCATCCTCAGCATCTACCTCATTAGCCAGCATATTCTTTGCAACATTCTGCAGCTTGTTGCGTAGAGGTACAACATCCGATTTGAACTTTTCTAACTCCATGTATCTAGATAACGAACCACACTGAAATTTGTAACAGAAAAAGTAACATTTTAATTATATCACCAAAAACATATCAATTACCACCCTGTCGAAAGACTAACACAACAATCACATATACAACAATATACAATAAATTAAAAATAAAAAGGTGACAAAAGTGACACTTATTTCACTCTCTTTACTTGTCACTTTTCTGTTACTTTTTTATAAGCTACTTACTTATATAAGACAAATTTATTCATAAAAACATTACAGATTACAAATAAAAGTAATTTGACAAAATATTTAAAAATAATATTTAATCATTTGTTTAAATCAATATTTTAATTTACGTTTGTAGCTCAATTAAGAAATAAACAGAATACATCACAAAATGGAAAAAGATATTTCGACAGAAGAAAAAATAAAAAATGCAGCCCGAAAAGTATTTCATGAAAAAGGATATGGGCAAGCCCGAACTCGCGACATAGCAGAAGAAGCGGGAATAAACCTAGCCTTACTCAACTATTATTTCAGGAGTAAGGAAAAGCTTTTTGATATAATTATGAAAGAAAGCTTACAAGAAATGTTTGGACTGATCGTAAATATTGTAAATGCAGAAGATATTAGTCTTTCTGATAAGATAGACATGATTGTTGCGCGCTATATAGACTCTATCTCAAAGAATCCGAATTTACCCCTATTTGTACTAAGTGAAATACAAGCCAATCCTCACAAAATAATAGAAAATGTGGGGCTTAAAGGAAAATCTATCGCAAATAATTATCTATTTAAACAGATACAGGAACAAACAGACAAAAAAGGGATAAAAGGAGTAACCCCGCTTCAGATTTTTATAAATATAGTATCCATGTCTATTTTCCCTATCGTAGGAAAGCCTTTATTAATGAACCTGCATGCTCCTTTCGGAGAAAAAGAATATGAGATATTTATAGAAGAACGAAAAGCATTAATTCCACAATGGATAAAAATGATGCTTAAAATAGATGAATAATAGAATCAGCATGAAAAAATCATTAATCATCATCACATATTCGCTTTTCTTTTCAACAATGGCTTTTGCTCAAAACACACTTACCATAGAGCAATGCCAGCAAATGGCAAAAGAAAATTATCCGCTTATAAAACGGTACGGATTGATTGAGCGGTCGAAAGAATATAATCTCTCAAATGCCGGAAAAGGCTATTTGCCCCAATTCTCATTATCGGCTAAAGCCTCTTATCAATCGGAAGTGACAAAGATACCTATCGATATCAAGGGTATAGATATCAAAGGGCTGAGCAAAGATCAGTATTCTGCTGCAATAGATGTTACCCAAACGATATGGGACGGAGGCGTAATAAACAGCAAAAAAGATATCACAAAAGCATCGTCCTATGCTGAGCAAAAACAGCTGGACGTTGATCTGTATAAGATAGTCTATCAGGTAAACCAAATGTATTTTGGCATCTTGCTACTCGATGCAAGATTGAAACAGAACACTCTTTTACAAGAAGAGTTGCAACGGAATTTCGACCTGATATCAAGCTATATAATCAACGGAATAGCAAACCAATCAGACTTGGATGCGATAAAAGTAGAGCAACTGAAAACTGTACAAAATAAAGCACAGATCGTTTCAAACAAAAAAGCATACGTGGATATGTTAGGTATTCTTATCGGACAAAAGCTAGACGAAAACATCACCCTGCCAAAACCGAATGCGGACAATTTGACCATATCATCACAAGTAAAACGACCTGAGCTGGAGTTGTTCGACGCACAATTAGTAAATCTAGAAACGCAAAAGAAAGCAATAAAAGCGGGCTACATGCCCAAACTTGGACTATTTCTCACCGGTGGCTATGGAAAACCTGCGCTGAATATGCTCAATAATGATTTCTCGGCATATTACATCGGAGGAATACGTTTGTCTTGGAACTTTGGAAGCTTGTACACACAAAAAAACGACAGAAAACTAATAGAAACGAATCAGGATAATATTGCAACTTCACGAGAAACATTCCTTTTCAATACAAGTTTGGAAACCTCTCAAGAGCAAAACGAAATAAACAAGAATAAAGACTTGCTAAAATATGATGACGATATAGTCATCCTTCGCAACAATGTAAAGCGAGCAACCGAAGCAAAGGTTGCAAACGGAACATCAACCGTCATTGACCTCATGCGCGATGTGAATGCAGAAGATCTCGCAAAGCAAGACAGAATACAACATGAGATAGAATTGCTTCAAGCTATTTACAACTTAAAATATACAACAAACAATTAAACAAGAAGTAAGAAATAACGATATACTTTTCTCTCTACATCAAATGAAAAATAATATATGAAAACAATAAAAAATATAGTTTATGCAAGCATCATACTCTTGCTTACAGCTTGCGGAAAAGGGAATGGAGACTATGATGCATCCGGCGTTTTTGAGACTACTGAGGTAATTGTATCAGCCGAAGCAAACGGAAAGATTATACAGCTCAATTTCATTGAAGGACAACAAGTAGAACAAGGAAAGCCTCTCGGATATATAGATACCGTACAATTATATCTAAAAAAGATGCAACTTCTCACCAATGCCAGTGCAGTAAAAAGCGGACGTGTAGATATACCAAGACAGATAGCAGCGATAAAGCAACAAATTGCAACCCAGAAAAACGAGCAAAAACGATTCGAGAACTTGGTAAAGGCAAACGCTGCAAATCAAAAGCAATTAGATGATATAAATGCACAGATACTTGTTCTTGAAAGGCAGTTAACTGCACAAACGGAATTATTAGAAAATTCGAACAAAAATATATCAGAACAAAGCTCGGGACTGGGCGTGCAAGTAGCTCAAATAAATGACCAGATACAGAAATCTATTATCAGTAGCCCTATCAATGGGACTATCCTGTCTAAATATGCAGAACAAGGAGAACTTGCAACACAGGGAAGAGCTTTATTTAAAGTAGCAGACATCGAACACATGTTCCTTCGGGCATACATTACAGCAAGCCAATTGATACAAGTGAAAATAGGACAAGCCGTAAAAGTATATGCAGACTTTGGAGAGAAAGAAATGAAAGAATATTCAGGGACTATAACCTGGATATCGGATAAGTCGGAGTTTACGCCAAAAACAGTACAGACTCGTGACGAACGGGCTAACTTGGTATATGCCGTAAAAGTAGCTGTAAAGAACGATGGATACCTAAAGTATGGAATGTACGGAGAATTAAAATTGAATTAAAACACAAAGCTATGTTGAAAGAGCTGATAAATAGTGACACCAAACTTATTTGTGATGCGCTTGCCGAAAAAGGAATGCTTACGATACATGATCTCGAAGTAATAACAGGCTATAGAGAAATGTATATTTATCTGGCTCTGGGATGGTTGTCTAAAGAAAATAAGATTAACTATGTGGATAAAGATGATGACTTATACATTGAATTGAACGAATAAAATATGAAAGCTGTTTCAGTTCAAAATATAAAAAAAAGCTACAAATCGGTACAGGCTCTCAACGATATAAGCTTCGATGTAGAGCAAGGAGAGATATATGGCATTATAGGACCCGATGGCGCGGGTAAAACAAGCCTTTTCAGGATACTTACTACCTTGCTGCTTGCAGATAGTGGCAATGCAAAGGTAGATGGTTTGGACATTGTGAAAGACTATAAAGAAATACGGAATAGAATAGGCTATATGCCGGGAAGATTCTCGCTCTATCAGGATTTAAGCGTGGAAGAGAATTTAGAGTTTTTTGCTACGGTATTTAATACAACCATACAGGAAAATTATCATCTGATAAAAGATATATACCAACAGATAGAACCGTTCAAGGATCGCAAAGCAGGAAAACTATCCGGCGGTATGAAACAAAAGCTGGCATTGTGCTGTGCATTGATACATAAGCCTTGTATATTATTTCTGGACGAACCCACTACAGGAGTAGACCCTGTGTCGCGGAAAGAATTCTGGGATATGCTTAAAATGCTGAAAGAGCAAAATATTACGATACTTGTATCCACTCCCTATATGGACGAGGCTAAACTCTGCGATCGCATAGCTCTGATACAAAATGGGTCTTTCCTCGACGTAGAAACACCACAGAATATAATAAACCGATACCCGGAGATATTATGGTCTGCACAGGCTGATGATATGTATAAACTACTAAAAGACCTCAGAGGTCATAATATGATAAAAACATGTTTTGCGTTTGGGGAAGTACACCATATCACAGTAAATAAAGATTTTTCGATAAATGAACTGAATGAATATCTCATCAACAATGGACATACAGGCATTGACATACACGAAATAAATCCAAGTATAGAAGATTGTTACATGCTATTGGCTCAAAACGAAAAACAATGAACGAAACGGTTATACATACAGAAAAACTGACAAAGAAATTTGGGAATTTCACAGCTGTAGATAATATATCTTTTAGTGTAGAAAAAGGGGAAATATTCGGATTCCTAGGCGCTAATGGTGCGGGCAAAACCACAGCCATGCGTATGCTTTGCGGATTGAGCTATCCAAGTTCGGGGAAAGGCTTCGTTGCCGGATACGACATATCGAAGCAACAAGAAGCTGTAAAGAAGAGCATCGGCTATATGAGTCAAAAATTTTCTTTGTACGAAGACTTGAAGGTGTGGGAAAACATCAGGCTATTTGGAGGAATATACGGAATGAAAGAAAAGGCTATTGAAACTAAAACCGCCCAAACGCTCGACGAACTGGGTTTTGCCAAAGAACGGAATACATTAGTAAAGGAATTACCGTTGGGTTGGAAACAAAAGCTTGCTTTCTCCGTATCTATATTCCATGAACCCAAGATTGTATTTCTGGACGAACCCACAGGTGGAGTAGATCCAGCTACCCGCAGACAATTTTGGGAACTCATATATCAAGCTGCCGACAGAGGAATTACCGTATTTGTTACAACTCACTATATGGACGAAGCCGAGTACTGTAATCGAATTTCGATTATGGTAGATGGCAAAATAGAGGCGTTGGATACACCAAAGAATCTACGCCACCGGTTCAATGCCAAAAACATGGATGACGTTTTTCAACAACTGGCACGAAAAGCAAAACGCTCTGATAATTGATATTATGAAACAATTTCTCTCTTTTGTAAAAAAAGAATTCTACCATATATTCCGCGATAAGCGTACTATGCTGATCTTACTGGGAATGCCCATTGTGCAGATCATTATATTTGGCTTTGCTATAACCACAGAGCTCAAAAACACACAGATTGCTGTGTTCGACCTCTCGAAGGATATTTCGACACAGCGTATCATCGAACAGCTTGAAGCAAGCGAATACTTTACAGTCTCACAGGTTTTGAATAGTCCCGATGATATTGAACAGGTTTTCAGGGAAGGAAAAGTAAGCATGGTAGTTGTATTCGGAGAAAACTTCAACAGCAACTTGTTACATACAGGAGAGGCTTCTATACAACTCATAGCCGATGCTACAGACCCCAATCAATCGCTTATGCAAACAGGGTATGCTACAAATATAATATCGTCATATCAACAAGAATTGATGCGTGAGCTCAACGTTCCTTTTCGCATAATACCCGAGGTAAAGATGCTGTATAACCCTCAGTTAAAAGGTGCATACAATTTCGTACCGGGGGTTATGGGACTTATCCTCATGATGATATGTGCCATGATGACATCGATAGCCATTGTACGTGAAAAAGAAATGGGCACAATGGAAGTATTACTTGCTTCGCCGATAAAGCCTATTTATATCATTCTGGCTAAAGCAGTACCATATTTTACGCTATCGGTAGTGAATCTCACTTCGATATTGTTATTATCATACTTTGTTCTCAAAGTACCTGTAGCCGGAAGCCTGTTTTGGCTTGCTGTTATATCATTCATATTCATTGCGGTAGCACTCTCGCTAGGGCTATTTGTATCTACTATTGCAAATACGCAAGTAACGGCGATGCTGATTTCGGGAATGGGTTTTATGATGCCCGTCATGTTGTTATCAGGTATGATATATCCGATAGAAAGTATGCCGGAAGTACTACAATGGATATCAAATATTATTCCTGCTAAATGGTACATCGATGCAATAAAAAAACTGATGATACAGGGCGTAGGTGTAGAATTTATATTAAAAGATATGGCTATTCTCGTATCTATGTTCATATTACTGATTACAATAAGTTTGAAAAAGTTTAAAGTTAGATTAGGCTGATTATCATGATAAAGTTTTTGATCGAAAAAGAGTTTAAACAGATTATGCGGAACTCATTTCTTCCGAGATTAATCATAGGCATGCCAATTATGATGATGCTCATTATGCCTTGGGCTGCCAATCAGGAGATAAAAAACATTAAGCTAAGTATTGTTGATAATGATCATAGCACTTATTCCGAAAGATTAGTCCGCAAGGCAACCTCATCCGGATATTTTCATCTTACGGATGTCTCTTTATCGGGTGATAAAGCTTCGCATAGTATCGAGTCGGGTAAAGCAGATGTTATACTCGAAATACAACCCAATTTTGAGAAAAACCTTGTAAAAACAGGAGTGGCTAATGTTATGATATCCGCAAATACAGTCAATGGCGTGAAAGGCTCACTAAGTTCTTCATATATGGGTGCTATACTATCCGATTTTTCATCGGATATCAGAGAAGAATGGTCTCCCAAAAGAGAGGGTGCAGTATTACCCGTTATTAACATCGTACCTCAGTACAAATTCAATCCTAATTTGGATTATAAAGTCTTTATGGTTCCGGCATTGATGGTAATACTACTTACACTGCTAACCGGCTTCCTGCCGGCACTAAACATTGTAAGCGAAAAAGAAATGGGTACAATAGAGCAGATGAACGTAACTCCCGTAAATAAATTTACATTCATTTTAGCAAAGCTTATTCCGTACTGGGTTATCGGATTCACGGTGCTTACTATCTGTTTTGGGTTCGCAGCATTTGTCTATAATATATTACCGGTTGGCAGCCTGTTAACAATCTATCTTTTTTCGGGAATTTATATTCTGGTGGTATCCGGATTCGGACTGGTTATCTCCAACTATTCAAATACCATGCAGCAAGCTATGTTCGTGATGTTCTTCTTTATAATGATTCTGATATTAATGAGCGGTCTGTTTACTCCGATAAGCAGTATGCCCGAATGGGCTAAGATTGTTACGATTTTCAATCCTTTGAAGTATTTCATACAAGTGATGCGAATGGTTTATCTCAAGGGTAGTGTATTTATGGACTTAACCACACAGATGTTTGCATTACTGGGATTTGTGGTGTTTTTCAACACTTGGGCTATCATCAGTTATAAAAAGACAAACTAAAAAAGTAGTAGGAGGCTTATTATCACAACAAACCTCCTACTTTATCAACCTATTTTAACATTCAAAATGTTATTCTATTTTTTCCATAATTTTTCCATATCTTCTAACGTCTTACCTTTTGTTTCAGGTAAACGTTTCCATACAAACAATGCTGCAAGAATTGCAAGTGAGCCATATACCCAGTATGCAAATCCGTGATTGAACATCGTTACTAATGTATCGTTCTTGTCCATGATAGGGAATGTCCAAGAGATTAAGAAGTTTGATACCCATTGTGCAGCTACAGCAATAGACATTACGCTCGAACGCACCGAGTTAGGGAATATCTCTGCGAGCATAACCCAACAAACAGGTCCCCATGACATAGCGAAACCGGCTGTATATGTAAGCATAAACACAAGTTTCAATGTACCGGGTAATCCTTGAGAAAAAGATGTCCCCAAGCCAAGCATAGATACTGCCATCACTAAAGCTCCTGTAATCAACAGAGGCTTACGTCCGAATTTATCAACAGTCATAATAGCCAATACTGTAAACGACAGATTGATAATACCTACAATGATAGTTTGCAACAGTGCCGAGTCTGTACCCGATCCCATACTCTTAAATATTTCGGGAGCATAGTATAACACAACGTTAATACCCACAAATTGCTGAAATGCAGATAACAATACGCCTGTCATTATAATCAGGAATCCATAAGATTTAACAGGAACATACAATGCTATTACAAAGCTTGCTATCATAGAGATTTCCAATGCACTTGAAACTCCGACTAACGATAGGGAAATAAGACCCACAACAAATAAGATAAGCCATGTCATCATAAAACGATAATATGGTTTTAATGATGCTGTTTCCTCATTATCAAAACTTTGTCTTATTTCCACCATTTCTTGCTTAGCCATTGTGCTACCTACAAGCTTGGTAAGAATACCCTCTGCCTTTGCGGTGTGACCTTTCATCACAAGCCATCTTGGTGTTTCGGGTGCAATAAACAATAAAAGGAAGAATATGACTGATGGAATAGCTAGCGAAGCAAACATCCATCTCCATCCTGTTGTATGGAGCCACTCTGTGTCTCCTTGTTTTGCTATAAAATAATTTACAAAATATACTACCAGCATACCAAATATTATGGCAAACTGATTAAGTCCTACAAGGCTACCTCTCTTGCTGGGAGGTGCTATTTCTGCGATGTACATAGGAGAGACCATCGAAGCTATACCAACTCCTACACCACCGATTATACGATAAAAAACAAAATGATATACAAAAGAGTGATCTCCTGCACTAGGCATCTGGAAACCTATTTCGGGCCATGCAGACCCTATTGCTGCTAATAGAAATAAAATAGCCGCAGCAAACAATGCTTTTTTACGTCCAAAAGTCTGACTTACCCAACCTGCCATAGCCGCACCAAAGATACAGCCAATCAGAGCGCTACTTATCACGAAGCCTTCCATTGCATTGGCCTCGTTCAATGATAATCCCATCGGCTCTATAAAAAAGTGACGGAGCGACTCTACCGTACCAGAGATAACTGCCGTGTCGTAACCGAACAGCAATCCACCCAGTGTGGCAATCAGTGTCAGTTTTAGCGTATATGATTTACTCGCTTCATTTTTCATTGGTCAATAATTATTTAAGGAACAAAGGGATTGTTTTAAAAGCAATTTATATTTTCTAGTTGTCATATCGAACGAAGTGAATTGAAAAATCTTCGTTACACTCAGAATGAAAAAAGTGAGGAACTTTTGATAAGAATGCTATTACTTTTAAAAACAATCCCTAGTTATATGTTTAGATATACATATTTACAATAGCCTCATAAAGCTCTTGCTTACCGCTTATTTGCTTAGGTTCGCCTACTTTATGTGCAATTGTGCGTAGATCTTCAAGAGTTAACTTGCCATCTTCAAAAGCTTTACCGTCTCCACCATCGAATGAAGCATAACGCTCTTTACGTAATTTGTTGTAATCTGAGCTTTGAAGAATATCAGCAGCAACCAATAAGCCACGTGCAAATACATCCATACCCGAGATATGAGCAATAAACAAATCGTCCATATCTGTAGAATTACGACGTATCTTAGCATCGAAGTTTACACCACCATTTCCTAACCCGCCATAAGGTAACAATACCAACCATGCATGAGCAAAATCATAGATATCGAGAGGGAACTGGTCTGTATCCCAACCATTCTGATAATCTCCGCGGTTAGCATCGATACTACCCAATAGACCCGCATCTGCAGCAGCCTGCAATTCGTGTTCGAATGTGTGACCTGCAAGAGTAGCGTGGTTAACCTCAATATTCACTTTGAAATCTTTGTCTAAACCATAGTGACGAAGGAAGCCGATAACAGTTTCTGTATCGAAGTCATATTGATGTTTAGTAGGTTCCATTGGTTTAGGTTCAATTAGGAATGTACCTTTGAATCCTTGTTTGCGAGCATAGTCACGAGCCATTGTCAACATTTGAGCCAAGTGATCTTTTTCACGCTTCATGTCGGTATTCAACAAGCTCATATAACCTTCACGACCTCCCCAGAACACGTAGTTAGACCCGCCAAGAGCGATAGTAGCATCAATAGCATTCTTTATTTGAGTTCCCGCACTTGCAACTACATTAAAATCAGGGTTTGTTGCAGCACCATTCATATAACGTTCGTGGCTGAAAACATTTGCTGTACCCCAAAGAAGTTTTACTCCCGAAGCTGCTTGTTTTTCTTTTGCATAGTCTACTATTGTATGCAAGTTCTTTTCATATTCTGTCCAAGAATTACCTGCATCTACCAAGTCTACATCATGGAAGCAATAATAGTTGATTCCCATTTTGGTCATGAATTCGAAAGCTGCATCCATTTTGTATTTTGCACGGCTGATAGCATCGTCTCCTATATTCCATGGGTGATGAATAGTTGCTCCACCAAATGGATCGCCACCATTAGCACATAGTGTATGCCAATATGCCATTGCAAAACGAGTCCAATCTTTCATTGTTTTTCCCATTACCACTTTGTTTTCGTCATAAAAACGGAATGCTAACGGATTTTTACTTTCTTTTCCTTCAAATTTGATTTTTCCGATACCCGGAAAAAATTCTTTTGTTCCTTTTAAAATTTCCATGATTATAGTTTTTATTTTAAATGATTAATAATTTATTTTTTAGTTACCAGATTTCTCCATTGTTGATATGCCTCTCTATATTGATCTCTCTTATCTTTCTCAGGTTCTATGACTGCTAATTTTTCGAGAGAAGCAAAAGCTTCCTGAGGTGTAGCATAAAGCCCTATACCAATACCCGCTCCTTTAGCAGCTCCGGCAGCACCATCTGTATTATACAGCTCGATAGTCACCTCACTTACACTGGCTAGTGTTTGCGAGAAAATCGGGCTTAGGAACATGTTCGCATATCCGGCTTTCACTGTAGAAATATTCATACCCATCTCGCGCATAATTTCCATACCATATTCGTAAGAGAACACGATACCTTCTTGTGCTGCGCGAAGAATATCTTTCTTGTCATGGATGTTAAAATTGATTCCATGTATCGAGCAATTAACATCCTTATTTTCCAATACACGCTCGGCTCCATTTCCAAAAGGAATAATACTAATACCTTTCGCTCCAATAGGTGATTGAGCAGCCAGAGCGTTCATATCGCTGTACGATAAGCCTTCAAGAGCCAAATTTCGTTTCAGCCATGAGTTAAGAATACCTGTTCCGTTGATACAAAGCAGCACTCCAAGTCTGATTTGTTCCGGCGTATAATTAACATGCGCAAAAGTATTTACACGCGATAGTTTATCGTAGTTCAGCTGATCCAACACTCCATATACAACACCCGATGTTCCGGCGGTAGAAGCTATTTCGCCCGGCTCAAACACATTGAGAGAAAGAGCATTGTTAGGCTGATCGCCTGCCCGATAAGAAACCGGGATACCTTCTTTCAATCCAAGTTCTTTGGCTGCCGAAGATGAAACATAGCCTTGTATACCAAAAATAGGTTTTATCTCAGGGAAAAAACTCTTCGGTATTCCATAGTGATTCAGTACTTCTTCAGATAACGTATTTGTCTTAAAATCCCAGAAGATACCTTCTGACATTCCCTCGATAGTAACAACGATATCATTTGTTAATTTCATCCCGATATAATCACCGGGTAGCATCAGTTTATCTATTTTTTCATAGATATGAGGTTCATTTTCTTTTACCCATGCTAGTTTAGATGCAGTAAAATTACCCGGAGAGTTGAGCAAATGACTCAGACATTTTTCCTCACCGATGGCTTTAAATGCCTTTTCGCCATAAGGTACAGCACGGCTGTCGCACCATATTATAGAGGGACGGAGTACATTTTTATCTTTATCTACGAGCACCAACCCATGCATTTGCCAGGTAATACCGATAGCTTGTATATCTTCTCCTTTTGCTCCCGACTTTTGCATCACAGATTGATGTGCAAGTTTCAGGTTTGCCCACCAGTCGGCAGGGTCTTGTTCTGCCCATCCCGATTTTACAGCTGTAATTTTCATTTCCTCTTTCGGAAAAAAGTCTGAAGCAACAATTTTACCTGTGCTGGCATTTACCAGACAAGCTTTTACCGAAGAGCTACCAATATCATATCCTAATAAATACATGATAGATGAGTGTTTTTATGTTTTTTAAATCGATTATATACTTGTTTTCAACTTATTATAAGCCTTTTTGTCAAATTTATAATAACGGGCTGCACGATGAGACACATCTTTTTGTTTCTCCTCCAAAGGAATAACATAACTCATAGCTGCTACCTTCTTATGGAAATTGCGTATATCAATTTTCTTATTATATATTGCTTCATACAGTTTATGCAACTGACTTATCGTAAACTTCTGAGGTAAGAGCTCGAAAACTATAACAGGATTGTATTCTATCCATCGGCAGATCTCTACGAGTGATTCTTTCACAATCTGATTATGATCAAATGGCATTTGTGGTATTTTATCAATCGGACACCATTCTGTTTGCTTGNNACGCAACAGTAATCAGGCGATTGATATTTGGCTGATAAGCTGTGTCGAGCCACTTTCTGTCATCCGGGTTATTGGATCTGCCCGGTGAAGCAAAACAACGAAATTGCTTTAACGACATCCTCTTTATCCCTGTAAGCTCAAATAAAACACGATTTGCAGCGTCATCCACATCTTCTTGGTCATATATAAGGCTTCCGGGAAGTTTCAGGTCTTTTTTCCTTCTTTTATCAGTGTTACGCTGTACCAATAATATATTCAACTTGTCGTTCTCGAATCCGAACACAACGCAATCGACAGAGACATAAGTGTGAATGAAGTTTATTTTCATGGTAATCCGGCTATAAAACTTATTGTACTAAGTACAAATATATAACTTCATTTTAAAACACAGCAACAATGCTACACTAATTTTTAGTTAAAGATTTGCATTACAATCAATTACATATCATACATAATACAATAAGAAGAAGGTAGATATTGTAATTTACACATTAATAAACACCTATTAATAAATACGTTACACGAAAATAAATTAACATATAAGCCCGAAAGCCTATATGTTAATTCCCACAATAAGATGTTTAAATAAAAAAGTATATTATTTGCTATTTATTTCTATAGAAGCTTGCTTCAAATTAGAAGAGGTTGCTTTTAAAATTATCTTCCCTGCCTTTTTATGAGATTGCACAACAGCCAAAGCTTTTCCACTAAACAATTTTCTTGAAGGCTTTTTCAAAGAATTCGGATCAGTAGGATCTCCATTATCAGTTCCGGCTATAAAACCATCTCCTTCTATCGTAAAGTTTATAAGATTATCAGCTACAGGAACAGGGTTGCCCTCTGCCTCCAAAGCCTCAACCGTAATAAATGACAAATCTTTCCCATCGGCTTTGATTGTCTGCCTATCTGCTGTAAGCCTTATGGAAATAGGATCACCTGTTGTTTTAACTTCCCTTGTCAGCACCTCTTTTCCATCTTTATAAGAAACAGCTTTCAGAGTTCCTTTTTGGAAAGGAACACGCCAAAACACATGATATACATCTTTTTCTTTGGCTTTCTTGCCTAGAGACAAACCGTTCAAAAACAATTCTACCTCATCAGCATTATTGAAATATGCCCATATATCTACAGTTTGCCCCTCTTTCCAATTCCAATGCGGAAAGATGTGAAGAACATCCTTATTTGTCCATTCACTCTGATACATATAATATATGTCTTTAGGAAATCCAGCAAGGTCAATTACTCCGAAATAGGAACTGCGAGATGGCCACCAGAATGGAGTAGGCTCACCCAAATAGTCGAAACCTGTCCACAGATAGACACCCGAAATATGATCATAATTTTTCACGAGTCTCCATGTATCTTCGTGAGTGCTACCCCAAGGTACATGACAATTATCATATGATGAACAATGATGCACAGGACGGTCGAAAGGCTTATCCCATCTCTCGGGCCAAATGTTCATACTATCGGAAGGCATTTCGTAATATCCACGAGACATTAGACCTGATGTAGACTCTGTAATAATCAGCTTTTGATTCGGAAATTTCTCATGAAAATTCACCCAATTATTTTCATGATAATTGAAACCGATAATATCCATCGCACCCGATCGGAAGATATGATTGGATGGCTCTGTTTCATTATTTCCTGTTGTAATCGGTCGTGTAGGATCAAGCTTTTTGGCAATATCAGCCAGCTTTATAGTCAAAAGAGAATTTACGTGAAGCTCTTTTGCGTCAATATCTTTTTTGTTTAATGTATTGGCAAAATTTAAGACCATATTAGCCTGTTGCAAATCTAATGTATCGGCATTTATATCTGACCATTGTTCAAGAATTTCATTTCCTATACTCCACATGAAGATAGAAGGATGATTGCGATCACGAAGAATAAGATCGGTCAAATCCCGTTCGTGCCATTCAGGGAAATATTGGGAATAATCGTACGGTGATTTCTTCTTTCGCCACATATCGAAAGCCTCATCCATAACGATGAATCCCATTTTGTCGCACAAGTCAAGCAATTCTGGGGCAGGTGGATTATGAGAGGTACGAATACCATTGCATCCCATCTCTTTCAGAATTTCGAGCTGGCGTTCAATAGCCCTGGTATTAACGGCTGCACCTAAGAATCCTAAATCGTGGTGATTACACACCCCTTTTATCTTTACAGATTCGCCATTCAGAAAGAATCCTTTATTCGGATCGAAAGAAAAATAGCGAATACCTAACGGAGTTTCATACTCGTCTACAACCTTCCCATTTTGTTCTATACGGGTTACTATCTTATACAGATATGGATTGTCTATCGACCATAAGATTGGATTTGAGACTTTCAAACTTTGCCCCATAGAGACATTCTCTGCGGCACCAACACTTTCTGAATTATTTATTCTAGCAATCTCTTTACCTTCTTTATCTATTAGGATAGAATACAATTCGAATCTTTGACCAGAATTTGATGAGTTTTTTATATTCGTTTGGACTTTAATTTCGGCATTATCTTTCGTTACTATAGGTGTAGTTACATAAGTACCCCAAAGGTCAACATGTAAAGCATTTGTAGTTACTAACCATACATTGCGATAGATACCCGAACCGGAATACCACCGTGAATTGGGTTGTTTCGAGTTGTCTACACGAACAGCAATAACATTCTTTTCTCCGACTTTAATATACGGAGTCAAGTCGTAACGAAACGAAATATATCCATTGGGACGCTCTCCCAAAAGATGTCCGTTTATCCACACTTTACTGTTCCTGTATATACCATCAAAATCGATATATACATTCTTTTCTTCACAGGATTTATCTACCACAAAGTCTTTGCGATACCAACCTATACCACCCGGTAATGCTCCACCTCCGGGAGTAGCCGGATTCTTGAGCGAGAAATCTGCTTCTATACTCCAGTCGTGAGGAAGATCAAGAATTCTCCACTTTGCATCATCATATTGAGCATTATATGCTGTAGAATCATCTCCCAAATAGAATTTCCAACCTTCGGTAAAGTCTACATTTTCTCTTACTTTCTTTGACGAAGAACACGAAAAGAGAACTGTACAAATAAAAAGAAATAGATAATGTTTTTTCATGTCTGATATTATAATCCTTAAATTTAGAAATAAAGGTCGGAAGATACATATCCGACCTCTATCAATTTCAACCTTAAAAAACCCATAAAAACCAATAAAGATTTCACAATCTTTTTCTATACTTTATTTCCCTGCGCTAATAATAGCATTAATAGCATCTGTATGTACTTGCTCTCCGGTAGTTCTATTGAACAGACCAGATGCTTTATCACCCGTAGGACCATTATCCCAATAAACAGGAATCAGTCCATTCTGAACTGCCACTTTAGTTATATAATTCAGATAGTAATTACGAGCCTTTACATGATTTGCATAATCGGCAGTACTCAACGATGCTCTTAATGTTGCAGCATATTCACCTAAGATTACAGGGATTCCCTTATCTACAAAATTTGTTTTAATTTTTCCAAATTGCGTATCAGCCCAATCTTCTTGTCCCCATGTGGAGACTCCGGCACCTGAAAAATCTTTACCCCAGAGGAAAATTATATTTTCTTCAGCTAATGTAAAATCGTAAGGGTCATAGTAATGAACTTCCGCCATGATACGATTGGCTGTAGGATCTGTAGGCATTTTCATATAGTTTACTGCATAGTCTATATTCGTATTGTATGACTGAACGATAAGGTTACGCCAAGTATTTTTTCCTCCGGTAGACCGCACTGCATTAATAAATGTTTGGTTGTATGACTGCTGTACTTCTATATTTTCTGCCGATGGTGTATTATAATTGGCATGAACTTCGTTTGTCCCTGCAAAAAGGAGGTGTTCGTCATAATCACGGAAATAAACAGCAATTTGTTCCCACAATGCCTTTTGCTTTTTATTTACTTCGACCTGTTTGTCGTAGGTTGGATTTTCTTCAAGCCAGCCACCATCCCAATGGATATTAATTATTGCATACATATTGTTATCAATACAATAGTCTACAACTTCTTTCACACGGGCAAGTCTTGCATCCGATATTTTATATGTAGCCTGATCTTCGATATATGCATTCCACGCACATGGTATACGCACGGTATTAAATCCGGCTGCTTTTACTCCATCTATCAAAGATTTAGACGCCTTTGGGTTGCCCCATGTTGTTTCTCCGGCAGTAGTTCCATCTGTCGCTTCGAGCGTATTGCCTAAATTCCACCCAAGTCCCATTTTTGCAGCAAGAGCCGGAGCGTCGTTATTCATTCCTGTCTTATCAGCCACAATATTCAGACTTGTTGCTGCTTGAGCAATTGTAACTGTTTCTGACAAATTACCGACTTTGAATACTATAGTACCTTCTCTTTCAAAAATATTCTTGTTAGGAGCAATAACAAAAACTTCGGAAACGTCCGAAACTACTTTCGTTGAGGATTTTGTAATCCAATCTCCATTTATTACTATTTCGTGAGAGTCTGATGTTTGTAGCTCGACAGTTATATTTTCTCCTTCTGATTTTACATCATATATATTCTTCTTTACAACAAGTAGATTTGTCAGAGCCTGTGTAACGGCTACTTCTTTTTTTATATTCCCCGCAGTTATTGTCAGGGTCGCATTACGAATATCTGTTGTGGTATTAGCCTGAGCTGATACTGTGAGTTTTATAGTGCCTGTTCCTTCTCCGGATGCAGGCGAAACAGTACACCAAGACTCAGAACTAGCTACAGTCCATTTCTGGTTTGTCTTTATATGTATGGCATTATCTCCACCATCTTTTGTGAAAGCTAAGTTATCTGTTGAAACAATTAACTCCGGATCGGGTTTATCTTCGTCGCCGGAACAAGAAATGGAGAAAAATGTCAAGCAAACGCAGATAAGTGTATAAAGCAAAAACTTATATTTTTTCATTCTATGTTGATATAATATGAAAGGGTTTTTAACAAAACCCTTTCATTGGTTACTATCCTTAAATCACAGAGACTAGTTAATCAGCTGGTATATAATTATACACAAATAGCCATCGACTCTCGCCTGATAAAGCGGGATCTCTTATCACACTTAAACGTAAGTAATCTGCCCCAACAGACTGAATACGACTATCACTCCAATCAGCAACAGCAAATGTAAAATTATCTGCATGCAACATTGGTACATTCAATTTCAGACTATAATTATCATGATTATAGACCCAGGTTCCCGAAAGATTATTTGTCTGATCGAAAGCACCATCTTTAACTGTTTTCTGTATGATATTCACTGTACCATCCATATTAAACTTCATAGAACCATGATCGCCATCTATCATTACCCATGAATTATCTGAAAGGCCTGGTGTCCATGCCCCTGTCAATGCAGGAAAGGTAATTGGGTCGGCATATGTGAGAGGACCTCCAAACTTAGTACCCTTCACATCTATTTTCCAAGTATGCGCACAAAGCATTTTCTTAACAGCTACACTTTCATCGTCACCTGACGCAGACAGCTCAAAATGATAAACCATATATTCACTCTTGGAAGCATCGCGTTTACCCAACCATATACCAGACAAATCACCAAATGTATTGATTTCTGTTCTGATAATTCGCAGAGCTTTATCCCCTGTTGTAGATAACATCTGTGACCCAGATATAGCAAAGCTAATGTCCTTATCGAAGATGATATTATTGTTAGCATCAGTCTTATATGTACCTTTCAGTTCTTTAGCAGCACCATCCGTAAGTATATAGCTTCCGGTTTTCTCTCCTGTTTTTGTCATCGACAAAGAAATATTATCAATCATACTCTTATTGTATGGATAACCTGCAACAGAATAGTCAGCCGGCGAACTCCAATTGTTCAAGAAAGTCCCATCCAGACCAGTCCAGTTATATGGAGTATTAACAGACAACTTCCATTTCTTTGTAAATGTTGATGTTAAATCATCATTTGCATTTCCGTTATATGGAGGTTCTGGGTCTCCTGCGACCCAATTATCTTTATATTCCTTAGAAATATAGTTGAAACATGTACCCGACGGAACAAGCATGATCTGCATAAAGTCTTCCGACAAATATAATATTCTGAATTCGGTAGCTGCCAGTACTTCTCCATTTCTGCTTGTTACATTTACAGGATAAGCATCGGTAAAGGCAATAGTGTGTTCATCTACATTAACCATATACGAACCATTGTAAGATCCTAAGCCATAAGCCTGTTGATCTACCTTAATATTTGCACCGCCAATCAGGTCGAATGTCATTGTTCCAAAGTCAGCAGCATCACACATCCATTTATTACCCGGCCAGTCTGCAAGCCAATACCATAAAGCATTACCATCGTCTCCGGCAAGAGGAGTGATAGCTTTTTTCCAATCCCATGCATCTGCATCAAGATAATTATCTCCTGAAGCTGTATGAAGGGCATCCCAGTTATATGTACCTGTGAAGAAATACATAGGAGCTAAGAAATGACGACTAACGCCTTCGGCATCAAGGTCTAGGTACCATGTTTTGGATTTACCTACTCCTCCCGAGATCATAGTCCACACATCGTCATTTACAAAGTCTGCATAAAAATCATCAACCGTAAAAGTAACAGGTTCTCCATATACAATTCCTCCAGGTGTTTCTACCCCGAATGTTACATTGTAAGTACCTGGGAAAGGCATTTTCAACGTCACTTTTTGTTTCTGGCTACGTCCCTGAGGATGATTCCATAGTGGAGTATAACCATTTCCCATCAAACTTGTCAGATAAATAATATTGGGGTTTGAAGCATCGTGTTCAATCTTGAAAGCTATACCTTCAACCAAATCTTCTGCTTTTACATTCTTACTTCCTAAACTATAATCATCAGGAGAGCAAGAAACAAACATCATCGCAAAAAGAGCGAATAATGTAAATATATTAATCAGTTTCTTCATAATTATTAGTTTTTGTTTGTTACCAACCTGCATTTTGAGTAAGAACATTCTTAGATAATGTAATCTGAGTATTCGGTATCTGCATGAAACCTCTTGTTTTCTTAATATTCTCAGCAGTGATTACAACTTCATCTTCTGCATTGCCACTCAATACTTTTTGTGACTGAGCAATAGTAGAAGCAGCAACATCAAGCCCCTGACGAAGCAAGTCCCAATAGCGAAGACCTTCGAATGCAAATTCGAAACGACGCTCTTCCATAATATTAGCTTGGGAGACTGTCTTAGTTGTAAGTCCTGCACGCTTACGCACTTGGTCATAATAATTTTGTGCATTATTTGACCCCAATTCGGCAGCCATTAACAGTACATCCGCATAGCGTATAATAATATAATCCTGATCTTGAGAAATCTGAAAGTCATTATCACCTCCGGTATCAGAAGTACCATCAGGCAAAGCTGTTGGTGTATATTTCTTATTTGAATATCCGGTATACTCGCGTTGGTCTTTCTTATCATACTTAGCTTCAATTCCTTCTTTAGCTATGTCAATTATTGATGCTGTCTTTCTTTGGTCGTTAGCAGCAAAAGCATTCACTAATTTAGGATTTACAGTACACGCTCCCCAGCCTTTACCATAAGGCGACCAGTTTGTATTACGCATTCCCAACATAACCAACCAACGGTTTCCATCTACCATTCCGTTATAGTCGGATGTATTATTGAATTTTTCTGCAAAAATCACTTCTACATTTCCTGCTCCTGCATACCCCGATTTATCTAATTTATTATCGTCAGCATTCGGTATATAGCTTGCTGCAGGCCACATTTCTTTATATGTAGGCAATAGATCAAACTCACCACTATCCACGATATCTTCTAACCCGGCTAATACCTCAGCCTTGGTTACCCCCAAATCATCTTTAGCATAATAACCTGTATAGAATAAATATACACGAGCCAATAAAGCTTTTGCAGCAAAACTGGTTACACGACCGTCATTCTCACTAGCTTTAGCTTTAGGGTAAGCATCGGCAGGAATATTAGCTGCAGCAAATTTCAAATCTTCAACGATCAACTTGTATGTATCAGTAGGATCAGCCTGAGGTACATTATCGGTTGTTGGTGCAGTAAGAAGAGGAACACGTTCAAACAAACGAACAAGATCGAAATACAAAAGGGCTCTAATGAAGCGAGCTTCGCCTGCTATACGGTTTACGGTTGCAGCCTGATCGCTCCAGTCTGAGGCCTCCATCTTAGTCAATAACGTATTGCAACGAAAGATGCCTGCGTAATAACTTATCCAAGTCTGGTTAAATATATTATTATCAGAAGGCGATTGTGTAATATCGAAGCGGTCTAAAGCCTGATAAGCACGTCCGTCAGTATTACCGGTTCCGCCAAAACAATTATCAGATAGAAGTTCTGAGGTGACATAATGCGCAACCCCTCCATCAGAAGTAGTACGCTGGTATCCGTCATAGCAACCGATCAAGGCCATTTCCATATCTGCGACAGTCTTATAAAAACTACCATCGGTCAGATTTGTTTTAGATTCTGTATCAAGATAACTATCAGAACAGGAGAATAGTCCCATACTTACAGCTACTGCTACTAATATATGTTTAAACTTATTCATAGTTTATATCTCGTTTAATGGTTAAAATTTAAGGTTCACACCGAATAAATAAGTCCTCGGGCGAGGATAATAACCTAAGTCTATTCCTGACACCCAGCCTGATGTACCATAACCGATCTCCGGATCCATTCCATCATATTTAGTAAATGTGAATGCATTTTGCACTGATGCATACAGACGACACTGGCTGATACATTTCAGGTTGATTAGTTTCGCAAAATCATAACCAATACTTATATTGCTTATACGTAAGAAATCACCATCTTGCAGATATAAATCAGAGAATTGCCAGTTTATATTTGTCTCTGTTACACGGGGTATTTTGTTTGATGTGCCTTCACCTGTCCAACGATTAAGGATTGCAGTTGTATAGTTGGCCTGTTTATTGGTATGATTGCGGTACGATTGAACAATCTTATTGCCCATTACACCATTTGCATTCAGGTTAAAATCAAATCCTTTATATTCGAAACCGATATTAAATCCAAAAGAGAAATCAGGCATACCATTTCCTAGATCGGTTTTGTCTGTAGCGTCTATTTTTCCATTTTTATCGAGATCAACGTACTTAACATCTCCCGGTTTTACGTCAGCCTGTAGAATACCATTACCTGCAGCTTTCCAAGCCTCGATATCTTCCTCACTTTGGAATAACCCGGCAGTTTTATAACCCCAAAAATAACCAATTGCATAACCATTTTGAGCTCTGTAAAACTCCTCTGAGTTATCATAAAGCATTCCTGTCAGACCATGAATTATACCATCATCTGTTGGGATATTACCCACTTTATTCTTGTTGTAAGATCCGTTTACGCCTATATTATAGTTTACTTGGCCAATATTGTCTCTCCATGTTAAACCTAGTTCAATACCTGTATTTTTCACATCACCACCATTTATATATGGAGCTCCGGCTCCCGCAGTAGCTAATATAGGAGCTACAACCAGCCAATCTTTTGTTTTCTTTGTGTAAAAATCAGCATTGATTCCTAATCTATTTCTTAGCATATAGGCATCAAACCCAATATTGAGCTGTTCTGAAGTCTCCCACTTAACACTTTCGTTAGACAAACGGCTTGGATAAGCTCCCGCAGTGTTTGTTTTGTTTGTTCCGAAGTTATAATATGCAGCGGGATCGCTACTTGTATAACCAGTGGAAGTATTTATTGGTGCAAGATATTGATCATCATCTATATTTTGGTTACCAACTTGTCCCCAACTTAAACGAAGTTTCAGAAAATCGAGAGTTCTGCTCTCTACAATACTTTGCATAAAGTCTTCATTTGTAATCACCCACCCTGCTGAGAACGAAGGGAAGTATCCCCATCTGTTACCTTTTGCAAACTTAGATGAACCATCAGCTCGCAAAGTTGCATTGAACATGTACTTCTCTTTATAGTTGTAGCCAACACGCCCAAAATAAGACACTCGACGATAATCGTGTTCAGGTCTACCACCTACACTTCTTGTTTCTACAATATTGCCATCACTATCCAAATGGGCCTGTCCTGTTGTATTATCTAAGTATGCATGTGAGAAATCATTGAACTGAGATAATAGATTCCAGTTAGATCCGGAAAGGAATGTTCCCTGATAACGTGTAGCCTCCATACCTACTAAAGCATTGATGGCATGATCATCGGCCAAGGTAAAATCATAACCTGCGGTATTAGTCCAAGTTAGCGTATGACCTTTACTCATATTCTGTAATGTAGTCGTATGATCTTTATTATAAGTATATACAGAGAACTGATAGAATGGCTCGAAGCTACGATATTCGGATGCGTAATAATTAATACCGAATACTGATTTTAGCTTAAGGTTTTTTATTGGCTCTAATTCTGCATATATATCAGCCATCAATCTTTGAGAATCATTCTTATTGTTGGAGTTAGTCATCATTAAACCGTATGGATTACCATCACCATTATACCATGGCGAGTTGCTCGTATCATTATACGGACTGTCATAGATATTATTATCGCTATATACAGGCGACAAAGGAGATGTAGTAAATGCTCCACGCAAAGTATTATTATATTGGTTTCCAACACTTATACCTCTATTCTTGATATAGTTAAAGTTTAGATGTTGTCCTACCTTCAACACCTCCTTATACAACTTGTGCTCTGTATTGATACGGAAACCATAACGCTCATAATTAGAGACATCCTTACCTCCAACGATACCTTCCTGAGATGTATAGTTCAATGAGAGTGCATAGACAGAAGCCTCTGAACCACCATTCACATTCAACGAATAGTTTTCAGTTTTAGCATCATCTTTAAACATTTGGTTAATCCAGTTTGTATTGGCAAGAGTACCCATCGAATCAAAGTCAAACAAAGCCGATCCCGAATTTAATGCTTGCTCATTCATTATTGCCATATATTCATTGGCGTTGAGTATTTTGGCTTTACGTGCAACATTCTGCACCCCATAATATGCATCAAAAGAAACTTGTCCTTTTCCTTTCGATCCTTGTTTTGTAGTTACTAAAATAACACCATTTGCAGCCTGAGCTCCATATATGGCAGCAGATGCAGCATCTTTCAAAACATCGATAGATTGAATATCTGCGGCATTCAACACACTGATATCTCCTTCAATTCCATCGATAATATAAAGCGGCCCTGAATTTCCTACTGTACCAAGTCCACGTATAGTAACTTTCATATCTGCACCCGGTTGTCCGGACGTAGAGGAAATCTGTACTCCCGGAGCTTGCCCCTGAAGAGCCTGAAGAGGATTGGTAGTGTTTAATTTAGCTACCTCATCGCCTTTTACTTGTAACGTAGCACCTGTATTCAGCTTTTTCTTCTGAACACCATAACCTATGGCTACAACTTCATTCAACACATTGGCTTCTTCTTTCAACTCTACGTTGAATACTGTTTGTTGCCCAACTGCAAACGTTTTAGAAGTGAATCCAATATAGGACACTTCGATCGTCGCATTTTCTTTCACACTTAAGGTAAACTTTCCGTCAACATCTGTCAGGGTACCATTTGTTGTACCTTTTTCTACAACAGAGGCTCCAATAAGAGGTTCGCCCTCTGAAGTGACGGTTCCCGATATTCCACGTACAGACTGTGCATAAAGCCCAGCAACTGAGAGTAAGCTGATAATAAGCATCAGATATACCCTCCGCAAACAAATGCAACTTGTTTGCCGAAAAAATCTAGTCATTTTCTCATTCATGGTTTTTTAATAGTATTAGTGAATCTGAACTAAAAGTGATTTATGTAATAACAATAATTCTGCTTTATTCTGCCCTTTTTACAGAGAGCTTCTTTCCTGAGTATTTCACTTCAGATATTGTGTTTTTCTTTCCTTTGGTAATCCATTCTATTTTAAATATTCTATCCTTAGCCATACCTGTATATTCGCCTTTAACATCGTCGACAGTAAGCTGCTGAGAAGCGTCATCATAACTGAACTTAATAGTCGAATATGCCCCATTTTCATAGTTATAGTTCACCCCTTCGTCTTCGTATAAAGTAAACTCTCCGTTTTTACCTGTATATACTTTTATGGTGAGATCTGTTTGATTTTGTTTGGTAGTCTGAATATCATTCCCCATAGGCAAAATCGAACCTTCTTGTACAAACAGAGGCATACGCTCGTAAGGTGCAGATACTTTTACACTTTTTCCTCCGGTAACATATTCTTCTGTATCATAGTTGTACCAATTTGTACCGGCAGGGAAATATACGTCTCGGGATGTTGCTTTGTATTGGTATACCGGACAGACCATGAGGTTAGGTCCAAACATATATTGATCGCTTATATTATGAGTAGCAGCATCTTTTCCGAAATCCATTACCAAAGCACGCATAATAGTATAATCATTGAAGTATGTCATTCCGGCCAATGAATAGATGTATGGCATCATCTGGTAACGAAGCTTGGTGTAATGAACCATGCTATTATATGCAGGATGACCTTCAGGAGCAATATTGTAGATCTCACGATAAGGATATTGTCCATGACTACGGAATAGCGGACAGAATGCTCCAAACTGGAACCAACGAGCATTCAGCTCTCTCCATTCTTTCATATCTTCTGAGCCTTCTTTCGCATTTTCATAACGTTTTTCGACACAGAAACCACCGATATCCATTGTCCAATAAGGAATACCCGACATAGCAAAATTAAGTCCGGCTGAAATCTGAGCTTTCATATCTTCCCAACGAGTACCAATATCGCCACTCCATGTAGCTGTAGAATATCGTTGCAATCCGGCAAAGCCAGAACGGGTAAGCAAGAAGACACGGTTGTTAGGATTAGTAGAACGCTGACCTTCATAAATACCCTGTGCATTAACAAGAGCGTAAGCGTTAAAGTACTCAACTGATGGACCTAAAGCTGTAGGAGTCATTAGCTCTTTACGGTACTGCATACTTGCATTTGATAAAATATCCGGCTCGGAAGCATCCATCCACCAAGCATCAATACCTTTAGAGTATAGCTTTTCGTTCAACTGGTCCCAAAATAGTTTGCGAGCACCTTCACTGTAAGCATCATAAAATCCTCCAATGTAACCCGGGCTAATCCAATCGCGGATACTATCTTTCACAGCACGGTTAAACATCCATCCTTTTTCGTCAAAAGCCTTGTAATTATCTGTTGTATAATAAAACTTAGGCCATACAGAAATCATAATATGTGCATCTTTTGCATGTACGCTATCCATCATCCCTTTTGCATCTGGGAAACGCTCGGTATCAAAATCATGGCTTCCCCATGCATCCTTCGGCCAATACGACCAATCTAATATGATGTTATCTAGTGGTATATTTCTCTTGCGGTATTCATCTACAACGCCAAGCAATTCTGCCTGAGTCTTATATCTTTCGCGGCTTTGCCAGAATCCCATTGCCCATTTAGGCATAATTTGCGATTTTCCTGTAACTGTCCTATATCCTTTGATCACATCATCGGCATTGTTTCCACGAATAAAATAATAGTCGATCTGGTCGCCCATCTCTGACCAAAGAGCCAACTTGTTTTGTTGTTCCTGAGATTTCGGGCTCAAAGCTTTAAGTCCTATATATGAAATACCACCATCAGGTTTCCAATCGAGTTTTATTTTACGCTTTTCGCCGGCTTTCATATCCACTGTGAACTTATAGCTATTCGGATTCCATGCCGTACGCCATCTTTCAGGCACTATTACCTCATTATCCAATGATATAGTCGTATAACCTGCATAATAAAGTATAAAATGATATTTGCCTGTTTCCTTTGCTTCTATATCTCCTTCCCAAGTGATGCGAGAATTAAAGAACGGAAAGTCTTGAGGAAACTTTTTTACTGTTTCCAGGTTTTCGTAATCAATCTGCGATTCTGCTCTTTCTACAAAAACTTTATTTGGATCGGCATTTACCATATAAGTAGCGGTCAGCCCACCTTCTTTTCCTGTTTTGTCATATAGCTTAAATTGATCTAAGTCGAGATAGTCACGAGAATCACCGAACTTAGTCAGTGAGTAGTTATCCCAAAGTATTCCATAGTTTTTACTGGATAAAACAAACGGAACAGACACTTTTGTATTATATTGGAAAAGAACCTCATTCTTTCCTTTGTAGTTAAACTCATCAGCCTGATGTTGTCCAAGTCCATAGAAAGCCTCATCAGCCGGAGATTCGAACACTTGCTGCATAGTATATGCTTTTGTTCCTTCAACTTCGATATCAGAAAACGATTTACCTCCTCCTTTATTCTCAGCGAGAAGTACATTACCATTTATATCCGAGAAGGTAACCTCTCCTGTAGTCAGAGATACTGTAGCAATGGTAGAAGCTGTTTTCAGAACAACATTCCCATTTTCCTCTTTAGCATCCCATCCTGTTGTTTGTGTTTTATCATATATGGTGATAAGACTTTTTTTGTCAGAAAACTTATAGCCGGGAGTAGCCGAAACATGGATTACATCATCATTGACAACTTGCAATCTGATGTTTTTTGTAGCTAAAGCATTGTCCGTTTTCAGGTTTACAATTATTCCGTCACTCGTTCTCTGATATGGTCCGCTTTTACAGCCGATGAATAGAGCCATCGACAATAAACTGACCAAAAGCAGTTGATTTTTTTTCATGGTTATTATGGTTTAAGTTTCATTGATACAAAAATATCCCTGAATATGCAGAGAGGCATTCTTAAATGTTTTTAATGCAACCGTTAAAGATTCTCTGCAGGGGTTTAAATGTTTCCATTTAGGGATTAAAATGCTAACAAAACATCAGAAATCGCTTTATTTATATAAATTTGTATCCATCGAACCTGAATACCTAGCAATGAAAAAACCATTATACACCCTTCTATTCCTCTTATTCTCTTTTATCATAAAAGCCCAGCAATTTGAATTCTCTCATTTGAATAATACAAACGGCTTATCAAACAATCAGGTGGAAGCAATCTTGAAAGACAGCCGTGGCTTTATGTGGTTTGGAACAAATATGGGGCTCAACAGGTACGACGGGATAAACTTTAAAACATACAAGAACATAAAGAATGACAGTAAAAGTCCATCTTACGACCGTTTTACAGGAATACAAGAAGACATAAAGGGAAACCTATGGTTGCAGTCGAGTGCAGGGGTTTATATGCTGTATGACTGGAAATCGGAATCTTTTATAAACAATATAGATTCACTGCTAAGCGATATAGCGTTACCACCCGCACCAGCTATTATAGAAATTGACAAGAAGAAAGATTTATACATTTCATATCCGGGAAAGGGTATTCACAAATACAATGCAACTACTAACAAAATAACAATCTACAAGCAATCGAAGAATACAAATGATCTGGCTCTGTCTGATATCTCCGATATAAAAATAAAGGATAGCTACATTTGGGTTCTTCACAACGACGGACTTTTGGAGCGTGTAAACATGCAGACAAACAGAGTGGACATGCGAAATACGTTCTTTAAAGACAACAACCAAAACTCTACAATACAGAAATCCTTATTTATAGATTCTGATAACGATATTTGGGTTTATCCAAGTATAGCGGATAAAGGCGTGATATATCTAAATACAAAAAAAGGGCAATGGACTTTACTGGATACCAATAGTAAGGTTGCATTATCGAGTAGCTTTGTCAGATGTGTGCNNGATTAACGGACTGATATGGATAGGAACAGATCACGGTGGGATAAGCATTCTGGACAAAAAAAATCAAAAGATAACGGTTCTTAAAAATGATATATACAATCATAATTCTATCAGCCAGAACTCTATCATCAGTTTCTATAGTGAACCTAACGGGACAGTATGGGTAGGGACATACAAAAGTGGTGCATCTTATTACCATCCAAACCTTTTTAAATTTAAGAAATCGCCTCTCTTTTATATGTTCAACAAAAATGCAGAGATATTCGACTGCAATAGTTTATACAAAGACAAGAGTAATAATCTTTGGATAGGGACAAATGGAACCGGTCTTATCAAATACGATCAAAGCACGGAGAAAGTAGAACGTTTTCGTAACAATACTAACGATGCGGGAAGCATCTCGTCTGATATTATCACATCAATATACGAAGATCACAGACAAACACTTTGGATTGGAACTTTTATGGGAGGGCTGAACGCCTTTGACGGTAAAAGTTTCAAGAAATTCCAATTGAATGAGACAAACCCAAATTCCCTTTCGAGCAAAAGTGTGTATAGCCTTACCGAAGACAACGACCATAATTTATGGATAGCAACTCTTGGAGGCGGTATAGATCAGTTAAATCCAGCAAGGGATACGTTTACTCATCACAATATGAGTAACAGTAAAGATCTTTTATCCAATTATATTGTATCTATGTTTGTAGATACTCAGAAGAATATATTTCTAAGTACCGACAGAGGAATATGCGTATTAGACGAAAGTAAAAAAGAAGTAAGAAAATACTTTCCGGACAATACATTTCTCGATTCCCTTACCAGTATTGTTATAAACAATATGATTGTAGACTCAAGGGGGCTTTTATGGATTGCTACGGACAAAGGGATCAATGTATATTATCCTACAAAACAACGATTTGAATACATTACAACCAACGAAGGGCTACCGGGTGATGAAGTTGTATCACTCATAGAAGATAATGATAGCAATATATGGGCAGGAACCCGAAATGGATTGGTATGTTTCTACTGTAAGTATGACAATCAGAAACTGACGTATACAATCGCATCTTTCGATGTTAACGACGGACTGCCGGGTTCGGTATTTAATACGAATGCTATATTTAAAGACAAAGACGGAATTATCTACATAGGCAGCACTAAAGGATATACATCTTTCGATCCAAGAAAAATAGTATTTAATAAAAATGTACCTAAACCGCATTTCACAGATCTTCTTATTACCAATCAGGTGATTAAACCGAATACAAAATACAATGGACGTGTTATTCTCGAAAAGTCAATAACAGACCTCGATGAGATTGTTTTACATTACGGTGAAACCAATTTTACAATACAATTTTCATCCCTAAATTACATCCATCCCGAGAAGAATCGGTATAAATACATGTTGGAAGGATTGGACAACAAATGGACTGAAACAAGCACCGGAATCGGCTCAGCATCATATTCCAACCTTAATGCCGGCACATACAAACTTATTGTTTACGCCAGCAATGACGATAATGTATGGAGCAGTGAGCCTATTGTTTTGACAATCGTAGTAAAACCCCCATTTTGGCTATCATGGTGGGCAACCATTATATACATACTCATCACTATCACGGCCTTAAGGTTTTTCATCAAATATAAGTTGAATAAACAAAAAGAAGAATACGAACAGGCACAAAAAATACTGGAAGCTCAGAAAATACATGAAGTAGACGAATTGAAATTCAAGTTCTTTACCAATATAAGCCATGAATTCAAAACTCCGCTCACGCTTATTCTTACACCGTTGGAAAAACTTATGAAATCATCTGTATCGGACGAGCAAAAAGCAACGATGAGCATCATGCACAAGAATGCTAAAAACTTGCTGAACATGGTCAACGAAATACTTGATTTCAGGAAGTTTGACCAAAACAAGATGACTCTGAATATTTCACGAGGGAATATTATAGAATTTACAAAAGAAATATGTCAATCGTTCTCGGCATTGGCAGGAGAGAAATCAATAAAACTTACATTCACAACGTATCTGCAAGAACTGCAGATGGAGTTTGATAAAGAAAAGATGCATAAAATCATATCCAATCTGATTTCCAATGCATTCAAATATACAGAAGACGGACAGATAGATGTCAGTATTGGCATTTCCGAACTGCTGCAAACAGATACACCAACCAAACAGCTATGCCTGAAAGTTTCTGATACAGGCGTTGGCATAGAGAAAGAATATCTCGAGAAAATATTTGAACGCTTCTTCCGAATAGAAAAAGCAGAAAAAAACAATCAATCGGGAACCGGCGTTGGACTGCATTTAGCCAGTGAATATGTAAAATTACATGGAGGCGAAATACAAGTGGAAAGTACAGAAGGAAAGGGTTCTACTTTCACAATATTACTGCCTATACAAAATTCGACATATAAGGAGTTAAGCAACCAAGACATTATACATTCGGGTGATATTTCTATTAGCGAAATAAAAGAAGGAGCCGAGCTCGATTTAAAGTCGGCGCAACGGGCACATCTTCCGCTTCTACTAATAGTGGACGACAATGAAGACTTTTGTGAATTTATCACCAGCTTGTTTATAGACGATTATCGCACCGTTATAGCAAACGATGGAGAAGAAGGATACAGCATTGTACTCGATCAACTACCGGATATTATATTATGCGATGTTATGATGCCAAAGATGGATGGCTATGAATTTTGCAGGCATGTAAAAGGAGACATACGAACTTCACATATTCCGATCATACTACTTACGGCCAAATCGTCGGAAGAAAGCAAATATTCGGGTATTGAGGCAGGAGCAGACGATTATATCTCCAAGCCTTTCAACATTGACATGCTGAAACTAAAAATAGCCAAGATCATCGAGAGGCAGAAAAAGATACATAGCAACTTCAAGAAGAAAATAGATATCTCCCTGAGCGAAATAGAGATAACATCTATGGACGAAAAGTTTGTACAAAAAACAATCTCTATTGTTGAAGAAAACATTGGAAATCCTGAATTTCTTGTAGAAGACCTTTGCAAAGAGATGGGTATGAGCCGAGTCTATTTTTACAAAAAAATATTGGCCCTGACAGACAAGACCCCTTCTGAGTTTATCCGCTTTATTCGTTTAAAGAGAGCAGCTGATTTATTGGAAAAAAGCCAGATGTTTGTCAATGAAATTGCCTTTCAGGTAGGATTTAATGATCCCAAATATTTCCGCAAGTATTTTAAAGAGGAATTTGGTGTAACCCCCAATGAGTATAAAAAAACCGTATCTAAATGATCCAGTAAACATATTACCCCCCTTTATGAAACATACGGAATAGATTTAAAGCTAAAGATGTAATATTTTTGTATTGTACGGTTAAAATCTATTCCATGAAAAAACTATTATTTATTCTGCTATCTATTTTGTTTGCGAATGCCGGAGTATTTGCACAATATGTTTATCCGTTCCAAAACACAAGCTTAAGCGACGAAAAACGCCTCGACAATCTCCTGTCTATAATGACAATTGACGAGAAAATAAATGCACTATCCACAAACTTAGGAGTTCCTCGCTTAGGAATTCGAAACACAGGACATTCTGAAGGTTTGCACGGGATGGCACTGGGAGGCCCGGGTAACTGGGGTGGTTTCAAAATGGTAAATTATCAGCGTGTGCCCGATGTATATCCTACAACTACATTTCCTCAGGCCTATGGGCTAGGTGAGACATGGGATACAGAACTGATAAAAAAAGTAGCTGACATAGAAGCCACAGAAATAAGATATTATACACAAAACGAAAGATATACAAAAGGAGGTTTGGTAATGCGTGCCCCCAATGCTGACTTAGCCCGGGACCCACGTTGGGGACGCACCGAGGAGAGTTTTGGAGAAGACCCTTTTCTGGTATCGGAGATGGCGGTAGCCTTCATAAAAGGACTACAAGGAGAAAATCCCCGATACTGGAAATCGGCATCCTTAATGAAACATTTCCTAGCGAACAGCAATGAAGACGGGAGAGATTCTACATCCTCCAATTTTGACAATCGACTGTTTCACGAATATTACTCATACCCCTTTCGCAAGGGCATAGAAAAGGGCGGCTCTCAGGCCTTCATGGCAGCTTACAATAGCTGGAATGGAATACCGATGACAATCCACCCTATTTTGAAAGATATTCGTAAAGATTGGAACTTTAAAGGAATAATCTGTACCGACGGAGGAGCTCTCGATCTGTTGATAAAAGCACATAAGACATTCCCAACTCACACAGAAGGCAGTGCCGCCATCGTAAAAGCCGGCGTAGGACAATTCCTCGATAATTTCCGTCCATATATATACGAAGCCTTAGAAAAAGGGATGCTGACAGAAGCAGATATAGACAAGGCTATACGGGGAAACTTCTATATTGCATTGAAGCTAGGCCTGCTAGATGGAGATCAGACAAAACTACCTTATGCTCATATAGGAGTTACCGATACTGTTTCGGTATGGAAAAATAAAGATATACAAGATTTTGTACGTCTGGTTACTGCAAAATCTGTCGTGCTACTAAAAAACGAGAAAAAACTATTGCCTTTAAAGAAAGGAAACATCAAGAGGATTGCAGTTATTGGTCCACGAGCCAACGAAGTATTACTCGACTGGTATAGCGGCACTCCGCCTTATACAGTTTCCATACTACAAGGTATAAAAAATGCAGTCGGGAACAATGTCGAAGTTATATACGAGCCTTCCAATGAAATCGACAAAGCCTATCTTGCCGCACAGAAAGCTGATATAGCCATAGTATGCGTTGGAAATCATGTATATGGCACCGATCCTAAATGGAAATATTCACCTGTGCCGAGTGATGGACGTGAGGCTGTTGATCGCAAAGCTTTATCACTCGAACAAGAAGACTTAGTAAAGATTGTACATAAAGCGAACTCAAATACCGTAATGGTACTGGTCAGTAGCTTCCCCTTTGCTATAAACTGGTCGCAAGAGAATATACCGACGATACTGCACATTACAAACAACAGTCAAGAGCTCGGAAATGGTCTGGCTGACGTAATCTTCGGTAACTATAATCCGGCAGGCAGAACAAATCAGACTTGGGTAAAATCCATTGCCGACCTGCCTCCAATGATGGATTATGATATACGAAATGGTCGCACATACATGTATGCAAAAGAAAAGCCGCTATACCCTTTCGGATATGGTCTTAGCTACACAAATTTCAGCTACTCCGATATAACTTTATCTTCTTCTACTCTTTCTAAAGGAAAAGATCTAAAAGTATCAGTGAACGTAAAAAACACAGGAGATGTGGATGGAGAAGAAGTAGCCCAGCTATATGTATCATTTCCTCAGTCAAAAGTAGTACGACCAATCAAGCAGCTAAAAGGTTTTGATCGTATTAGTATCAAAAAAGGAGAAAGTAAGACTTTTGAATTCACACTAAGTACAGATGATCTTGCATATTGGGACAACGATAAAGACTCGTTTGTAATAGAACCCGGAACAGTGAATCTCTTGATCGGATCGTCTTCGGAAGATATCAGGCTGACAAAAGAAATACAACTAAAATAACCAATCTAAAACCTATGAAAATACGAATTATTCTTTGTCTCATCATTTGCTTCAGCACGCAGCTTGCGGCTCAACAAAAACGCATATTAGGCGAACCTATCGACATGAGTATCGACTTTAAAGATTTTCACAATACCTTTTTCTTTGCCGACAAAGTGGCTTCATTTAACGGAGCAGACGGGAAAGGGAAAATCTCGTGGAAACGCACATCATTGTACACTCGTCAGGCTTTTAATGTAAATACAATCTTGCCACAAGATTTAAAGATGTTAGATTTTCCGGGTGAAGCCTATGAGCAAAACCCTGAATTAGACTTCTCGGTAGATTTTGTCACACCACGCACATTGCGAATAAGAATGTTGACAACACCCGTTCAGCCTAAACCTTTTGGCTCTCCTATGTTAGTCAAAGAACCGGGGAAAGACAGTTCATGGAAATATTCTAAAACAGGAAATACCCATACCTATAAAAGCAATTACGGAAGTATAGAAATTGAAGAAAATCCATTCCGTATCACATTGAGAGATGAAAAAGGAAAACGTTTGACCGATACATGGCGTTGGTACGACAATGATTCTTCGCAAGTAAAGGTTATCCCTTTCAACTTCATCAAACGGGGAGTGGATAATAGCCGGGCAGTAAACCCTGTATTTTCATTGTCTCCGGGTGAGAAAATATTTGGTTGCGGCGAATCTGTAAACAAATTAGACAAAAGAGGCCAAAAAGTGAATCTATTTGTTACCGACCCGCAAGGCCCCGAAACAGATCAGATGTACAAGCCAATTCCTTTCTTTATGAGTAATCGTGGCTACGGGATGTTCATGCACACATCAGCCCCTGTCACTTGCGATTTCGGGAATACCTATGTAGGTGCAAACAAGCTGTTCATGGGAGACGAAGCACTCGACCTGTTCATATTTATCGGAGAACCCAAAGACATACTGAATGAATATACCGAAATAGTAGGGAAGCCATCTATGCCTCCACTCTGGTCGTTTGGCACATGGATGAGTCGTATCACTTACTTTGAGCAAAGCGAGGGTTATGATGTAGCAGCCAAGCTACGTTCTTACAAGATACCGTCAGATGTTATTCATTTCGATACAGGATGGTTCGAAACAGATTGGCAATGCGACTATAAATTTGCGCCATCGAGATTTTCCAATCCTCAGAAAATGATCGATGATCTGAAGAAAGATGGATTCCACATTTCGCTGTGGCAACTGACTTATTTTACACCTAAAAATAAATTTTTCAATGAAATAATAGAGAAAAACCTGCATGTAAAAAACTCAAAAGGAGAAATGCCTTATGAAGATGCAGTTTTAGACTTTTCCAACCTTGAGACTGTAAAATGGTATCAGGACAAACTTGCAGGGTTACTAAAAATGGGAGTTGGTGCAATAAAAGTAGACTTCGGAGAAGCCGCACCAATGGAAGGATTTTATGCCTCAGGACGTGGAGGATGGTACGAGCACAATCTGTATCCGCTGCGTTACAACAAAGCTGTTGCAGACATCACCAAAGAAGTCAACAATGAAAATATTATATGGGCTCGCAGTGCTTGGGCAGGAAGCCAACGCTATCCTCTCCATTGGGGTGGCGATGCTGCCAATACAGATATCGGTATGGATGCGACATTACGCGGAGGCCTCTCATTCGGGCTAAGCGGCTTCTCTTTCTGGAGTCACGATATAGGAGGATTTGTGGTTGCTGCTCCCGAGAATCTGTATCGACGTTGGTTACCTTTCGGATTCTTGACATCGCATAGCCGTGCACATGGAGCACCACCAAAAGAGCCTTGGCTATACAATGATAACTTTGTAAAAGCTTTTCGTGAATCAGCCGAAATGAAATACAAATTAATGCCGTATATTTATGCACAGGCTAAATTATGTACCGAAAAAGGGTTGCCTATGGTTCGGGCTTTGTTTGTGGAATATCCGAACGATGCCGGAGCATGGCTTGTAGAAGATGAGTATCTCTTCGGGGCTGACATATTAGTAGCTCCGATGATGGAAGCCGGAACGGAGCGAAATGTATATCTACCGAAAGGCAACTGGATCGATTATCAAAGTGGAAAAACATATCAACAAGGATGGAATGTGATAGAAACCGGCAAAATCCCTGCTATCATTCTGGTGCGTGATGGTGCTGTTATCCCGCACGCCCAACTTGCACAATCTACAGATAAAATTAATTGGTCTGATATAGAACTCAAAGTTTATGGAGACAAAGAAAAAGCAACCGGATTCGTTTGTCTTCCGTCAGACAATAAACTAACAGATATTATTCTTACAAAATCGGGTAATAATTATCAGCTGGAAAAAGGACAAATACAAGGTGTACATTATAGGATAAACAAGTAAAAAATGAAGTTCTACAAACTATTTTTATTATTATTTATTTTTTCATGGAGTGGACTTTCTGCTCAAGATAAACAGAACGAATGGCAATACTATTTCGATAAGCCGGCATCCATATGGGAAGAATCGATTCCACTAGGAAATGGCAGAATAGGTATGATGCCTTGGGGTGGAGTAGAAAGAGAACGAGTCGTACTAAATGAAATTTCTCTATGGTCGGGAAACGAACAAGATGCTGATAATCCCGAAGCTTATAAGTATTTGGGCGAAATAAGAAGACTTCTATTTGAGAAAAAGAATAAAGAGGCTCAGGAATTAATGTACAAAACTTTCACCTGCAAAGGCAAAGGAAGTGCGGGTTTGGAATACGGTAAATTCCAGATTTTTGCGAATCTGTATGTAGACTTTCTATACCCTGACAAATCTGAAGCGATACAGTATAAAAGGGTGCTGGACATGAATAATGCACTATCTACTGTTTCTTTCTCTAAAAATGATGTAGAATACAAACGAGAATACTTTACGTCTTTCTCGGACGACATCGGATTGGTAAAATATACGGCAAGTAAGCAGGAAGCATTAAGCTTAAAAATATCATTGCAACGTGATGAGAATTTTAAAACTTATGCCAGCGGCAATACACTTTATATCTTCGGACAATTGGAAGCAGGAGAAAACCATTCGGGAATGAAATATTTGGGAATGGTGAAGGTGATAAACAAAGGAGGTAAATTATCTGCGACAGACAAAGAAATTGACATAAAGAATGCAAGTGAAGTCACCCTCTATGTCTCATTAGCGACCAACTACAACGGTACGAATCATGAAAAAGTAGCTTCTGACCTATTGAACAATGCCGGAGTAAATTATGAGAAACTAAAAAAGAAACATATTGCAAAATATCAGGCTCTCTTTAATCGTGTAGACCTGACTTTAGAAAAAAATAAGAATTCCTCACTAGCAATAGATAAGCGGCTGGAAGCATTTGCAACAGACAAAACGGATTATAATCTGGCTGCCTTATATATGCAGTATGGTCGTTATCTATTGATATCGTCTACCCGAGAGGGAAGCCTCCCTCCTAACCTGCAAGGGTTGTGGGCTCCACAAATAAATACTCCGTGGAATGCTGATTATCATTTGAATATCAATCTACAGATGAATCTTTGGGGGGCTGAAATGTTTAATCTTTCTGAGCTCCACAAACCGACTATCGAGTTTGTAAAATCACTGGTAGAACCGGGAGAAAAAACAGCAAAAATATATTATAACAGCCGTGGATGGGTAGTTCATATTTTGAGTAATGTATGGGGCTTCACGTCTCCCGGAGAACATCCGTCATGGGGAGCAACCAACACGGCCGGCGCATGGATGTGCCAGCATCTCTGGGAACACTATCTGTACAGTCAGGACAAAGAATATCTAAAATCGGTATATCCTACAATGAAAGGTGCGGCTTTATTCTTTGAAGATATGCTGATCGAAGACCCGAACAACGGCTATTTGGTCACTGCTCCGACTACTTCACCTGAGAACGCTTACATAACACCATCGGGAGACGTGGTAAGTATCTGTGCGGGCTCAGCGATGGACAATCAGATTATTCGCGAATTATTTACAAACGTGGAGAATGCCGCAAAAATATTAGAGGTAGATAATGAATGGATCAAAGATATTTCAGCGAAGAAAGAACGACTAGCACCTACTTCAATCGGGAAATACGGACAGGTAATGGAATGGCTCGAAGATTATGAAGAAAGTGAAATCCACCATCGCCATGTCTCACAACTGTATGGACTGCATCCGGGAAATGAGCTTACGTACGAAAAGACTCCCAAACTAATGGAAGCGGCTAAAGTCACCTTGACAAGACGAGGAGATCAGTCTACAGGATGGTCTATGGCGTGGAAAATTAATTTCTGGGCACGGCTCAAAGATGGGAATAAGGCTTACAAACTGATTGGAGACCTGTTGAAACCGGCTGAAAATAACTGGGGTACGTATCCAAATCTGTTCAGTGCACACCCTCCGATGCAAATAGATGGCAACTTTGGCGGATCAGCCGGAATAGGGGAAATGCTTCTACAAAGCCATGAAGGTTTTATAGAACTACTGCCGGCTATACCCGACGGGTGGAAAGACGGAGAAGTAAGAGGCATGAAAGTAAGAGGGGGTGCAGAAATCTCCTTTAAATGGAAAGATAACAAGATTCAAAATATACATATCACAGCAACTACAAACAATCAGTTTATAATAAAACTACCTAGCGGAAAGCCTTTCATAGCGGGAACAAGCAAATACAAAGTAGAAGGAGATAAATTATACCTGACCTTAAATAAGGGAAATAAAATTGAAATTACGTTAAACAAATAAATATTAAACAATTACAGAAAACATGAAGAAATTATTTTTTTATGTATTATTCAGCTTACTCTTATTGCAAGCCAACGGACAAACAAAACAGATTCCGATCTACCTTGACGATAGTAAACCTATGGAGCTCAGAATAGAAGATGCTCTATCAAGAATGACTCTGGAAGAAAAGATTGCGATGATACATGCTCAATCTAAATTTAGTACACCCGGAGTTCCTCGTCTTGGTATTCCTGAAATATGGATGAGCGACGGCCCTCATGGGGTGCGCATGGAAATAGACTGGGACACATGGAACCATGCAGGATGGACAAACGACTCATGTACAGCTTTCCCTGCATTAACATGTTTGGCTGCGACATTCAACCCAGAGCTTTCTCTGAAATATGGAAATGCATTAGGAGAAGAAGCTCGTTTTAGAAAAAAAGAAATGATTCTTGGACCCGGTGTAAATATTTATCGCACCCCGATGAATGGTCGTAACTTTGAATATATGGGTGAAGACCCTTACTTAGCCTCTAAGATGGTTGTTCCTTTTGTCAAAGGAGTACAACAAAACGGAGTGGCAGCCACTATGAAACACTTTGCCCTAAATAACCAAGAACTATGGCGCGGGCATATCGATGTGGAAGTGAGCGACAGAGCATTATATGAAATATACCTCCCGGCATTCAAAGCAGGAGTAGAAGAAGGTAAGGTATGGGCAATAATGGGTTCTTATAACAAATACAGAGGTCAGTATTGCAGCCATAACGAAAGACTTATCAATCAGATACTAAAAGGAGAATGGAAATATGACGGTGTGGTAGTTACAGACTGGGGAAGTGCTCACGACACACGTGAAGCAGCATTGTACGGTCTTGATATAGAAATGGGAACTTGGACTAACGGGCTCACATGGGGCCAAAGTTTTGCTTACGACAATTACTATCTGGCAAAACCATATCTGAAGATGTTGGAAAAGGGCGAATTACCGATATCTACCCTCGATGATAAAGTTCGTAGAGTATTACGTCTAAATTTGAGAACCAATATGGACAGAAACCGTCCATACGGTAGTTTTACTACACCCGAACATGCAGCTGTAAGCCGTGAAGTGGCAGAACAAGGTATTGTATTGATGAAAAATACAAATAACTTTTTCCCGATAGCTAAAGACCGCTACAAGAAAATTGTTGTAATCGGAGAAAACGCAACCCGCTCACTAACAGTAGGCGGAGGATCGTCTGAACTGAAAGTAAAGAAAGAAGTTTCTCCTCTCGAAGGATTGAAAATAAAATATGGTGCTGATAAAGTATTCTACACAATGGGGTATGGTTCAGGACCTAGCGTATACGATCATTTCATTCCATCTCCGTACAATGCAGATTCATTGAAGCGGGAAGCTTTGGCTTTGGTTAAAGATGCAGACGTTGTTTTATTCTTCGGAGGGTTAAACAAAAACTATCAACAAGACTGCGAAGGCGGAGACCGTACTTCTTACGACCTGCCATTTGGTCAGAACGAACTGATCGAAGACTTGTTGAAGGTAAATAAAAACATGGGAATCGTTATCGTGAGTGGAAATGCCGTGGCTATGCCGTGGCTGGATAAAGTACCAGCTTTGATGCAGTCATGGTATCTTGGTTCGGAAGCAGGAAATGCGACAGCGAATGTAATTTCAGGTGACATCAATCCTTCGGGAAAGTTACCATTTAGTATTCCGAAGAAGTTAGAAGATAACGGTGCTATGTCTTTCGGTACAATTTCCTATCCGGGAGATAGCATCAAACAGATATACAAAGAAGATATCTTGGTTGGTTACCGTTGGCACGACACAAAGAAAATTCCGGCATTATTTCCTTTCGGCTATGGATTGTCATATACCACATTCGAATATGGTAAAGCTTCTACAGACAAGAAAGAGTACAGTAAAAATGACGAAATTAAAATAAGCCTAACTCTTACTAACAAAGGAAACGTTGACGGAGCTGAATCGGTACAGATATATGCATCACAGCAAAAACCTTCGATGGAGCGCCCTGCTAAAGAGTTGAAAGCATTCAAAAAAGTTTTCTTAAAAGCCGGAGAGACTAAAAATGTAGAACTGTCAATACCTGTCAAAGACCTTGCTTTCTTCAATGACAAAGCACACGAATGGGTAGTAGAATCGGATAAGTTCACATTGCATTGTGCTGCATCATCTGCCGATGTAAAAAGCTCTATAACAATAAATGTGAAGTAAAATTATCTTTACATAGGAATCTGACAGAAATGTAAAGGTGACAAACAGAATCTCTGGAAAAAGTGTCACTTTTGTCACCTTTTCATTATATTAAATTGAAAAACAATCACATAACAAAAGACCATGAAAAGCGTTTTTAGAACATTCTTTCTCTTTTGCCTCACTACTTTGTTGATCAGTCAGGCTTTTTCGCAAACGGGATATAAAAATCCTATAATCCCGGGGTTCAATCCCGATCCCAGTGTTTGCAGAGTAGGAGACGATTTTTATCTTGTTACTTCGTCATTCGAATATTTTCCGGGGCTACCTATCTATCATAGCAAGGATTTGATAAACTGGAAACAGATAGGACACTGCCTAACGAGAGATTCGCAGTTGTCATTACACAAAGTTTCTGCATCGGGAGGACTATATGCTCCGTCCATACGTTACCACGATGGGTTATTTTATGTCATTTGTACAAACGTATCGGACAAAGGTAATTTTTACTGTACCGCTACTGATCCAGCGGGACCTTGGAGCGACCCTATTTGGGTGGATATAAAAAGCATAGATCCTGACATTTTCTGGGATGAAGATGGTAAAACATATTTCGTAACTCAAGGCGACGAGGGTATCCGAGTTACCGAGATCGATATCAAAACAGGTAAGGTATTATCTCCCGAACGTCTTGTTTGGGGGGGCATAGGAGGTCGTTTCCCTGAAGCTCCCCACATTTACAAAAAAGATGGTTTCTATTACCTTTTGCTGGGTGAAGGAGGAACAGAATATATGCACAGCGCTACTATAGGACGCAGCAGGAATATATTCGGCCCATACGAATCATGTCCATTAAATCCGATACTGACTCATGCCAACAGAAGAGGGCAAAGCAATACTATACAAGGTGTCGGACATGCAGATCTTGTACAGGCAAACGACGGCTCTTGGTGGATGGTATTCCTAGGATTCAGAGTAACGCATCAATGGGCATATTATCATGTACTGGGACGTGAAACATTCTTAGCTCCTGTAGACTGGCCTAAAGGCGGCTGGCCACAAGTGAACGGAAACGGAACTGTTTCACTAAATATGGAGGTTCCTACACTCCCACTCCATCCGATAGAAAAAGCAGCTATACGTACAAACTTTGATGCAGACAAACTTGGATTCGAGTGGCAATATTTACGTAATCCTGTCAGAGAAAACTATTCGTTGACAGAAAAGAAAGGATGGATAAGAATCAGTACATCTCCATATACATTAGACGAAACTGAGGCAATATCAATGATCTGCCGCCGACAAACAGAGCATGATTTCAGGGCTGAAACTCTTTTAGAGTTCAATTCATCTGCTAGTAACGAAGAAGCGGGAATGACATTGATACAAAATAATACGCATCACTACGACTTGTTATTGAAAAAGTTGGGCAATCAGCATGTAGTACAATTACGTGTAAAAGTAGGATCTCTTTCTTACATTGCAGGAGAAAAACAAGTTAAAAGTAATAAGCTGAAGTTGAAGATTGAAGGCACACCTTCGCAATACGCTTTTTATTGCGCAGAAGCCGATAGCGATAACTTCAATGAATTGGGAAGGCTAGATACCCGATACCTGAGTACTGAGGTTGCAGGTGGCTTTACAGGGGTGATGATAGGACTCTACACATCCTCGAATGGGAAACCAAGTAAGGCTAAAGTCTATTTTGATTGGTTCGATTACGACACAGAAAAATAATAGATAATGAAGGTGGAATAATTGCTACTGTTTTCTTTGTCATGTTGAACGAAGTGAAACATCTCGTGTATTCAAAGTCGAGATTCTTCGTTACACTCAAAATGACAAAAAGAGAGCAACAACAATTATTCCACCTTTTTACTGTATCAATAGATATTCTCTTTCGCCACATCTATAAACAGTTCAGAAAGTTTCCGGCTCACAGCATCGGCATATTTCTTACCTTTCTCTGCTGTTGACTTTTTAGGATTACCAATCCCTGTATCATGAGAGACCTTCGCCCAATTTCTTGGCGTCCAACCAATGCCGTCTCTAAGAGATTCAGCACTAAAGGCTTTAGACGCTCCGTCTCCGGCAACAGATAGGTTCACCAACTCGGGATGATAATGCATCATCATTGAGGTTTCCATTTCGCCGGCATGGTCGTCTTTTTCTTCAAAATATCCGGTCTGAGGAACAATGGCGAACAGATTACTTATCACAATCAAAAAATCAGGATATTGAACAGCCAGATCTCGTATCATATTCTTAAAGCTATTTCCACCATGTCCGTTTACAATAACAAGTTTATGCACCCCTTGATAGTTCAGCGAAGAAACGATATCCGATAGTATGGCTTTTTGCGTCTCATAACCGGCATGCAAACAAAAAGGTAGTTCTCTTTGCCCCGGATTCTGCGATCCAAGATGTATTACAGGCAATACCATTCCTTTCACTTTCTGGTTTTCGTATGCCTTAATGACCGCATCTACTGACAAATCGTGAGCCAGATAGCAATCTGTCATATAAGGCAAATGATAATTATGAGGTTCGGTAGCACCCCATGGCTGCACTGCATAATCATACTTTTCATTCTTCGTGTCATTGTATATCGCTAATAGCATATCAAATCGTGAGTTCATATCCTTGCTTTTTTATTATTTGTAAAGATAACAATAGCTTTTTATCTTTGTTGAGTAAAAAACAAACAGATGAAAGAAAAGATCATAGAGCTCAGAAAAATACTCCCCATACCAATGGGAGAAGCCATGCAAATATTGAAAGAGAATGATAATGATGTAGAAAAATGCGTCTACCTATTCAAAGCTAAATCGATAAAGGAAATACAATCCCTTACCGGCTGTGACGAAGAAATGGCTAATAAGTATTATGAAGCAGAGAAGTACGATTTCAACAGAACCGTATCGGCTATAAGGGAAGATCTTTTCGATAAGAACTATATACATATAGAGGGAGTAACTAAAGAGAACATCAGTTTGATATACCAATGGCTAAGGATTATCGAAGATAAAGACTTCGGGTTGTCATTAGACTTTTCATACCTCAATATAGTATTGGATACATTGCTGTTGATCCCTCCATTGAAAGAGACTGCAGATGTAGTCCGAAAGGCAAAAGAAGCAAAGGACACCATTTTTGAAGGATATTCAGACACCGACAGCTTGGATGAGTTTGTTCGCCGACACAAAAAGCTTGATGACAACGAGGAGTTTCAAAAAGCAGACCGTATAGTAAGCTTAAAACTCACTATTATAAGAGAAGAGTTGATGCGACATGCACGAAACTTATAACAGGTTACTCTGTTATAAGAAGCATATCATTTTCATCGAACTGCCAAGAATCAGCATAAGCAACCTCCCAATAATATCCATCTAAGTCTTGGAAGTATCCGCTATAACCTCCCCAAAAAACATCTTGGGGATTTTTTATTATCTTACCTCCAAAGCTCTCCACTTTGGCGAATATATCATCTACTTCATCCTTCGATTTTGCATTGTATGCCAATGTAAATCCCGAGAACCCTGTGTTTAGCTCAGGTGTAGCTGAACTGTCGATATCCTCCGCTAACATTTTCAGGGGGTAAAGAGCTAATTTTGTCCCGCTGTTATTAAAAAAGACAATTGCAGGATTGTCTTCTGTATTGGGAGTTGAAAAACCAAGCTTCTTATAAAACGCACAAGAGGCCTTTACATCTTTTACTCCCAGTGTAATAATATTTATCCGATTCATTATAGTAATTCTTTAATATCCCAAATATAAGATTATATATTGTATAACAGAAGAGGAGTGAATACGTCCACTCCTCTTTCAAAAAATATTTAAGAAAATTTATTTTGCTATTGCTTTCAATTTATCTTTTTCTTTATCTACTTCAAAAGTTATAGTCCCGTTTTCTGCTACTCCACCCGAAAGGATTAACTCAGCAATCTCATCTTCCACGTAGTTCTGAATAGCACGTTTCAAAGGACGAGCGCCAAATTGCACATCATACCCTTTATCTGTAAGGAAATCCTTCGCTTCCTGGCTTAGCTCGATAGTATACCCTAACTCCGACATACGTTTATAGAAGCCTTTTAGTTCTATATCGATGATCTTCTCGATAGAAGACTTATCTAACTGATCGAATGTTATTATGTCATCTACACGATTCAAGAACTCGGGAGAAAAAGACTTATTCAATGCCTTTTGAAGCACGCTTCTGGAGAATTCTTTGTTGGCGGCAGATTGCTTATTAAAACCAATACCACCTCCAAAATCTTTCAACTGGCGTGTACCTACATTGGAGGTCATAATCAGTATCGTATTCTTGAAGTCTATCTTACGTCCCATACTGTCTGTCAAGTGGCCTTCGTCCATCACCTGCAACAAGATATTATACACATCAGGATGTGCCTTTTCTATCTCATCAAGCAGTACTACAGAATAAGGTTTACGACGTACTTTCTCACTCAACAATCCGCCTTCTTCGTATCCCACATATCCCGGAGGTGCTCCNNTCTCCATATATTCACTCATGTCTATACGGATAAGAGCATCGGCAGAGTCAAACAATTGTTCTGCAATCTTTTTCGCTAAGTGAGTCTTACCTACACCAGTAGGCCCAAGGAACATAAATGAACCAATCGGACGGTTAGGGTCTTTAAGACCTATACGGTTACGCTGAATAGCTTTTACGATTTTACTTACAGCCTCATCTTGGCCAATTACAGCAGCTTTCAGGCTATCTTTCATACCTACAAGCTTCAAGCCTTCCGACTCACCAATACGTTGAACAGGAACTCCCGACATCATAGAAACTACCTCAGCAACCATTTCGGCGTCTACTGTTTCCGGTTTCTCTTTCAACGATGCTTTCCAGTCTACTTCAGCCTTGTCAAGCTTAGCCATCAATTGACGTTGTGTATCTCGGAAACTCGCTGCCAACTCATATTTCTGTGCTTTTACAGCTTCCCCTTTTTGCTCTATCACATTTTTGAGTTCGCTCTCGATTTCTTCAATTTCTACAGGCACCTGTATATTTGCAATATGCATACGTGAACCCGCTTCATCCAAAGCATCGATAGCTTTATCGGGGAAATTACGATCTGTAATATATCTATCGGTGAGTTTTACACAAGCCTCAAGTGCACCTTCAGTATATTTCACATTGTGATGCTCTTCGTAACGTTCTTTGATATTATGCAATATCTGTAGCGTTTCTTCTGCTGTGGTAGGATCTACCATCACCTTTTGGAAACGACGTTCTAAAGCTCCATCTTTTTCTATATTCTTACGATATTCATCGAGGGTAGTTGCACCAATACATTGTATCTCGCCTCTGGCCAAAGCCGGTTTCAACATATTTGCGGCATCCAGAGAGCCCGTAGCTCCCCCCGCTCCTACGATCGTATGTATCTCGTCAATAAACAATATAATATTAGGATTCTTTGACAACTCGTTCAAAATAGCCTTTATTCGTTCTTCAAATTGTCCACGATATTTGGTTCCGGCTACAACCGAAGCCATATCAAGGGCAATAACACGCTTATCGAACAATACTCGAGATACTTTTTTCTGCACTATTCGTAATGCCAAACCTTCAACGATAGCAGACTTTCCAACTCCCGGTTCTCCTATCAATATAGGATTGTTTTTCTTACGACGGCTGAGAATCTGAGCTAAACGTTCAATTTCTTTTTCACGGCCTACAATTGGGTCTAGCTTATTTTCCAAAGCTGACTTCGTCATGTCTATACCGAAATTATCGAGTACAGGCGTATCTGTAGCCTGACGAGGTTGTTGTGTACCAACGTTCGAGTTTCCACTGCTTATTGGTTCATCATCCTCATCGTCATCATCTGTAAAGTCGGCACCCATACGAGGCGACTGCTTTTTATTTTCATGCATTATATCACCCATACTTTTTATATAAGTGAAAGCTCCGTTATAATCCATATGATATTCTTCCAACAGCATCGCCGCTATATTGTCATGATCTTTAAGAATGGCAAGAAGTAAGTGCTCGGAGTCAGTTTCCTGACTTTTTGTAAGCCTGGCTTCAAGTATACTCATCTTTAAAATCTTTTCAGTACTTTTACTTAATACGACTTCACTGTTTGGATATGCATCTTCCTGCTGCTTTAATATATTATTATCAATACTATCTTTTAATTCAACCAAATCTATTCCAAAATCCTTTAATGCCTGTATAGCCAATCCTTCTGCATTACGAAGTATACCAAGCATCAAATGTTCGGGTGCCAGATAATTGGTTTGAAGACGTCCGGCCTCCTCACGGCTATACCCCATGATTTTGCGAACTCTCTGTGAAAAATTATTTTCCATAACCGTCTTATTTGATGTTCTTTGCGTATGTTGCAAATATAAGCTTTATTTCTAATAGCCTTTTAGATTAAAATAAAATACCTATTTATAATATTGAAACAAAAACTATGCCATAATGTTTTTTAGATACTTGCTAAATTTATTCTTTAAATGATAAAAAAAATCTTGAAGCGGACAATCTTTTAATTACAACTTAACCTCTCTGTGTCAGCTTTGTAACAATTACAATCTAAATTTATGCTATAGAATTAGAGAGCTAATTAAGTATTTAATGAATAATAAGATCTATTTATCAATCAAGCATAGTAATAACAAATATAAATATTTGTAAGGTTTTAGTCATAAAAACTCGATGTTTAAATTCTATATAAATAGTTAATATCTCTTTTGCGATTCTTCGAGCCAAAGACTCAGATAGTTATAATTTAGACTAACTATTTACGGAAACAAATATATTACATTTTGATTCTAAAAACGAAACAATAAAATTATATTAATGTTAAAATTATATTTTTTATATCATTAAGTTTGTTTTATAAAAAATTATACATACTTTTGTAAAGTATTTTTCATGGTATTAGATTTATGGTTAGGAGTGAAGATTGGTTGTCGTGAGACAACCATTCCTATTTTATACCGGTTTGTAAAACATTTACCCCTGATTATCAATCAAAACCTCCCATTTTTAAGCATTAGACATCTTTCACTTTATTTCATACAATCTAAAATCTTTATAGCATCAGATATCATTCTGCTCGGAAATTCTGTCATTAATTATTACTTTGTCTAAAGAATGCTTTATTTCATAATTTGTATCTTTGTAGTCTATGGAAGATACTTTCAGAACAATAACGGAATTATCGAAAGCAATATACACTGACAAAAGGAGTAAATTTATTGCTTACGCCATTCCTGTGCAATCTACAGAAGAAGCCAAAAATGAAATAGATAAACTTCGCAAAGAATACTATGATGCTCGACATGTTTGCTGGGCATATATGCTAGGAGCCGATCGGACGGAATTCAGATCGAACGACGACGGAGAGCCATCCGGAACAGCTGGCAAACCAATACTAGGGCAAATAAATTCTAATAACCTTACGGATATAGTAATTGCTGTAGTCCGTTACTTTGGCGGAATAAAGCTAGGCACAAGCGGGCTCATTGTCGCCTACAGAGAAGCAGCGGCAGAAGCTATTGCCGAGGCAGAAATTATAGAAAAAACAGTAGACTTGGAAACATCATTCACTTTCGAGTATCCATATATGAATGATGTGATGCGACTGGTAAAAGATATGGAACCTAAAATTTTACATCAAGATTTCGATATGAACTGTAGCATGATACTACAGATAAGAAAAGCTCAATACGACGAATTAGTAAGCAGATTAGAAAAAGTAGAAAGTCTCCAATTCGCAGATAAAAAATAAGGTAAGCTTTTATGAGCTTACCTTTTTCTATTTTTAGTCTTTTTTCCTTCTGAAACTTGCATCAAATTTACTTCGATCAAAAATTTCATATCGAGGCAAAGTAGGCGTATAATCATCATCATCCCACAATGTACTTGTGATCATAAGATCTGCGCTATAGCGATTACAAGCAATTGGCACGTTGTGCACACGGCATTGGCGCAACAACATCATTATATCGGCTTCATGGGGTTGAGGATTTAAATCATCTATCAAGAAAATAGCCAAGTCCACCTCATGACGCACTACCATTGCAGCAATCTCAGCATCACCACCCAATGGACCGGAGTTCATACGGGTAATATCTGCTTTTATTCCTTTTTCTTCAAAGGCTTCTTTAATAAGAGTTCCTGTTGTTCCGGTACAAACCAATTGGTGTTTTGACAAGAAGTCTGAATTATAATAACACCATTCTACCATATCCGCTTTGCGGTGATCATGTGCCACCAGGGCTATTGTTAGTCTCTTTCTCATATTTGTCGATAGTTATATGTAATCATTATTTCAAAGATACAATATTTATGTTGCATTTCTATAACGATACAATTAAACTTATTGTCCCGTCCTAAAAT